>NZ_JBNCAQ010000004.1:0-340628 GCF_049808595.1 Streptomyces aurantiaciflavus | reverse complement strand
GTCGACGCCGGGCAGCCCGTGGAGGAAGCGGCGCAGCGTGCTGTCGGACGTGGTGACGTCCGCGAGGGCGTGGGCCGCGGTGGGTGCATTGGTGGGCATGGTCACCAGACGAGCATATCTACGCGCGTAGCGGCTGTACACCCCGACGGCTGCCCTTCGACAGGAGCGGGGACGGATCCCCCACGGGGACGGGCGGGTCGGCCCGGCGTCGCGGGCTGCGGCAGAATCGGGACCATGACGAGCCCGGAAGACCAGTCACCAGCACCGCAGCCCCCGGCCCCCGAGTCCAAGGACCGCATCTACCGGTCGCCCGCGGGCATGGCCGGCGGCGTGCTGCTGCTCGCGCTCGTCGGCTGGCTCGGCATCGACGCGATCGTCGCGGGGGACGGGCGCACGCCCTGGCTCGCGCTCGCGACGCTGATCCTGCTGGTGCCGCTGATCGTCGCGTTCACGCTGCGGCCGGCCGTGTTCGCGGGACAGGACCGGCTGCGGGTGCGCAATCCCTTCCGGGTGATCGTGCTGCCCTGGGGGCAGGTCGCCTCGCTGCGGTCCGGCTACACCAACGACGCCGTCGCCACCTCGGGGAAGAAGTACCAGCTGTGGTCGATCCCCGTCTCGCTGCGGGCGCGCAAGAAGGCGGTCCGGCAGGAGACCCGGATCGAGGCGGAGCGGGCCGCCGAGCGGCAGGGGGGCAGTGGCCGGGGAGCCAGGGGACGCGGTGGCCGGGGGGCCGGGGGACTCGGCGGGTTCGGCGGCCTCGGAGGCTTCGGGAGCCCTGGTTCCGCCTCGGGCGCCGCGCTCCCGGAGGGGCCGGTGCGGGCCGAGAGCGACAAGATCATGCATGAGCTGCGAGAGCTGTGGGAGGTGCGGCAGAAGGAGGAGAGCGCGCAGGGAGAGGTGACCGTGCGGTGGGCGTGGGAGATCGTGGGGCCGGCGGTCGCGGGAGCTGTGGTGCTGGGGATCTTGCTGGCTGTGGGGTGAGGTGGGGGCGCCGGGACCCGGAGCTGCGGGGGCGGCGGGCTTGTGCCGGACGCCGGGGCCGCCGGAGGAATGTGTCCGGGGCTGGGTGGGCTGCGGTTCCGGGAGCCGTACATACCTGAGCTGCCCACAGGCCGCAGACCCACCGAACGCCCGCCGTCCCGCGCGATCACCCGGTGGGGGTGCCACCCGCCGTCGGCCGGAGGCACCCCTCGCGTACGCCTCAGATACCGGCGGCCGCCGCCAGGTCCCGCTTGACGGCCGCGAGCAGCTCGGCCGCCCTCGCCCGGGCCGCCGGGAGACCGTCGTGCGAGGCGACCGGCACGACGACTTCCAGGTAGCACTTCAGCTTCGGCTCCGTACCGCTGGGCCGGACGATGACGCGCGCGCCGTCGAGGGTGTAGCGCAGGCCGTCCGTGGGCGGGAGCTGGTCGGTGCCCCGGGTCAGGTCCTCGGCGCGGGTGATGGCGAGACCGGCGAGCTCGGTCGGCGGCTGTTCGCGCAGCCGTCGCATGGCGGCGGCGATGACGGAGAGGTCCTCCACCCGCACCGAGAGCTGGTCGGTGGCGTGCAGGCCGTGCTCGACGGCGAGATCGTCGAGCAGGTCGAGCAGGGTGCGGCCCTGCTCCCTCTGCTGGGAGGCGAGCTCGGTGATCAGCAGGGCGGCCGTGATGCCGTCCTTGTCGCGCACGCCCTCGGGGTCGACGCAGTAGCCGAGCGCCTCCTCGTAGCCGTAGCGCAGGCCGTCGACGCGGGCGATCCACTTGAAGCCGGTGAGGGTCTCCTCGTAGGGCAGCCCGGCCTTCTCGGCGATACGGCCGAGGAGGGAGGAGGAGACGATCGACTCGGCGAAGGTGCCGCGCGCCCCGCGCTGGACGAGATGGGCCGCGAGCAGCGCGCCGACCTCGTCACCGCGCAGCATCCGCCATTCCCCGCCGTCCTTGACGGCCACGGCACAGCGGTCGGCGTCCGGGTCGTTGGCGATGACCAGGTCGGGGTCGGTCGCACGGGCCTTCGCGAAGGCGAGGTCCATGGCGCCGGGCTCTTCCGGGTTCGGGAAGGCGACGGTCGGGAAGTCCGGGTCGGGTTCCGCCTGCTCGGCGACGAGCGCGGGCTCCGGGAACCCGGCACGGGCGAACGCGGCGAGCAGGACGTCCTTGCCGACGCCGTGCATCGCCGTGTAGACGGTGCGGGCGGTGCGCGGGGAGCCCTCCGCCAGTACGGCGTCGGTGCGGGCGAGGTAGGCCTCGAGGACGGACTCGTCCAGGAGCTCCCAGCCGGTGGTGGGCCGCGGGACGTCGTCGAGGGACCGTACGGCCGCGATCTCGGCGGCGATCTCCGCGTCCGCCGGCGGGACGATCTGCGAGCCGTCGCCCAGGTACACCTTGTAGCCGTTGTCCCGGGGCGGGTTGTGGCTGGCGGTGACCTCGACGCCGGCGACCGCGCCCAGGTGCCTGATGGCGTACGCCAGGACGGGGGTCGGCAGCGGGCGGGGCAGCACGGCCGCGCGCAGGCCCGCGCCCGTCATCACGGAGGCCGTGTCCTGGGCGAACTCCGCGGACTTGTGGCGGGCGTCGTACCCGATGACGACCAGGCCGTCCTGCCCGCCCTTCGCCTTGAGGTACGCGGCCAGGCCGGCGGCGGCGCGGATCACGACGGCACGGTTCATGCGCATCGGGCCGGCGCCGAGCTCGCCCCGGAGGCCGGCGGTGCCGAACTGCAGGGTGCCGGAGAAGCGGGCGGCGAGTTCGGCGCGGTCGCCGGCGTCGAGGAGCTTCGCGAGTTCCTCGCGGGTGTCCGGGTCGGGGTCCTCGGCCAGCCAGGACTGGGCGCGGACGAGGAGATCGTCGAGATCGTGGTGCACGGTCGGTCAACCTCTCGTGAGTGTGGTGAGTTTCCTCGCCCCCGCCGCCCCTACCCTTCCCGCCCCCGGGGGCTGCACCCCCGGACCCCCGCTTCGGCCCTGGACGGGCCTCGTTCTCAAGAAAACGCGTTCTCAAGAAAACGCCGGACAGGCTCGATCGCCCGGCCGGCGCTCGAAAGCCGATGCCGGACGGGGTGGTCCGGGGTGGTTGGTTGTGGTGCTTCCTGACCGACCGAGTCGGGTGGTGGGCGCAGGCGGGGGCCAGGGGGCGGAGCCCCCTGGCGGGGTCGTGGGGGCAGAGGCCCTACAGGCGGCCCAGCACCTGCGCCAGCAGGGACCCCATCCGCGTCGCGCTGTCCCGCCCCGCCTGGAGGACCTCTTCGTGGTTCAGCGGCTCACCGGTCATGCCGGCGGCGAGGTTGGTGACGAGGGAGATGCCCAGCACCTCCGCACCGGCCTCCCGTGCGGCGATCGCCTCGAGGACGGTCGACATCCCCACCAGGTCGGCACCGATCACCCGGGCCATCCGGATCTCCGCCGGGGTCTCGTAGTGCGGGCCGGGGAACTGCGCGTACACCCCCTCCTCCAGCGTGGCGTCGATCTCCTTGCACAGCGTCCGCAGCCGCGGCGAGTACAGATCGGTGAGGTCGACGAAGTTCGCGCCGACGATCGGCGAGGTCGCCGTGAGGTTGATGTGGTCGCTGATCAGGACCGGCTGCCCGG
Source organism: Streptomyces aurantiaciflavus (assembly GCF_049808595.1). Classification (NCBI taxonomy): domain Bacteria; kingdom Bacillati; phylum Actinomycetota; class Actinomycetes; order Kitasatosporales; family Streptomycetaceae; genus Streptomyces; species Streptomyces aurantiaciflavus. The sequence continues at coordinate 337,063 of NZ_JBNCAQ010000004.1, read as the reverse complement.
GCCGCATGCCCTCACGCAGACCCCCGCAGCCGTTGGTCAGCACGATCGTCTTGCTGCCGGCCGCCACCGCCGTACGGACGCCGTGCGCGACGGCGGCCACACCACGGCCCTCGTAGTAGTGCGTGCGGCCCAGGAAGACCAGCGCGCGCTTCTCGCCGATCTTGTACGAGCGGATCTTGCCGCCGTGCCCCTCGACCGCCGGCGGCGGGAAACCGGGCAGCTCGGTGACCTGGAACTCGGCGTCGGGCGCGCCCAGTGCGTCCACGGCCGGGGCCCAGCCCGAGCCCATCACGAGGGCGACGTCGTGGGTCTCGGCGCCCGTCAGTTCGCGCAGTCGCGCGGCGGCGGCGTCGGCGGCGGCGTACGGGTCGCCCTGGATGTCGTCCGGGAGAAGAGATGCGTTCACGCCGATGAGGGTAGCCGGTCTCTGCCTACGCGCGTAGATGCCGGAGCCCACGGGATGGCGATCGTTGTCTTGTCGTTTCCAACCAGGGGCGGAGGCCGGGCGTCACTCGCCCGTGACGAAGATGTCCTTGTCGTTGAAGACTTCGATGATGAAGATCAGCAGTCGGCCCACGCTGACCGTGTACTCGATGAGGATGTTCTGCGTCAGCCGGATGGTCCGGTCGTCCCCGGTGGAGCTTATCGGCCGGGACAGGTCCGGGAAGGGGTCGGCGGCCAGCATCGTGATGCCCTTGTCGAAGGCGGCGCGCTGCTGCTCGTCGAGTCGGTCCCGTGCCGCTGCCGCCTGCTCGGTGTAGTAGACCGTGTACGCGGTCCTGCCGGTCATCGCGCCCTCCCGTCCGTGTGTCGGTCCCGACCAAGTCTAGGTCGGGTGCCTTCAGCAGGGACGCTTCCGTAGCTCCATCACGTAATCGTGTGGTGCTCCGGCCGACTCCGCCGCGTCCGCGACCTCTCCGAGGTACCGGGCCGACGGCAGGCCGCCCTCGTAGCTGTTCAGGACGTACACCCAGGCGGCCGTCTCGCCGTCCAGGGTGTGCACCCGTACCCGGAGCCGGCGGTAGATGCCGAGGCCGACGCCCTCCCAGCGGTCCAGCGAGTCCTCGTCCATCGGCGCGAGGTCGTACAGCGCGACGAAGACCTGGGAGAGGGGGTCCTCCACGAGCGTCGCCAGGGCGCCCTCCCAGCCCATGTGCTCGCCGCCGAAGGTGAGCCGCCAGCCGTTCAGCCAGCCCGTCGCGCGCAACGGCGAGTGCGGGGCGCGGCGGGTCATCAGCCGCGCGTCGAGGTTGCCGGCGTACGCGGCGTAGAGCGACATGCGACGAGGGTACGGCAGCTCGAACGGACGTCACTTGCGTCGTCCGGCGTCGCTGCGGCACCTGGCGGTACCGCCGCCCGGCCCCCCGAGGCAGTCGTACGTTGAAGCGTGCGGGACAATGGGGTACGTGACTCGGATCGTGATCATCGGTGGCGGACCCGGCGGCTACGAAGCGGCGCTGGTGGCCGCGCAGCTCGGCGCGGAGGTGACCGTCGTCGACTGCGACGGTCTGGGCGGGGCGTCGGTGCTGACCGACTGCGTGCCGTCGAAGACCCTGATCGCCACGGCAGAGGTGATGACCACCTTCGACTCCTCCTACGAGGAGCTGGGGATCATCGTCGCCGACGACACCCCGCCGCTGGAGCAGGCCGCCCGGGTGGTCGGCGTGGACCTCGACAAGGTCAACCGACGGGTGAAGCGGCTCGCGCTCGCCCAGTCGCACGACATCACCGCCTCCGTCACCCGCGCGGGCGCCCGTGTCCTGCGCGGCCGGGGCCGGCTGGAGGGCATGCAGGCCCTCGACGGCTCCCGCAAGGTCGTGGTCACCGCCGCCGACGGCACCGAGGAGACCCTCGTCGCCGACGCCGTCCTCCTCGCCACCGGCGGTCACCCCCGCGAGCTGCCCGACGCCCAGCCCGACGGCGAGCGCATCCTCAACTGGACCCAGGTCTACGACCTCCGTGAGCTGCCCGAGGAGCTCATCGTGGTCGGGTCGGGTGTGACGGGCGCCGAGTTCGCCGGCGCCTACCAGGCCCTCGGCTCCAAGGTCACCCTCGTGTCGTCCCGTGACCGCGTGCTGCCGGGCGAGGACCCGGACGCCGCCGCCGTCCTCGAGGACGTCTTCCGGCGTCGCGGTATGAACGTCATGGCCCGCTCGCGCGCCCAGTCCGCCAAGCGCGTCGGCGACCGCGTCGAGGTCACCCTCGCCGACGGCCGTGTCATCACCGGCTCGCACTGCCTGATGGCCGTGGGCGCCGTCCCGAACAGCGCGGGCCTCGGCCTGGAGGAGGCGGGCGTCCGGGTCCGCGAGTCCGGGCACATCTGGACCGACAAGGTCTCCCGGACGACGGCCCCCGGCGTGTACGCGGCCGGTGACGTGACCGGTGTCTTCGCCCTCGCCTCCGTCGCCGCCATGCAGGGCCGTATCGCCATGTACCACTTCCTCGGCGACGCGGTGGCCCCGCTCAACCTCAAGACCGTCTCCTCCAACGTCTTCACCGACCCCGAGATCGCCACCGTCGGCTACACCCAGGCCGACGTGGACGCGGGCAAGATCGACGCGCGGGTGGTCAAGCTGCCCCTCCTGCGCAACCCGCGCGCGAAGATGCAGGGCATCCGCGACGGCTTCGTCAAGATCTTCTGCCGGCCGGGCACCGGGATCGTCGTCGGCGGTGTAGTCGTCGCGCCGCGCGCCTCGGAACTGATCCACCCCATCTCGATCGCCGTCGACAACAATCTGACGGTCGAACAGATCGCGAACGCCTTCACCGTGTACCCGTCCCTTTCGGGCTCGATCGCCGAGGTGGCACGGCAGTTGCACACGAGGAAGTCGGGCGGCGAGCTCTAGGGCCGGTTGCGAAAGTGGCGTCGTCGCCCGAAGGGCGGCCGCGCGGCGTCCGGTGCGTGCTCTCGGCGTGCCGCCCGGAAGCCCTCGTACTGGGCGTACTCGGGCTTTCGGGCGGTGCGGCGAGAGTGCGTGCCGGGCGTCGGGCGGCAGGCGCCACTTTCGCAACAGGCCCTAGCCCTCTCGGGCGGCCGGCGGCAACTTCCCGCTGGTCACGGGGAGTTGTGGCCCGTGCGGGTGGCATAGGCGCCGGAACTAGGCTCCTATACCACCTCGCGCCCCACTGTGCGAACAACTTCTGCTATTCGGCGCAAAGAGCTGAAAGCAGACGGTCGCCCGCGTTACTGTCAGTTTCGTGTTCGCTGCAGAACGTCGCCAATTGATCCTCGAAATGGTGCGAGCGAACGGGGCCGTGTCGCTCCGTGAGCTCGCCCGCGTCGTCCAGACCTCCGAAGTGACCGTACGGCGGGACGTGCGCGCACTGGAGGCAGAAGGACTCCTCGACCGCCGGCACGGCGGTGCGGTACTGCCGGGCGGTTTCACGCGGGAGTCCGGCTTTCCGCAGAAGTCCCATCTCGCGACCGCCGAGAAGACCGCCATCGCCGACCTCGCCGCCAACTTCGTGGAAGAGGGCGAGGCCATCGTGGTCGGGGCGGGTACCACCACCCAGGAGCTGGCCCGCCGGCTCGCCCGGGTGCCCGGCCTCACGGTCGTCACCAACTCCCTGTTGGTCGCCCAGGCGCTGGCCCACGCCAACCGGGTGGAGGTCGTGATGACCGGCGGCACCCTCAGAGGCTCCAACTACGCCCTCGTCGGCAGCGGAGCCGAACAGTCCCTCCAGGGCCTGCGCGTCTCCCGGGCCTTCCTCTCCGGAAGCGGACTGACCGCCGAACGCGGCCTGTCCACGTCCAACATGCTCTCCGCATCGGTCGACCGGGCCCTCGTGCAGGCCGCCGCCGAGGTCGTCGTCCTCGCCGACCACACCAAGCTCGGCACCGACACGATGTTCCAGACCGTCCCGACCGACGTCATCACCCGCCTGGTCACGGACGAGCCGCCCGCCCACGACGACCGCGCCCAGACCGAGCTGCAGGCCCTGGCGGACCAGGGGGTGCAGATCGCCGTGGCCGGGGCGCAGGGAAACCCGGGGGGTGAAGCGGTCCCGGCGCGCCGCCAGCAGCAGCGCCGGGACGTGCCTCTCCCGGCCCCCCGCCGCGGCCAGGTCCCGGGCGCCTCGGCAGGCCTGCGCGCCGCCACGGTCCTCGGCGAACAGCCCCCGGGCGGGGAGCGGGCCCGGGTGGCCGACCTCCGCCGCCGCTGAGCCCGCCGCCGGCACCCCGTACCGGTGCGACGGCGACCCCGAGCGACCAACCTGCGCCCTGTGGCCGACGTGCTGGTGAGGACCGTACGCAGGCCTCATGCGGTGGGCGCGCGGGCCGTACCGTCGCCCCAGGGGCGGCGAAGCCGTCCGACGGGACGCCCGGGGACGCCACGGAGTCAGCGGGGCGGACGTGCGGCGGGTGAGTCCGTCGCCGTCATGGCGCGCTCCTCGAAGCCGGGCCCCTGGAAGCCGGGCCCTTGGGGGACAGCCGCCCTCGGCACCGGGCGGCCGCCGATCACCGCGACCCCGCCCGTCGACGTGGCCGGGTTCGTCTCCGGCCCGTAGCCCGGCATCCCCCGATCTCCTTCGCCCTGCCTGCCACCACCGGATGCGACCCCGCGGGTCTGGTGATCACCCGGCACGCTTCCGGCCGGCCGCGCGCCGCGCACAACGGGCGAGGCGCCCGGCGGGCCGTTGCTCCAGCCCGCCGAGCGCCTCGACGCCGTATTCGATCCCGGTGTGTCAGTCCTTGATCTCGCAGATCGCCGCGCCGGACGTGATCGACGCGCCCACCTCCGCGGACAGGCCCTTGATCGTGCCGGAGCGGTGCGCGTTCAGCGGCTGCTCCATCTTCATGGCCTCCAGGACGACGATCAGGTCGCCCTCCTGGACCTCCTGGCCCTCCTCGACGGCGACCTTGACGATCGTGCCCTGCATCGGGGAGGCGAGGGTGTCGCCCGAGGCGACGGGGCCGGACTTCTTCGCCGCGCGGCGCTTGGGCTTGGCGCCCGCCGCGAGGCCGGTGCGGGCCAGCGACATGCCGAGGGAGGACGGCAGGGAGACCTCGAGACGCTTGCCGCCGACCTCGACGACGACCGTCTCGCGGCCGGGCTCCTCGTCCGTCTCCGCGTCGGCGGGGGCGGTGAAGGGCTTGATCTCGTTGACGAACTCGGTCTCGATCCAGCGGGTGTGGACCGTGAACGGGTCGGTGGAGCCGGTCAGCTCGGGGGCGAACGCCGGGTCGGTGACGACCGCGCGGTGGAACGGGATCGCCGTGGCCATGCCCTCGACCTGGAACTCGGCCAGGGCCCGAGAGGCCCGCTGCAGGGCCTCCTTACGGGTGCGGCCGGTGACGATCAGCTTCGCCAGCAGGGAGTCCCAGGCCGGACCGATGACCGAGCCCGACTCCACACCCGCGTCTAGGCGCACGCCCGGGCCGGACGGCGCGTCGAACGTGGTGACCGTGCCGGGGGCGGGGAGGAAGTTGCGGCCCGGGTCCTCGCCGTTGATGCGGAACTCGAAGGAGTGGCCGCGCAGCGGCGGGTCGTCGTAGCCGAGTTCCTCGCCGTCGGCGATGCGGAACATCTCGCGCACCAGGTCGATGCCGGCGACCTCCTCGGTGACCGGGTGCTCGACCTGGAGACGGGTGTTGACCTCGAGGAACGAGATCGTGCCGTCGTTGCCGACGAGGAACTCCACCGTGCCGGCGCCGACGTAGCCGGCCTCCTTCAGGATGGCCTTGGAGGAGGAGTACAGCTCCGCGACCTGCTCGTCGGACAGGAACGGCGCCGGGGCCTCCTCGACCAGCTTCTGGTGGCGGCGCTGCAGCGAGCAGTCACGGGTGGAGACGACCACCACGTTGCCGTGGCTGTCGGCCAGGCACTGGGTCTCCACGTGCCGCGGCTTGTCCAGGTAGCGCTCGACGAAGCACTCGCCCCGGCCGAAGGCGGCGACGGCCTCGCGCACCGCGGAGTCGTACAGCTCGGGGACCTCTTCGAGGGTGCGGGCCACCTTCAGACCGCGCCCGCCGCCACCGAAGGCGGCCTTGATCGCGATCGGCAGGCCGTGCTCCTTGGCGAAGGCCACGACCTCCTCGGCGCCGGACACCGGGTCGGGCGTACCGGCCACCAGGGGCGCGCCCGCGCGCTGGGCGATGTGGCGGGCCGCCACCTTGTCGCCGAGGTCGCGGATGGCCTGCGGGGGCGGGCCGATCCAGATCAGGCCCGCGTCCAGCACCGCCTGGGCGAATTCGGCGTTCTCCGAGAGGAAGCCGTAGCCGGGGTGGATGGCGTCCGCGCCCGACTCACGCGCGGCGTTCAGCACCTTCTCGATGTCGAGATAGCTGGTGCCCGGCGTGTCACCGCCCAGGGCGAACGCCTCATCCGCGGCGCGGACATGCAGAGCGTCCCGATCCGGGTCTGCGTACACGGCAACGCTCGCGATACCGGCATCCCGGCATGCCCGGGCCACGCGGACTGCGATTTCGCCACGGTTGGCGATGAGCACCTTGCGCACGATTGAGGCTCCCTCCTTGAAACAAGCCGAGTTTAGGGACTGCCGACACGGCACTTCGACCCGTCCCCAAAGGTGAGCTTGCCCACACGGAGCGTGATGCGAGGCTCACTCGACCGCGAAATCCCTTGTAGTACCGCCGTACGCAGCACTCCTCCCGGAAACCCTAGCCCTCCACTGTGGTCAAGGTCTCTGTGAAGGCGTGCTGCGGCCCACTCTGTTTCTTTGTGGAGTCCCTACGAATGGCCCAACGATTCTTTGCTGCGGCCGGAACCCTTGTCCCGGGGTTTACCCGTTAGTAGCGTTCACGATGTCTCGAACGTACTTGAGGTAACAGCAGTCCTGCTCGGGGCTGGGTCGAAAGTGGGTGGGGACCGGTGGTGCGCAGACCGGTGGCAGCGATCGTGGCGGTCGTGCTCTTCGCGGAGGCACTCGGTGTCGCCGCGCTGAACTGGTTCCTCGGGATCGTCGTGGACCGGCAGGACATGTCCCTGGCGGGCCTGGACCCGGACACGATGTCGACGTCCTCGAAGATCGGCGGGATCGTCTTCGGTCTCTACTTCGCCCTGTGCGGTCTGGTCGCCCTGCTGGTGGCGCTGCGGGGCCGCCCGCCGGCCGGCCTCGGCCGCGTCCTGCTGATCAGCGCCGCGGTGGTGCACGGCCTGCTGGGCGCGTTCGTCTGGGGGCTCGTGGGCTGGCCGGCGTTCCTGTTCATGGTGGTCGTGCTCGCGCTCATCGTGCTGCTGCTGATGGGCTACGACCGGCAGGAGGGCGCGGGCGCCGCGGAACCCCGTGACGCCGGCCCGCAGGACGGCGGATCCAGGGACGGCGGGCCGCAGGACGGCGGATCACAGGACGACGGGCCGAAGAACGAGGGTCCCGCCCCGATCACTCCGCCGACGGCGCCCACAACTCCGTGATGCCGACCCCCAGTTCGGCCAGCAGCCGCCGCAGGAGGGGCAGGCTGATACCGATGACGTTGCCGTGGTCGCCGTCGATGCCGTCGATGAACGGGGCCGAACGGCCGTCGAGGGTGAACGCCCCGGCGACGTAGAGCGGCTCGCCCGAGGCGACGTACGCGGCGATCTCCTCGTCCGTCGGCTCCCCGAAGCGGACCACGGTGGAGGCGACGCCGGAGGTGTAGCGCCCGCTGGTGGTGTCGTAGACGCAGTGGCCGGTCTGGAGCGTGCCCGCGCGGCCGCGCATCGCCTTCCAGCGGGCGGTGGCCTCCTCGGCGTCCGCGGGCTTGCCGAGGGCCTCGCCGTCCAGGTCGAGGACCGAGTCGCAGCCGATCACCAGAGCACCCATGACCTCCGGCTTCGCCGCCACCACGGAGGCCTTCGCCTCGGCGAGGGCGAGCGCCAGCTCGGCGGGGGTGGGGGCGGTGACGGCGTCCTCGTCGACCCCGCTCACGATCACCTCGGGGTCGAGCCCGGCCTGCCGCAGCAGACCCAGCCGGGCGGGGGACTGGGAGGCGAGCACGAGTCGACGGCGCGGCTGATCAGTCATGGGCTCAGCGTAGCGCTGACGCCGGTCCGGGCAGGTTCCGTCATCCGAGGCCGATCACGATCATCGCCAGCATCATGGCCAGGGCCAGGAAGAGGCCGAGACGCCGCAAGGTCTCCTGCATGTCGCGCAGTTCCTTGGGCGGCTCGTTCTCGGGGTCGGACCACAGCATGGTTCCAGGGTGCGGGAGGCTGCCGCCGGGCCGCCTGAGTACGCGTACTCAATGTCTTCGGCGCATCCGGTGCATCCGGCGTATCCGGCGTATCCGGTGTATTCGGCGTATTCGGCCCGCAGTCGGTGGTTCTCCGACCGCGGGCCGGTGGGGCTTGTCGCGCCGCCGCGCGGAGCCGCATGTCGATACGGTCCCGCGCCCCCGGGTGGGCTGCGCTCAGCTCGGCCAGTACGTGCGGGCCCAGGACGCCTGGCCCGGTCGCGGCAGCCGGTGTCCCGCGATGCGCGACGGGTCGGACCAGGCGTCCTTCGTCGTCGGTGCGCCGGGTGGCGTGGTGGACGCCGCCGCGGCGCGGGCCCTGACCACCGCCAGTGCGGCGGCCAGCTCCTCAGGGGTCGGGTTGCCCCGTACGACCTTGATCACAGCGGCTCCTTACAGGGGGATGTTGCCGTGCTTCTTCGGAGGCAGGGATTCCCGCTTGGTACGCAGTTGACGCAGGCCGCGCACGACGTGGCGGCGAGTGTCGGACGGCATGACCACGGCGTCGATGTAGCCGCGCTCGGCCGCGATGTAGGGGTTGAGGAGGGTGTCCTCGTACTCCTGGATCAGCCGGGCGCGCACCGCCTCCAGATCCTCGCCGTTCGCCTCGGCCTCCGCGATGGTGCGGCGGTGCAGGATGTTGACCGCGCCCTGGGCGCCCATGACGGCGATCTGGGCGGTCGGCCAGGCCAGGTTGAGGTCGGCGCCCAGGTGCTTGGAGCCCATGACGTCGTACGCCCCGCCGAAGGCCTTGCGGGTGATGACCGTGATCAGCGGGACGGTCGCCTCCGCGTAGGCGTAGATCAGCTTGGCGCCGCGGCGGATGATGCCGTCGTGCTCCTGGTCGACGCCGGGCAGGAAGCCCGGGACGTCGACGAAGGTGATGACGGGGATGTTGAAGGCGTCGCAGGTCCGCACGAAGCGCGCGGCCTTCTCGCTCGCCTTGATGTCCAGGCAGCCCGCGAACTGCATCGGCTGGTTCGCGACGATCCCGACCGGGTGCCCCTCGACGCGGCCGAAGCCGGTGAGGATGTTCGGCGCGAACAGCGGCTGCGTCTCGAAGAACTCGGCGTCGTCCAGGACGTGCTCGATCACCGTGTGCATGTCGTACGGCTGGTTCGCGCTGTCCGGGACGAGCGTGTCCAGCTCCAGGTCCTCGTCGGTGACGGAGAGGTCCGCCTCCTCCGGGAACACCGGGGCCTCGCTGAGGTTGTTCGACGGCAGGTACGACAGCAACTGCTTGACGTACTCGATGGCGTCCTTCTCGTCGCCGGCCATGTGGTGCGCCACACCGGACGTGGAGTTGTGGGTGCGGGCGCCGCCCAGCTCCTCGAAGCCGACGTCCTCGCCCGTGACCGTCTTGATGACGTCCGGGCCGGTGATGAACATGTGCGAGGTCTGGTCGACCATCACGGTGAAGTCGGTGATCGCGGGGGAGTAGACCGCGCCGCCCGCGCAGGGTCCGACGACCAGGCTGATCTGCGGGATGACACCGCTGGCGTGCGTGTTGCGGCGGAAGATCTCGCCGTACGCGCCGAGCGAGGCCACGCCCTCCTGGATGCGGGCGCCGCCGGAGTCGTTGATGCCGATGACCGGGCAGCCGGTCTTCAGCGCGAAGTCCATGACCTTGACGATCTTCTGGCCGTAGACCTCGCCGAGGGCGCCGCCGAAGACGGTGAAGTCCTGGGAGAAGACGGCGACGGGCCGGCCGTCCACGGTCCCGTATCCGGTCACGACCCCGTCCCCGTAGGGGCGGTTCTTGTCGAGGCCGAAGTTGGTGGAGCGGTGGCGGGCGAACTCGTCCAGCTCGACGAAGGACCCCTCGTCGAGGAGGAGTTCGATGCGCTCACGGGCCGTCAGCTTGCCCTTCGCGTGCTGCTTCTCGACGGCACGTGTGGAGCCGGCGTGCGTCGCCTCCTGAACGCGGCGCTGGAGATCCGCGAGCTTTCCCGCGGTCGTGTGGATGTCGATCTCTTCCGGCTCGGACATCGGGATGCGGCTCCCTGCCTGCTCAAAAGGGGGGACGGTTACTCATCCGTAGCGTAGTGGTGTGCCTCTGCATCGGCAGTGCGGCGTTTACCACACCTAGGGTGGCTTGCATGACGCCGCGAGATGCATCAGGAAACTCAGCAAACAGCAGCCGGTGGGCCGATCTCGAACGGCCGCCCCTCAACGCCGCGAGTCTGCGCCGGGGGCTGGTGCGGGAGGGAGGGCTGTGGACCGGGGTGGACGTGGTGCAGCGGACCGGGTCCACGAACTCCGACCTCGTGGCTCTGGCGGCCGCGGGGAAGGCGGCGGAGGGGGCTGTGCTGGTCGCCGAGGAGCAGACCTCCGGGCGCGGCCGGCTCGACCGGCAGTGGACGGCGCCCGCGCGGTCCGGGATCTTCTTCTCCGTGCTCCTGAGGCCGGCCGAGGTGCCCGTGGAGCGGTGGGGGTGGCTGCCGCTGCTGACGGGGATCGCGGTGGCGACGGGGCTGTCGCGGGCCGCGGGGGTGGATACGGCGCTCAAGTGGCCGAACGACCTGTTGGTGACCGTCGGCGGGGAGGAGCGCAAGGCCGGGGGGATCCTCGCGGAGCGGGTCGGGGCGGACGGGGTGGTGCTGGGCGTCGGCGTCAACGTCACGTTGCGGGCCGAGGAGCTGCCGGTGCCGCAGGCGGGGTCGCTGGCGCTGGCCGGGGCGGTGAGTACGGATCGGGATCCGTTGCTTCGGGCTGTGCTGCGGGCGTTGGAGGAGTGGTACGGGCGGTGGCGGGGGGCCGGGGGTGATCCTGCGGTGAGCGGCGTGCAGGAGACCTATGCGGCGGGGTGCGCGACGTTGGGGCGGGTGGTGCGGGCCGAGTTGCCGGGGGAGCGGGCTGTTGTGGGGGAGGCGGTGGCTGTGGACGGGGACGGGCGGCTGGTGATCGCGACGGGGGAGGGGGTGCGGGAGCCGGTGGGGGCGGGGGACATCGTGCACCTGCGACCTGCGTGAGGTGCTCCGCCCCTGCGGGGGGCTCCGCCCTTGGACTCTGTGCGGGGCTGTGCCCCATCGTCCCCGGGGCTCCGCCCTTGGACCCCGTGCGGGGCTGCGCCCCTGCGCCCCCTGCGGGGCTGCCGCCCCGCACCCCGCTTCGGCCCTGAACGGGCCTCGTCCTCAAACGCCGGACGGGCTGAGGTACCTGACCGGCGCTCGTTGGGCACCGTCGGCCGGGCTGAGATGCCTGTGTGGCGCTCGTCAGGGACCGGCGGGCGGGGTGAGATGCCTGTGCGGTGCTCGTCAGGGACCGGCGGGCGGGGTGAGATGCCTGTGTGGCGCTCGTCAGGGACCGGCGGGCGGGGTGGGCTGTGGGCTGCGGCGGCTGCTTCTTGTTCGAGCGAGTCGGGTGGTGGGTGGGCATAGGCCGGGGGTCTGGGGGCGGAGCCCCCAGCGGGGTGTGGATCGGGGGCGGTGCCCTGGCGAGTGGTGGGTGCGGGGTACGGGGGGCGGGGAGTGCCCAGGTGGTGCGGGGGCTGGGGGCGGGGGCCCCAGTCGGGCCCGCTGGGGGTGCAGGGGGCGGAGTCCCCGGCGTCGGAGACCCCTGCTCCACCTAACGGAGTGAGCTGGCGCACACCTGCCGTAGAGTTGAGGCCGGTCGATACCTGACCGCGATAGATCGGAAGGGCAGCAGGCGTGACCGTCGACGACACGGGCTCCGGCGCGGGCGCGGACGGCCGGATTGACCCTCCGCCACTCTCGGCTTCGCTCGAGCGGGGGGACCCACAGGCCGCCGAACCCGGCGACGACCCGCTCGCCCTGCGTCTCGAGCAGCTCATCCTCGGCGCCGAGCGGCGCTACACCCCTTTTCAGGCGGCCCGCAGCGCCGGCGTCTCCATGGAGCTGGCGTCCCGCTTCTGGCGGGCGATGGGCTTCGCCGACATCGGGCAGGCCAAGGCGCTCACCGAGGCCGACGTGCTGGCCCTGCGCCGGCTCGCCGGTCTCGTCGAGGCGGGGCTGCTGAGCGAGGCGATGGCGGTGCAGGTGGCGCGGTCCACGGGGCAGACCACCGCCCGGTTGGCCGAGTGGCAGATCGATTCCTTCCTGGAGGGGCTGACCGAGCCCCCCGAGCCGGGCATGACCCGCACCGAGGTCACCTATCCGATCGTCGAGCTGCTGCTGCCCGAGCTGGAGGAGTTCCTCGTCTACGTGTGGCGTCGGCAGCTCGCCGCCTCCGCCGGGCGCGTCGTCCAGGCCGCCGACGACGAGGAGATGGTCGACCGGCGGCTCGCGGTCGGGTTCGCGGATCTCGTCGGGTTCACGCGCCTGACCCGTCGTATGGAGGAGGAGGAGCTCGGCGAACTCGTCGAGGCCTTCGAGACCACCGCCGCCGACCTCGTCGCCGCGCGCGGCGGGCGGCTCATCAAGACGCTCGGTGACGAGGTCCTCTACGCCGCCGACGACGCCGGGACCGCCGCCGACATCGCCCTGCGTCTCGTCGAGACCATGAGCAACGACGAGACCATGCCCGAGCTGCGCGTCGGCATGGCCTTCGGCACCGTCACCACCCGGATGGGCGATGTGTTCGGTACGACCGTCAACCTGGCCTCGCGGCTGACCTCGATAGCCCCACGGGACGCCGTCCTCGTCGACAGTGCCTTCGCCGAGGAGCTCATCCGTACCGGCGACGCACCCTCCTCCGAGGCGGAGGCCGCGGAGGAGGCGGCTGCCGCCGAGAAGGAGGGCAAGGAACCGCCCGTCTACCGGTTCGCGCTCCAGCCGATGTGGCAGCGGCCCGTGCGCGGACTCGGCGTGGTCGAGCCCTGGCTGCTCACCCGGCGGGGCAACGGGAGCGAGTGAGCGACGAGTGAGCCCCGTCAGCGCGGGGCGCTGAGCGGGTCCACGCACAGGCCGATCACCGGTACGCAGATGCCGGGCTGCTCCGGCTGCGGAGCGGGTACGGCGGTGGTGGGGGTCGGTGCCGGTGTACGTGCGGGTGCAGGTGTGGGTGTCAGTGCCGGCGTCGGAGTGGGTGTGCTCGGCTGTCGGGCGGTGGTCGCCGGGGGCGTGGTCGGCGGGGCAGGTGCGGTCGTTCGTGGTGGGGACGGGGTGAGTGAGGCCGCGTAGGGGCCGCTCGGTGTGCGGACCGGGGTCGTCGGGGACGCGGTCGGGGCGCCGCTGCCCATGGGCGCGGGGGCCGTCGGTGCCGCCTCCGGGGTCGGGTCCGCCGTGGCGGCCGCACGGGTCGTGTCCGCGGTGGGCTCCATGCGCGGTTCCGCCTCCGCCGTGCCCAGGCCTCCCACGCCCGGGTCCGGTGTCAGGCGGACGAGGCTCAGGGCGCCGGCCGCCAGGGCCAGGCCGCCCGCGGCGAACAGGACCTTGCGGGGGCGGGGGCGGCGGTGCCGGCCTCGGGTGCGGGGGGTCCGGAGAAGGGCGGTCGGCTCGGGGTCCGTGGGTTCCCCGCCCGCCTCGCCTCGATATCCGTAGGTCCCGGTCTGCGTTTTCACCGGTGTGGTCGTCATCGCGCTCCCTCCCCGAGGTGGTTGCGCCCCCTCCGCGCCGTGGCGGACGCACGTTATGCGCTTCCGTGGGCGGTGCGGGCGGAGTCGGGCGAGATGTCACTCGAACGGGTTGACGGGGGGTCCCCTCGGTCTCTCCGGCCGCTCGTTCCCCGGTTCGGCCTTTCCCCGGTCCCGCCCGGCTGCGATGATCGGGCGAGCCAGGTAGTTAACCCGCGTTAACCGGAGGGTGTCATGAGCGAGGAACGGTTCGGGGAGTTCGTGCTGGTGCGGCGGCACGGGGACGGGCATGTCGCGGAGCTGGCCCTCGACCGGCCCAAGGCCATGAACGCCGTGTCGACCGAGATGGCCCGGTCCATCGGGGCGGCCTGTACGGCGCTGGGCGACGACAAGGGCGTACGGGTGGTCGTCCTCACCTCGACGCATGAGCGGGCCTTCTGCGTCGGGGCCGACCTGAAGGAGCGGAACTCCCTCAGCGACGCCGAGTTGGTGCGGCAGCGGCCGGTGGCGCGGGGGGCGTACACCGGCGTGCTGGAACTGCCGGTGCCGACGGTCGCGGCGGTGCACGGGTTCGCGCTGGGGGGCGGGTTCGAGCTGGCGCTCGCGTGCGACGTGATCGTGGCCGACCGCACGGCGGTGGTGGGGTTGCCCGAGGTGTCGGTCGGGGTGATTCCGGGGGGCGGGGGTACGCAGCTGCTGCCCCGGCGGGTGGGGGCGGCCCGGGCGGCCGAGCTGATCTTCAGCGCGCGGCGGGTGGAGGCCGCGGAGGCGCGGCAGCTGGGGCTGGTGGACGTGCTGGTGGAGGAGGGGCGGGACCGGGAGGAGGCGCTGGCGTTGGGCGCGCGGATCGGGGCCAACTCACCGGTGGGGCTGCGTGCGGCCAAGCGGGCCCTGCGGCTGGGGCAGGGGCTGGATCTGCGGGCCGGGCTGGAGGTCGAGGACGCGGCCTGGCGGTCGGTGGCCTTCTCGGGGGACCGGGCGGAGGGGGTCGCGGCCTTCAACGAGAAGCGGAAGCCGGAGTGGCCGGGGGAGTGAGTTCCCTCGGCGCCCCTGAATAGGGGACGCGGTACCACCGACACTCCACCGCCCACCTGGTGTCCCGTTTGTAAGTAAATATCCCTAGCCTGGTGAGATGGGTGAGGACAGACGCCTCGCGGCCGTGGTGGCGCTGGCGCAGGGGATGGCGGCCGCGCACACGCCCCGGGAGTCGTGGCGTGCGGCGGCGCTCGGGGCGTGCCGGGCGCTGGCCGGCGCCTTCGCCGCGCTCTCGGTGTGGGAGCGGGAACTGGGGCGGCTGCGGGTCCTCGTCAACGTGGGGGACCGGGCGCCCGACGAGGAAGAGTTCCCGGAGGGCGAGGCCTACCCGGTGCACCAGTTCCCGGAGATCACCGAGTTCCTGCACGAACGCTGGGTGTCCGGGGGCGAGCCCCACGCGTGGGTGGAGACGGCGGACGGGCCCGCCGCCGGGCGGCCCGGCCACCGCCATCAGGGGGCGCCTCCCGGTGTCAGCTGGGGGAGGGTCGCCGCCCTGCGCCGGCGCGGACGCGGCTCCTGCGTCGTCGCGCCGATCGTGCTGCACGGCCGCGCCTGGGGCGAGCTGTATGTGGCCCGCTCCTCCGGCACCCCCGTCTTCGACCGCGCCGACGCCGACTTCGCCACCGTCCTGGCCGCCGTCGTCGCCGCCGGGATCGCGCAGACCGAGCGGCTGGAGGAGGCGCGTCGGCTCGCCTTCACCGACGCCCTCACCGGCCTGGCCAACCGCCGCGCCGTCGACGTACGGCTGGAGGAGGCGGTCGAGCGGCATCGGGCGCGGGGGGAGGTCGTGAGCCTGGTGGTGTGCGACCTCAACGGGCTGAAGCGGGTGAACGACACCCAGGGGCACGCCGTCGGGGACCGGCTGCTGGAGCGGTTCGGGTCCGTGCTGTCGCTGTGCGGGGCAATGCTGCCGGGGGCGCTGGCCGCGCGGCTCGGCGGGGACGAGTTCTGTCTGCTCGCCGTGGGGCCGCCCGCCGACGACGTCGTCAAGGTCGCCGAAGAACTCTGCCGCCGGGCCGGCGAGTTGGAGCTCGGTGAGGGCGTGGCCTGCGGGGTCGCCTCCACCGGGGACCCCATCGGGCCCGTGCGCTCCGCCCGCCGGCTCTTCCGGCTCGCCGACGCCGCCCAGTACCGCGCCAAGGCCCTACGGGCCGTCCGGCCGGTCGTCGCGGGGCGGCAGGGGCCCGACGACCCCGTCGTCCGCCTCGCCGACGAGCCGCCCCGGGGGCCGTCGGCCGAGCGGCGGCGCTTCCGTGGGCGGCACTGACACGGTGACCTGTCGGTAAGGGGCGAACCCCGCCCCCACTGGTGACATCTTCGTCTTCACTGCGTACGCTCCTGAATATGGATATGCACATTGTGGTGGTGGGGACTTCCGGGGTGACCGCGTCCGACGTGCTCGCCGTGGCGCGCGGCGGCGCCCGGGTCGAGCTGTCCGAGGAGGCGGTGGCGGCCCTCGCCGCGGCCCGCGAGATCGTCGACGCGCTGGCCGCCAAGCCCGACCCCGTCTACGGCGTCTCCACCGGTTTCGGCGCCCTCGCCACCCGGCACATCAGCCCGGAGCTGCGCGCGCAGCTCCAGCGCAACATCGTCCGCTCGCACGCCGCCGGCATGGGGCCGCGCGTCGAGCGGGAGGTCGTACGGGCGCTGATGTTCCTGCGGCTCAAGACCGTCTGCTCCGGGCACACCGGCGTACGGCCCGAGGTCGCGCAGACCATGGCCGACCTGCTGAACGCCGGCATCACCCCGGTCGTCCACGAGTACGGCTCCCTCGGCTGCTCCGGCGACCTCGCCCCGCTCTCGCACTGCGCCCTCGCACTCATGGGCGAGGGGGACGCCGAGGGCCCGGACGGCGTCGTACGGCCCGCCGGTGAGCTGCTCGCCGCGCACGGGATCGCGCCCGTCGAGCTGCGCGAGAAGGAGGGGCTCGCCCTCCTCAACGGCACCGACGGCATGCTCGGCATGCTGATCATGGCCCTGGACGACCTCGACACCCTCTACAAGTCCGCCGACGTCACGGCGGCGCTCTCGCTCGAGGCCCTCCTCGGCACCGACAAGGTCCTCGCGCCCGAGCTGCACGCCATCCGCCCGCACCCGGGGCAGGGCGCCAGCGCCGCCAACATGCTGGCCGTGCTGAAGGGTTCCGGGCTGACCGGGCACCACCAGGACGACGCGCCCCGCGTCCAGGACGCCTACTCGGTGCGCTGCGCCCCGCAGGTCGCCGGCGCCGGACGGGACACCATGGCCCACGCCCGGCTGGTCGCCGAGCGGGAGCTCGCCTCGGCCGTCGACAACCCCGTCGTCCTGCCTGGGGGCACCTCCCAGGCTTTCGGCACTGGGGGAGGGCGCGTCGAGTCCAACGGCAACTTCCACGGCGCCCCCGTGGCCTACGTCCTCGACTTCCTCGCCATCGCCGCCGCCGACCTCGCCTCGATCGCCGAGCGCCGTACCGACCGGCTGCTGGACAAGAACCGCAGCCACGGGCTGCCGCCGTTCCTCGCGGACGACGCCGGCGTCGACTCCGGCCTCATGATCGCCCAGTACACGCAGGCCGCGCTGGTGAGCGAGCTGAAGCGGCTGGCCGTACCGGCCTCCGCGGACTCGATCCCGTCCTCCGCGATGCAGGAGGACCACGTCTCGATGGGCTGGTCGGCGGCGCGCAAGCTGCGCACCGCCGTCGACAACCTCACACGCGTGATCGCCGTCGAGCTGTACGCCGCCACGCGCGCCGTGGAGCTGCGCGAGGGGCTCACGCCGGCGCCGGCGACCCGGGCGGTCCTCGACGCCGTACGGGAAGCGGGAGTTCAGGGTGCCGGTCCCGACCGGTTCCTGGCGCCCGACCTCGCGGCGGCCGACGCGTTCGTGCGGGACGGGCGGCTCGTCGCGGCCGTGGAGACGGTCACCGGGCCGCTGCGGTAGCAGACGGGCCGGGGCCCTGCCGTCGTGGGTGACGGCAGGGCCCCGGTGTCGATGTGCGTACCCGAGCGAGGACTACTTGAGCTTGGCGACCTGCGCCTGGACCACGGCCGCCGGGATCTCGGTCTTGTCGCCGCCCGCGAGCGCGGCGAAGTTCACCGTGTAGAACGTGGCGATGGTGTTGCCCTTGCGGATCACCTCGGTGTGGAAGGTGGCCGTGCCCTCGCCGTCCATGTCGACGTCCTCGGCGAACGCGATCGCCTCGTCGCCGCCTCCCGTGCCCTTCTCCGAAGTGACCTTGGTGACCTTGGACTTCTCGCCCCCGGCGGCCAGGCCGTACCCGCCGGCACAGGCCGTCACGCCGTCGGAGACGGCCTTCATGGCCTTCTCGGCGCCGTCACCCGCGTACGAGGAGAGGCCCACGAACGTCATGTCGATGTTGAAGGCCTCCGCAAGGTCCGCCGGGGACTTGGTGGCGCTCGACGCCTTGTCCTCCGAGACGGTGTTACTGGCGTTCGCGTCCGTGTCGCCCGGCGCCAGCGCGGCCGTGGCCCAGGCGAGCGGGTCGCACGCCGCCTTGTCCGTCTTCACCTCGGCCTTGGATTTCGGGAGGGTGTCGTCGCCCGACGCGACCTTGTACCCCTTGACCTCGCCCTGCGCGAGAAGCAGCTTCTCCAGCTCGGCCGCGGTCAGCGCGGCGGCGGCCGGGGCCGACGACGAGGCGGCGGAACCGGTCCCCGAACCGGAACCCTTGGACCCCTTGTCCTTCTTCGACCCGTCGCTCGAACAGCCGCTGATGAGGGCGAGCGAGAGAGTGCTCACCACGGTCACGGCACACAGCCGCGCCCCCCAAGATCTCTTCATGAGCGGACTATGAAGGTTGGGTCAAGTAAGCGTCAAATCAATTCACAGACCGAGGCGTTCGCGGCGAACGGAATAAACCACGAACCCCGCACCCAGGGCGAGCAGCGTCGTTCCGCCGATCACGTACGGGGTGGTGTCGAAGCTTCCGGTGTCGGCGAGGCGGACGCCGTCGGTGTCGGCCGAGGTGTTGGTGGCCGTCGTGTCCGCGGCCCGCGCCTGGGTCGTGGCCTGCGGCGTCACGTCCGTTCTCACCGGGGCGTCCTGGGTCGCGTTGGCGTTCGGGACGAACCACAGGGCACCCAGCAGGGTCCCCGCGGCGGTGGCGGTCAGCAACGGACGGCGAGCGGATGACACGGAATATCGATCCCCTTGTGGCGCTGGCGAATTGGCCGTGTGGGCAGATGCTAATGAAAGGCGCGGGTCGCGGGAAAGTTGCGGGAGGCGAGAGCCGTACGCTCCGGGCATGAGCACTGAAGAGACATCCCGATATGTCCGGCTTCGCGTCGAGCTTGTCCTCGAGATCGAGAACGAGGACGCCGTGACCAAGGCCGCCCTGCGGCGGATCGCGGCGGACCCGGAGGCGCCGGAGAGCGAGCGGGCGCACGCCGAGAGCGCTGTGACGGAAGACACCGCCGAGGCCCTCGCCTATCTCGTCGACCCGTTCGACCTGGTCAGCGAGGTGCCGGGGGTCGAACTCCAGCAGGCCTCCTGGTCGAGTGAGCCGATCGACTACGACCCTGACTCGCCGGACTGGGACCTCGACGAGGATGATGTCGAGGAAGATGACGAGGCGGACGGCGAAGAGGGCGGCCGCACGGGCGGCATCGGCTGAGCCTCTCGGGGAATTCGTGACCCCGGGCGGCAACCGCCGGCCGGGGTTTCGTCGTCTCAAGGGGCGCACTGACCGACACCCGCGCCACGGGCCCCGGCGGACCCTTCCGCCTCGGCGGTTTCCACCGCTCCCGCGGACGTGGCGTGGCCCACACATCAGGAAGATGTGGAACGGGACGAACCGGTCGTAGCGTTGATGTTCTTTGACGGGGACTCTCGGGGTTTCGGGAATCGGCAACGATGGAGAAGCGTGTGATGACGAACAGTAGGCGGCGCAGGGGTCTGAGGACCGCGTCCGCACTGCTCGGCAGTGTTCTGTTGCTCTCTGCGTGTTCCGGCGGCGACAGCAGCGCCTCCGACGGCGGAAACGGCAGTTCCTCCCAGGCCAAGGCCGACGAGGCCGCGGCCCAGAAGGCTTCCGAGGCACAGATCAAGATCACGCCCGCGGACGGCTCGGACAACGCCTCCATCAACAACTCGGCGGCCGTCACGGTGAGCAAGGGCACGCTCACCCAGGTGACGATGACCACCGCCGACGGCAAGGCCGTCGAGGGCGAGCTCTCCGCCGACAAGACCAGCTGGAAGCCCAGCGTCCAGCTCGAGCGCTCCACCACCTACAAGCTCGCGGCGACCGCGAAGGACTCCAAGGGGCTCGAGGCCCACGAGAACGCGTCCTTCACGACGGTCTCCCCGGACAACAGCTTCATAGGCAACTTCACGCCCGAGGACGGCTCCACCGTCGGCGTGGGCATGCCGGTGTCGATCAACTTCAACAAGGAGATCACCAACAAGGCCGCCGTCCAGAAGGGCATCACGGTCACCTCCAGCAGCGGCCAGGAGGTCGTCTGCCACTGGTTCAACACCCAGCGCATGGACTGCCGGCCCCAGGACTACTGGCAGGAGGACTCCACCGTCACGCTGAAGCTCGCGCTCGACGGCGTCGAGGGCGCCCAGGGCGTCTACGGCGTCCAGCAGAAGACGGTCACCTTCAAGATCGGCCGCAACCAGGTCACGTACGTCGACGCGAAGACCAAGCAGATGAAGGTCACGCAGGACGGCAAGACCATCCGCACCATCCCGATCTCCGCCGGCTCGCCCGACAACAAGACGTACGAGGGCCAGATGGTGATCTCCGAGAAGTTCAAGGAGACCCGGATGAACGGCGCGACGGTCGGCTTCACCGACGACGACGGCAAGGGCGAGTACGACATCAAGGACGTGCCGCACGCCATGCGCCTGACCACCTCCGGCACCTTCGTGCACGGCAACTACTGGGGCGCCAAGTCCATCTTCGGCTCGGTGAACACCAGCCACGGCTGTGTCGGCCTGTCCGACACCAAGGGCGCCAACGACCCGAACACGCCGGGTGCCTGGTTCTACAACAACTCGATCGTCGGTGACGTGGTGGTCGTCCAGAACACCGGCGACAAGACGGTCTCGCCGGACAACGGCCTCAACGGCTGGAACATGGACTGGGCCCAGTGGAAGGCGGGTTCGGCCGTCTGACGGCCCTCCCCCGACAGCCGGGTCACAGCTGACCGATGCCGCCCCCAGGGGCGGCATCGGTGTTTCCGGGGCCGGACACGGCCTTCTCATCCGTCTCTTATCAGCGCCTTATCCCTTCATCAGGGTGCGTACCTAGCTTGCGGCGCATGTTCTTCACCTACCTGAGGCGCGAACTGCGCCGCCGCAGAAAGGCGGCCCTCGTCGTCGCCTCCGGCCTCGCGCTGGGCATCGCGCTGGTCATCGTGGTCACCTCCGTGTCCTCCGGCATGGGAAAGGCCCAGGACAAGGTCCTGCAGTCCCTGTACGGGCTGGGGACGGACATGACGGTCACCAAGGCCGCCTCGCCCACCGCGAACGCCTCCGAGCGGCCGCGCTTCCAGTTCGACGCGCAGGACAACGACTCCGGCGAGGAGCAGAGCAGTGACCGCGTGTTGGTGCAGGGCTTCCAGACCCTGTCGGCCTCGACCGTCACCAAGGTCGGCGAGCAGAACGGTGTCGCGGACGCGGTCGGCGGGCTGAGCCTCCAGGTCATCAAGGTCAGCGGCCAGTTCACCCGCGGCCAGTTCCAGCAGAACGGCACCGGCGGCCAGCAGGGCGGCCCGGGCGGCGCCGGCGGCGGGAGCGGCCAGCCGCAGGGCGAAGTACGGGGCGGCGGCGCGAACTTCGACGTCAACAACTACTCCGTCTACGGCACCGACGTGACCCGGCCGGCGCTCGGCCCGCTGACCTCCTCCAAGATCACCAGCGGCCGTACCTTCAAGTCCACGGAGACCGACGCCAAGGTCGCCGTGCTCGACTCGGCGTACGCCAAGGAGAAGAAGCTCAAGGTCGGCTCCACCGTCACCATCAAGAGCGTCAAGTTCAGCGTGATCGGCATCGCCACCGCCGACAGCGGTGACTCGGCCGCCAACGTGTACATCCCGCTGACGCAGGCGCAGACGCTCAGCGACTCCAAGGACAAGGTCACCACGATCTACGTCCAGGCGACCGACTCCCAGAAGATCGACAGCGTCAAGTCGGCGATCCAGAAGAACGTTTCGGGGACGACGGTGACGACGTCGGCCGACCTCGCGGACACGGTGTCCGGCTCCCTGTCGACGGCGTCCTCGCTCGCCACCAGCGTCGGCAAGTGGCTGTCCATCGCGGTGCTGATCGCCGCGTTCCTCGTCGCCGGGCTGCTCACCTCCTCCGCGGTGTCGCGACGGGTGCGGGAGTTCGGCACGCTGAAGGCACTCGGCTGGAAGTCCGGACGGGTCACCCGGCAGGTGGTCGGGGAGGCCATGGTCAACGGACTGCTGGGCGGAGCGCTGGGCATCGCGCTCGGTCTGGCGGGAGCGTATGCCGTGACGGCGATCAGCCCCACGCTGCAGGCCCAGTTGGGCGGCGGTGGCGGTGGCGGCCAGGGCGGTCCCGGCGGCGGGGGCTTCGGCGGCCCCGGGCGGCAGGCCGCGAAGACGCTGGACGTCGTGCTGACCGCGCCCGTGAGTGTGACGACCGTGGCGATCGCCGTCGGCCTCGCCGTGGCCGGTGGGCTGATCGCGGGGGCGTTCGGCGGCTGGCGGGCTTCCCGACTGCGGCCGGCGGACGCGCTGAGGCGCGTCGAGTGACCGACGCCGACACCCCGACGCCCCGACCACACCCAGGAGTTGACCCATGTACGAACTCAGAGACGTCACCAAGCGCTACACCCGCGGCAAGGAGACCGTCCACGCCCTCGACGGCGTCGATCTGACCATCCCGGACGGGGACCGGCTCGTCATCCAGGGCCCCACCGGCGGCGGCAAGTCCACCCTGCTGCAGATGCTCGGCGGGCTCGACCGGCCCTCCGAGGGCGAGGTCGTGCTCGACGGCGTCGACCTCGCCAAGCTGTCCGAGGCCAAGCTGACGCAGGTGCGCAGCCAGAACATCGGCTTCGTCTTCCAGGCCTTCAACCTCATCCCGACGCTCACCGCGCAGGAGAACGTGGAGACCGCTCTCGTCCCCCTGGGCGTGAGCGCGAAGGAGCGGCGCGAACGGGCCGCCGAGGCGCTGACCTCCGTAGGGCTCGGCGAACGGCTCGGGCATCTGCCCGGTGAGATGTCCGGAGGCCAGCAGCAGCGCGTGGCCATCGCCCGCGCGCTGGTGAAGCGGCCCAAGGTGCTGCTCGCCGACGAGCCCACCGGCAACCTCGACGAGTCCATGCGCGACGAGATCATGGACGTGCTCGAGACGCTGTGGAAGGAGCACGGGCTGACTTTCATCATGGTCACCCACGACTCCTCGATCGCGAAGAAGGCCCAGCGGCTGGCGACGATCCGCAAGGGCAAGATCACGGTGAAGGAGAACGCCGTCTCCTGACGGACCCCGGGTCTGTCCAGCCGTCCCGCACGGGCCGGTGAGGGGGAGGGCTGTGTGGGCGGTGCGGCGGGGCGGCGCGGGTCGGCTCGGCGGGCTTCGGGCCGGTGCGGGTCAGGCCTGTCCGGGGGGGGCAGGTCAGTCCGGGTCAGGTCAGTTCGCGCAGTGCCTCGCCGAGGGCCGCGACTCCTTCGGGGATGACGCCGGCCGGGGTGGCCGCGTAGCCGAGGACGAGGCCGGGGCGGCCGGGGAGTTGGCGGTGCGGCGGGGCGGCGCGGGTCGGCTCGGCGGGCTTCGGGCCGGTGCGGGTCAGGCCTGTCCGGGGGGTCAGGTCATCCCGGGTCAGGTCAGTTCGCGTAGTGCCTCGCCGAGGGCCGCGACTCCTTCGGGGATGACGCCGGCCGGGGTGGCCGCGTAGCCGAGGACGAGGCCGGGGCGGCCGGGGAGTTGGCGGTGCCAGGACAGCGGCTGGCACTTCACGCCCCGGGCGAGCGCGGCGGCGGCCAGCTCGGTGTCCGGGACGTCGGGCGCGTAGGTGACCGTGAGGTGCAGGCCGGCCGCCGCGCCGTGCACCACCGCGCCCGGCAGTCGTTCGGCGAGGGCGTGGATCATCGCGTCGCGGCGGCGCCGGTGACGGCCGCGCAGCATCCGCAGATGCCGCTCCAGGCCGCCGGACTCCATCAGCCGGGCGAGGACGAGTTGCGGCAGCACCGCGTTGCCGAGGTCGGTGAAGCGTTTCGCGTCGACCAGCGCGTCCCGGTGGCGGCGCGGCGGCACCACCCAGCCGATCCGCAGCGCGGGCGCGAGCAGTTTGGACACGCTGCCCAGGTAGCAGACCTGGTCGTCGAGGAGGGCGCGCAGCGCGGGCACCGGCGGCCGGTCGTAGCGGTGTTCGGCGTCGTAGTCGTCCTCGATGATCAGGCCGCCGTCCGCCGCCCAGCCCAGCAGTTCCCGGCGGCGCTCGCCGCTGGTCACCACGCCGGTGGGGAACTGGTGGGCGGGCGTGAGCAGCACCGCGCGGGCGCCGGTGGCGCGCAGCGCGTCCACCCGTACGCCTTCCTCGTCGACCGGCACCGGCGGGGTGGCCAGGCCGCCGTTCTCCAGGTGCTGCCGGCTGCCGAGCGAGCCGGGGTCCTCGACGGCGACGGCGTCGACGCCCTCGGCCCGCAGGACCGGGTGCAGCAGGGTGAGGGCCTGTGCGGTGCCGGCGACGACGAGGACCTCGTCCGGCTCCACGCGGATGCCGCGACCGCGTGCCAGCCAGCCGGTGAGGGCGCGGCGCAGCTCCGGGGCGCCGTGCGGATCGCCGTAGCCGAGGTGCTCGGCGGACAGCTCGGAGAGCACGGCCCGTTCCGCGCGCAGCCAGGCCGAGCGGGGGAAGGCGGTGAGGTCGGGCCGGCCGGGCGTGAAGTCGATACGGGCGGGGGCGGCGCGCAGCGCGTCGAAGACGTCGGCGCCCGGTCGCCCGAGGAACGGCGCGCCCGTCACGGCGGGGCCTTGTGCGGCCGGCACGGGCGGCGCGGCGGGGGAGACCGCGACCACGACCGTTCCGCCGCGCCGGCGCCCTTCGACATGGCCGTCCTCGGTCAGCCGCCGGTACGCCTCGGCGACCACCCCGCGGGAGACGCGCAGTTCGGCGGCGAGCACCCGGGTCGGCGGCAGCCTGCTGCCCACCGTCAGCCGGCCGTCGGCCATCGCCCGCCGCAGCTGCCGCACCAGCCAGTCCGCCTTGCCGCCGGGAGGCGCGTCATCGGCGTCGAGCTGCAGGAAGTCCGACCCGTGGGCCGGGGATCCGACGCCCGCCGCCTGTTCCCTCTCGGTCACCCGGCCCATGCTGCCACGGGTCACCCGGGCCCCTGTCCGCCGTCCGGCCAGACGAACTCCGGCGCGGCGGAGGAGAGGACGGTGGTCGTGGGCTCGGCCGGCCAGTGCGCGGCCAGCTCCTCGGCGACGGTCTTCAACAGCTCCGGCACGGTCTGCCCACCGCCGTCGTGCAGGGCCTCCGCCACCACGAGGATCCGACGGGTGTCCGCGCCGACCGCGGAGTGGCCGCTCTGCCGGTTGGTCCAGCGGCGGGCATGGGAGCGTCCGGCCGAGTCGGCGAAGATCACCTCGCCGGGCGCGGGATGCTCGACGCCGCCGCCGAAGGCCGTGTACTCCTCGTCGCCGCGCGCGGGGCGCACCTCCAGCAGCGGACCGGCGATGCGGTCGGCGTCGAGGGCCGCCACCGGGACGGCGTACGCGGCGGAGATCGCGTTGCACAGGTCGACCACCGGATGGATGCGCGGCAGGCTCCCCTCCTTCCGCAGCCGCCGCAGCAGCGACTCCGAGGCACACCGGTACTGCGTCGGCCGGAGCCCCATCCGGGTGAACGCCCGCCGCCAGGCCAGCACTTCGGGGAACCCGCTCTCGCTGCCGGCCGCCAGCCGCTCCAGGGCGCGGGCGGTGTACTCGGCTACACGCGGGCCGACGTCGGCGGAGGCGTCGACGCCGGTGGCGTACAGGGCGCCGGCCGTGAGGCCGGGGTGGTCGGAGCGGACGGCGTCCGCGTGCCGGAACCGCATGCTCACGCCACCGCCAGCCGCGCGCTCAGTCCCACGAAGCAGGCGGCGAACACCCGGCGCACCCCGGTCATCACCCCGGGCCGGGCCAGCAGCCGGTCGCGTACGGCGGCGGCGCACCACCCGTAGGCGGCGAACACGACGAAGGTGAGCGCCATGAAGACGGCCCCGAGCCGCAGCATCGCGCCGACGGAGCCGGAGCCGGACTCCCCGGCGGGGACGAACTGCGGCAGGAAGGCGACGAAGAAGATCGTGAGCTTCGGGTTGAGCAGGTTGACCAGCACCGCGGAGCCGATCACCCGGGCCGCGGACCGCTCCCCGGCCCCCTCCACGGCCAGGGCCCCCTTCTCCCGCACCACGGCCCAGGCCATGTACAGCAGATAGCCGACGCCCAGGTACTTCACCGTCTCGTAGGCGACCGCGCTGGTGTGCAGCAGCGCGGCGAGGCCGGTGATCGTGGCCGCCAGGTGCGGCACGATCCCGAGGGTGCAGCCGAAGGCGGCGACCACGCTCGCCCGGCGGCCGTGGGCCAGCCCGGCGGCGAGGGTGTACACCACCCCGGTGCCGGGGGTGACCGCCACGACCAGGGCGGTCAACAGGAACGCGATGCTCAAGGAAACCTCCGGGAAGCTCGACGCACGTGCCGGCCCTCACCCTGCCGGGCCCATGGCCCACTCGACAGGGCCAAAGCGAGCGGCTTGGACAGGTCCAAAAAGCCTCCCGCTGAGCGCTGAGCGAACGCGACGCCGGAGGGGCAGCCTCCACCGTCCCGTTGTGCTTGCGTGATCCCATGACCGCCGAGACAGCCAGCACAGTCATCGAGTACATCCGGTACCGCATCCCCGAAGAGCGCTCCGCGGAGTTCCTCGCCGCCTACACCCGCGCCGCACCCCACCTGGCGGCCTCACCCCACTGCGTCGACTACGAACTCACCCGCTGCGAGGAGGACTTCGCACACTTCGTCCTGCGCATCACCTGGACGTCCACCGAGGACCACCTCCAGGGCTTCCGCACCTCCGACCTGTTCCCGGCCTTCCTCGCGGAGATCCGACCGTACGTCGGCGACATCGAGGAGATGCGCCACTACAAGCCCACGTCCGTGCGCGGCCGGGGCTCCGCCGTGCCCACCCTGTACGAGTGGGCGGGCGGCGCCGAGGCCTTCTCCCGCCTGACGGAGGTCTTCTACGCCAAGGTGCTCGACGACGACCTCCTGGCCCCGGTCTTCGCGGGCCTCGCCCCCGAGCACGCAGCGCATGTCGCCCTCTGGCTCGCGGAGGTCTTCGGCGGACCCGAGGCCTACTCCGCGACCCAGGGCGGCCACAGCCACATGGTCGCCAAGCACTTCGGCCGCGGCATCACCGAGCCCCAGCGCCGCCGCTGGGTCGAGCTCATCCAGGACGCGGCCCACGAGGCCGGCTTCCCCACGGACGCGGAGTTCCGCTCGGCCTTCCTCGCGTACGTCGAGTGGGGCACCCGTCTCGCCGTGTACTTCTCGGGCCCGGACGCGAAGCCGCCGGCGGAACAGCCGGTGCCGAAGTGGGGGTGGGGGATGGCGCCGCCGTACCAGGGCTGACGGGACGGTTGCTGCTCAGGCCTGGGGCCGGCTGATGCGGTCGGCCCGACGGTGGCTGGTGACGAGGGGGCGTACATCGGACCGTCGGCGCTGCTCTCCGCGCGAGGGCAGGGGACAAGCAGCCCGTCCGGCGACCGGGGACGAGGCCTGTTCAGGGCAGAAGCGGGGGTCTGGCGGCGGCAGCCCCCGGAACGAGGCCCGCGCCGGCACGGGGCACCTGTCGGGCGGAGTGCCTGAGACTCCGCGCCCGGCACTAGCCGCACCGTGGGCGGGCGCTGCTCCAGCCTCGTGACGCCGGACGGATCGCATCGTCCCCGGACGACACCGCGGGCGCCCGCGACGCCGAGGCGCCCGCGGCCACCGAACCTCCCGCCCAAGGTTTCTGACGCCACAGCACGAAGACCGGCGTTCACCCCCCTGGCTCGTCCCGGAGGGCGGAACCGCGCGCGCTGGAGATCCTGATCACAGCGGGGATCCAACCGGGCCCCCACGGAACAAGGAGTCTCCCGTGCGATTCGCACCCAAGGCGGGCAGCACGCTCGCGGCCGCCGGACTGGCCCTCGGCCTCGCCACGATCCCCGCCCCCGCCCACGCCGCACCGATCATGTGTGACGAGGCGGCCCTCGTGGCCGCCATCAACGCGGCCAACCTGGCCGGTGGCGGCACCATCGACCTCGCCCCGAACTGCGTCTACTCCCTCGATACGGCCCAGTCCCCCGTCGGCGACAGTGGACCGAACGGGCTACCGGTGATCACCGAGCCCATCATCATCAACGGCTCCAACTCCGTCATCGAACGCGCCGCCGCGGCCGGCGCCCCGAAGTTCCGCCTCTTCGAGGTCGGCGGCACGGACGGCGAGCTCACCCTCAACAAGGTCACCCTGCGGGGTGGCAACCCCGCCGACCTGGGCAGCGAGGACGGCGGTGCCGTCCTGGTCGACGCCGGCCGCGTCCTGGCCGTCAACAACAGCGTCCTTTCCGGCAACAGCGCTCAGGAGGGCGGCGCCATCGCTTCCCTCACCGGCAGCAGCACCACGATCTCCAGCAGCGTCGTCAGAGACAACGTCGCCTCCTTCGGCGGCGGCGGCGTCTACAACCTCGGCGGCAGCGTCACGGCCCGCTCCAGCGTCGTGTCGGACAACAAGGCCGACCACGGCAGCGGCATCCACAATCTCGGCACCCTGGTCCTGCAGTCCAGCGTCGTGCGGAACAACTCCGCCCC
Source organism: Streptomyces aurantiaciflavus (assembly GCF_049808595.1). Classification (NCBI taxonomy): domain Bacteria; kingdom Bacillati; phylum Actinomycetota; class Actinomycetes; order Kitasatosporales; family Streptomycetaceae; genus Streptomyces; species Streptomyces aurantiaciflavus. The sequence goes on along the minus strand of NZ_JBNCAQ010000004.1, from coordinate 308,576 downwards.
GCTCATGGGAGGCGTGGGGGGCGGCGTCTACAACACCGGCACCGCGACGATCAGCAGCAGCGTCGTGCAGAAGAACACCGCCGGCATCGGCGGCGGCCTCTTCAACCTCACCGGCTCCATGACCGTCAACCTCAGCGCCATCAGCGGGAACACCGCGGACAACGAGGGCGGCGGAATCCGCAACTACGCCACGCTCAACGTCACTTCCTCCACCCTCTCGAGCAACAAGGTCACCGCCGCGGGCTCCCAGGGCGGCGGCCTCTACAACGGCACGGGCACGGCGACCCTTACGCAGACCTTCGTGGCGGGCAACAGCGCCGTGCTCGAAGCCGGCGGCATCTACGAGAACCCCGGCAGCACGGTCACCCTGGTGGGCGGCGCCGTCACCGGCAACACCCCCAACAACTGCCGGCCCTCCGGAGCCGTCCCCGGCTGCGTCAACTGACCAGCCGCACCGCGCCCGGCCGCAGGGCGACGCCCACGACCGGGAAGGCCCGGCAGGGCGGCAGCGCCCACTGCCGCCCTGCCGGCCGCCGACCGGTCCGCGGTCGCAGCCCGTCGCGCCGAGAACGCCCCGGTGGAAAATGCTCCGGCGAAAGCGGCCCGTTCGTGAGTTACTGACTCGAACAGTCCGACCGACCGGGGGGAAGCGCGCGTGCCCAGCCACGACAACGACAACAGCAGCGGTGATGTGTTCCTGATCGGCGGTGGCCGGGACGAGGCCACCGCCGAAGCCGTCTTCGGGCCGTTCCTGCGGGCCGCTTCCGCGGCCGTGCCCCGCATCCTCTGCGTCCTCGTAGACGAGGGCGACGGCGCCAAGCAGTTCGCTGAGTACGACGCGGTGCTGCGGCAGGCCGGTGACTGTACGCCGGTGCCGTTGCTGCTGCCCATCGGGCAGCCGTTCGAGGTGGAGGCGCTGGCCGAGGACGTGGACGGGCTCTTCGTGTGCGGCGGGCTGACGCCGGCCTATCAGGAGGCGTTCGCCGGATGCCGGGAGCAACTGGCCGGGCTGCTCGCCGAGCGCGGTCTTCCGTACGCCGGTTACTCCGCCGGGGCCGCCGTCGCGGCCCGGGACTCCGTGGTCGGGGGGTGGCTGTCGGACGGGGTCGTGGTGTGTCCGCCGGACACCGCCGAGGACCTGGAGGAGATCGAGGTACGGCCGGGGCTCGGGCTGGTGCCGTTCGGGGTGGATGTGCACGCGGCGCAGTGGGGGACGCTGCCGCGGCTGGTCGCCCTGGTGGCGGACGGGCGGTCGGCGCACGGGGTCGCCGTCGACGAGCACACGGTCGTACGGGTCACGGCTGAGGGACGTGCCCATGTCGCCGGGCGGGGACGCGCCCACTCCGTACGTCCCGCGCCCGGTGGCGGGGCCCTCGTGCGGTCCTACGGGCCCGGCGAGTCCTTCTCCGCCGTCTGAGGCCGCCCCGCACGCCCAAGGGCCCCGGCGCGCTGCCGGGGCCCTTGAGCAGGCCGGTCACACGGTCGAAAAGGGGTCGTTCTCACCGGCCTTCGGCGAGCTCACCGGCCTTCGGCGGGCCGTCAGATCGTCGCCGTGTCGATCACGAACCGGTACCGCACATCGCTGCTCAGCACCCGCTCGTACGCATCGTTGATCTCGGACGCGCTGATCAGCTCGATCTCCGCGCCGAAGCCGTGCCCGGCGCAGAAGTCCAGCATCTCCTGCGTCTGCGCGATGCTGCCGATCATGGAACCGGCGAGGGTCTTGCCGCCGCCGATCACCGAGAAGAGGTTGAGGGAGATCGGCTCCTCGGGGGCGCCGACGTTCACCAGCGCGCCCTCCGTCTTCAGCAGCGACAGGTAGGCGTTGAAGTCCAGCGGGGCGGACACCGTGGACACGATCAGGTCGAACGTGCCGGCCAGCTCCTCGAAGGTCTTCGGGTCGCTGGTGGCGTAGTAGTGGTCGGCGCCCAGCTTCAGGCCGTCGTCCTTCTTGCGCAGGGACTGCGACAGCACGGTCACCTCGGCGCCGAGCGCGTGCGCGATCTTCACGCCCATGTGGCCGAGGCCGCCCAGACCGAGGATCGCGACCTTCTTGCCGGGGCCGGCGTTCCAGCGCTTCAGCGGGGAGTAGAGGGTGATGCCGGCGCACAGCAGCGGCGCGGCGACGTCCAGCGACAGCCCGTCGGGGATGCGGAGGACGTAGTTCTCGTCGACGACGATCTTCTCCGAGTAGCCGCCGTAGGTCGGCCGGCCGTTCTTGTCGAGGCCGTTGTAGGTGGACACGCCGCCGCCGGTGCAGTACTGCTCCTGGCCGGCCTTGCAGTTGTCGCACTCCCGGCAGGAGTCGACGAAGCAGCCGACGCCCACGTGGTCGCCGACGGCGAACTTGGTCACACCGGGGCCGACCTCCGAGACGACGCCGGCTATCTCGTGGCCGGGCACCATCGGGAAGATCGCCTCGCCCCAGCCCTCCCGGGCCTGGTGGATGTCGGAGTGGCAGATACCGGCGAACTTGATGTCGATCAGCACGTCGAACTCGCCGACCGCGCGGCGCTCGATCGTGGTGCGCTCCAGCGGCGCCTTGGCAGCGGGAGCGGCGTACGCGGCAACGGTGGTCGTGCCAGTGGTCATGCAGGGATCTCCTAGCAGGTCGTACGCCCGGTCTGCCTTCGGACCGGGCACGGCGACCAGCCTGCCGCACCGACCGCTCGCCACCCAGGCCTCAGCTGTGCCTACGACCGCCGTGCCTACCACTGGCGGGGTCAGGATCGCGTGCGTACGACCGTGAATACTGGACGCATGGACGAACAGCCCGAACCCGTGCCGGAGCCCGGCGGGGGCCTGGACCGGCGTGCCGAGCTCAGCGAGTTCCTGCGCACCCGGCGGGCCCGGCTCAAGCCGGAGGACGTGGGGCTGCCGGACTTCGGGCGGCACCGCCGGGTGCCGGGGCTGCGACGCGAGGAGCTGGCGCAGCTGGCCGGGGTGTCGGTGGCGTACTACACGCGCCTGGAGCAGGGCAACGGGCGGAACGTCTCGGCGGAGGTGCTGGACTCCATCGCCCGCGCCCTGCGGCTGACCGACGCCGAGCACGCCCACCTCAGCCATCTCGCGAAGCCCAAGCACAAGAAGAAGCCGGCGGTGCGGACCCAGCAGACGCGGGTCGCGCTGCGGCAGCTGCTGGACCAGCTGGACGGGGTGCCCGCGTACATCGTGGGGCGGCGCGCGGAGATCCTCGCGTGGAACCGGATGGCCGCGGCCCTCTTCGGGGACTGGGGCGAACTGCCCGTCGCCGAGCGCAACTGGGCCCGGCTGGTGTTCCTGCGGCCCGACTACCGCGAGCTGTTCGTGGACTGGGAGCAGAAGGCGATCGACATCGTGTGCGCGCTGCGGATGGACGCCGGGTGCTATCCGGACGATCCCCGGCTGTCCGCGCTGGTCGGTGAGCTGTCCGTGAAGAGCGAGGACTTCCGGCGGCTGTGGGCCACCCACGACGTCAAGGAGAAGAGCCACGGCGTGAAGCGGATGAATCATCCGCTGGTGGGGGAGCTGTCGCTGAACTTCGAGGGGTTCCGGCTGCTGGGCGAGGGTGAGCAGTCGATGGTGACGTACCACGCGGATCCGGGGTCGCCTTCGGCGGAGGCGCTGCGCCTGCTCGCGCACTGGGGCGCCGACGCCACCCGGGCGGGCGCGGAGTCCCAGGCGCCGTCAGCCTGAGGCGCCCTGCGCCGCGCGGGGGTCGTTCGACGCGGGCGGGGGACGGCGGACTCGACGGGGTCCGCGACGCCGTCCCCGGGCAGCAGCGGGCGGGCACGGAATGGCTTGGAACCCTCGCGCGTTGAGGAGAGCGGGCAGGGGATGCCGGTGGTGTGCGAGCCGGGCAGTCCGAGCGACCGAGCTGACAGAAATTGGAGGGGCCGTAATGGCTGCGCAGACGCAGAGGGCCGTGCTGGCGGGCGGATGCTTCTGGGGGATGGAGGAGCTGATCCGCCACCTTCCGGGCGTGACGGCGACCCGGGTCGGATACACCGGGGGTGACGTGCCGAACGCGACGTACCGCAACCACGGCACGCACGCGGAGGCCATCGAGATCCTTTTCGACCCCGAGAAGACCGACTACCGCGCGATCCTGGAGTTCTTCTTCCAGATCCACGACCCGAGCACCAAGAATCGCCAGGGCAACGACATCGGCCTCAGCTACCGTTCGGCGATCTACTACGTGGACGACGAGCAGAAGCGGATCGCCGAGGACACGATCGCCGATGTGGACGCCTCCGGACTCTGGCCGGGCAAGGTCGTCACCGAGGTGGAGCCGGTCGGCCCCTTCTGGGAGGCCGAGCCCGAGCACCAGGACTACCTCCAGCGTTACCCGGACGGCTACACCTGCCACTTCCCGCGCCCGGGATGGCGGCTGCCCGCCCGCACGGAGCGCTGACCGCGAGGCGGCTGGGCGGCGGGCGGGGACGGACCGGCCCAGGCACCGCAGCCGGGCTGCGGTCGCGCATGCGGGACGGTTGTCGCCCGCTGCGGACCAGGGGCGCCGGTGGCGGGACACAGCCCGGTAAGGGGGGACGCCCCGGCGACCCCGCTCAGCCGCCGGTCGTGACGACGCCGGTGGGCCCGCAGTACCCGCCCGCGGGCTCCGATCGGGGGTCCGCGGACGTCAACGTGCGGGGCGTCCCGCGGGCTCCGGCCCGGACTCAGTGCGGCAGCGTCGCCGGGCTCCCGCCGTTCGCCTCGTAGCCCGCCACCGCCAGCGCCCGGTACACGGCGAACTCCGCGGCCGGGTCCGGGGACAGCGTCCACGGCAGCGCGCCCACGTGGCCGTCGACGTGTATCAGCTGGCTCATGGCCTCCGACCAGCGCTCGGCGCGCACCAGGAAGAAGACGAGGAGATGGCGCACGTGCGCCAGCATCGGATCGTCGGAGCGGGCTGCGTGCACGGCGAACAGCGCGCCGTGGATCGCCTTCTTCACGACCTCGCTCTGGTAGAAGCCGCTGACCAGGTTCACCTCGGGCAGGTGCTCGAACACCGCGAAGAGGGGCATCGCCGCCAGGAGGGAACCCTGGGGGGCTCTGGCCGCCGCGGCCTCCGCGAACTCCATCGCCGTCTCCCGCGAGCCGTGCCACTTCTCGCACCAGTAGTGCAGGGCCGCCAGATGCGCGCCCATGTGCGCCGGGGCACGGTCCAGGATCCTCAGCCAGAGCTGCTCGAACTCCGCCTGCGAGTAGTCCAGGCCGCGGGCCACCGACAGTTCGACGATGTACGGGATCGGGTCACCGGGGGCGAGCAGCGCCGCCTGGCCGCAGGCGTCCCTCGCCTCCTCCATGATGATCCGGAAGTCGTCCGCGCCCGGCGTGGACGTCCGCCACGCCTGCTGCACCAGGAACTCGGCGTGCACCGCCGCGCCGCCCGCGTCCTTGGGCGCCTCGGCCCGCCACACCCGCAGCCACTGCCCGCCGGGCGTCTCACCGACCCCGCCCGGCCGCTGCTGCAGCTCCAGCGCCGCGGCGCCGGCGAAGGCCTGCACGCGCTGCCAGCGCACCTCGCCCTCCGTCTCCGTACCGGCCAGGAGCTGCTGGGCCGCCCGGTAGTCCTGCGTGCGCTGCACCACGCCCAGGACGTCCAGCAGGTCCTGGTCGGGGCCGGGCATGCGGATGTCCAGCTCCTCCTCGCGGACGAAGCCGTAGTTCGCCGGGTCCGCGGCGTCCGGGTGGCCCGCCGGGACCTGCTCGATCATGCCGCGCCTGCGCCGCAGGAACGGCAGCAGCACGAAGCTGAGCATGACCAGCGCCATCAGGACCCACAGAATCTCCATGTCTCAAGGGTTCCAGACGCCGCCGACAATTGGCCAACCCCCTCCACCCACCTGTGGAAAAACGTCCCGTCGGGGCTCGGACGCGGCGGGTCCGGCGAGCGCCCGGCAGCCCGCCGTCCCCCACCTCCCCCTCCGGCGCACTACGCTCGATGCCCATGAGCGACAGGCACATCAGTCAGCACTTCGAGACCCTGGCGATCCACGCGGGCAACACCGCCGATCCCCTCACCGGCGCGGTCGTCCCGCCGATCTACCAGGTCTCGACCTACAAGCAGGACGGCGTCGGCGGACTGCGGGGCGGTTACGAGTACAGCCGTAGCGCCAACCCGACGAGGACCGCCCTGGAGGAGAACCTGGCCGCCCTGGAGGGCGGCGTCCGGGGTCTCGCGTTCGCTTCCGGACTGGCGGCCGAGGACTGCCTGTTGCGTACGCTGCTCAGCCCCGGGGACCACGTCGTCATCCCGAACGACGCGTACGGCGGCACGTTCCGGCTGTTCGCGAAGGTCGTCTCCCGGTGGGGCGTGGAGTGGTCGGTCGCCGACACCAGCGACCCGGCCGCCGTACGGGCCGCGATCACCCCGAAGACGAAGGCGGTGTGGGTGGAGACCCCCTCCAACCCGCTCCTCGGCATCACCGACGTCTCGGCCGTCGCCCAGGTCGCCCGGGACGCGGGCGCCCGGCTCGTCGTCGACAACACCTTCGCCACGCCGTATCTGCAGCAGCCGCTGGCGCTCGGCGCCGACGTCGTCGTGCACTCGCTGACCAAGTACATGGGCGGTCACTCGGACGTGGTCGGCGGCGCGCTGATCGTGAGCGACCGGGACCTCGGCGAGGAGCTGGCGTACCACCAGAACGCGATGGGCGCGGTCGCCGGGCCGTTCGACTCCTGGCTGGTGCTGCGCGGCACGAAGACGCTGTCGGTGCGGATGGACCGGCACAGCGAGAACGCGACGAAGGTCGCCGACATGCTGACCCGGCACGCGCGCGTGACGCGCGTCCTGTACCCGGGCCTGCCGGACCACCCCGGTCACGAGGTCGCCGCCAAGCAGATGCGGGCGTTCGGCGGCATGGTGTCGTTCCAGGTGGCGGGCGGCGAGGAGGCGGCCGTCGAGGTCTGCAACCGCGCCAAGGTGTTCACCCTCGGCGAGTCCCTGGGGGGCGTCGAGTCCCTGATCGAGCACCCGGGGCGGATGACGCACGCGTCCGCGGCCGGCTCGGCCCTGGAGGTCCCGGCCGACCTGGTGCGTCTCTCCGTCGGCATCGAGAACGTCGACGACCTTCTCGAGGACCTGCAGCAGGCCCTCGGCTAGTACCGGGCCGCTACCGGCAGGGCTCAGGGAGCCCATGGGGTGGTGGTCGAGGGGCTCAGGCGGCTCCGGGGCTCACCAGTCGGTCAGGGGTGGGGTCGTCTCCGACGGCGGCTCCACCCACGGCTGGGCCGTCATCGCCCAGACGGTGAACCCGACCACGGCCGCGAACAGCAGCAGCCACAGCAGACGCCGGGCGAGCGTCCGCCGGCGCAGCATGCGGCTGCCACGGCGTACGACGTCCGCGTGCAGCTCCGGCGGCACCCGCGGCACCGCCCGCTCCATGATCTGCCGTACGGCGGCCTCCCGCTCGGGCCGGTTCATCCGGACCTCCCGTCGACGGACGGCCTCACGCCGTCGCCGTCACCCTGTCCGCCCGGTCGCCTCATGACGTCGCCGCCTCGGCGCCCACCACGGCCGCCGGCCGTTTCCGTGGCGGATGCAGCACTGTCGCCGTGGCGCGGTCGCAGATCGTGCGGACGCGTTCGGACGGCACACCGAGAAGGGCCGCCACCTGTTCCTCGGCGACGCCCTCGTAGAGCCTGAGCACCAGGATGAGACGCTCCTGCGGGGTGAGGGGGGCCAGGGCTCCGGTGGGGCGGGTGCGGGTCAGGGTGCCGTACTGGTGCCAGGCGCCGTGGGCGAAGCGGGTGGCGAGGTGCTGTCGGGCGTGGTCGTAGGGGTCCTCGCCGCGGAGACGGTCCCAGCACGCGTACGTGTGCGCGAGGACCAGGGTGAGGAGGCGCCGCGCGCGGGGGTTGTCGTCCGGTGCCTCCGCGGTGAGCAGGGTGGCGGCGTGCAGCAGCCGGCCGCTCGCGCCGGCGACGAACGCCTCGAACTCCCGGGCCCGACGGGCCTCCTGGGCCGCATGCCGTACTCGCATCGCGTGCCTCCCGCCTGCCGGCGACCCCCTGGAAACGGATCCCTGCCGCATGCGGCGAACGGGGACCCGGTCTCATATGAGGCCAGGGGCGGGCCGTCGGTCAAGAGCCGCGCACGCGCGGGATCGCTTCCCGCGCGCGGGACGTCAGGAAGCGGGGGCGGGCTCCGCACCCGGGACGCCGGGGACGCCCTGGACGGCCATGCGGGCGGACAGCGCGCTGTTGAAGCGGGTGAGGAGCGTGCAGAACGCCTCACGCTCCTCCGGCGCCCAGTCGTGGGTCAGTTCGGCCATCAACTGCCGCCGGGAGGAGCGCACTTCCTCCAGGCGGGACATCCCGCGCGGGGACAGCTGGAGCACCACGGCCCGCCCGTCCTCGGGGTGCGAGGTGCGCTTGACCAGGCCGGTGTCGACGAGCGGAGCCACCTGCCGGGTGACAGTGGACGAGTCGATGCCCATGCTCGCGGCGAGCGCCTTGACGCCCATCGGGCCTTCCTTGTCGAGGCGGTTGAGCAGCAGGTACGCGGCGCGGTCCATGGAGTTGCGCACCTGCCCGACGCCGCCGAGCCGGGTCTGTTCGGCACGGCGCGCGAAGACGGCGACCTCGTGCTGCAGCGTGTCGAGAAGACCGGTGTCACCGACGGTCGTCATGTCCATCGACATTTCAGGTGTTGTGGGCATGGCCGGGGGCTCACTTCATGAAGGGGGTGCTGGGTTGGGGGACAGGGTACGCGGCCGGAAGGCGGGCCGTACCGGCGCTGCGGAAACCAGTCTCGGTGGTTGGTCGCTGCGGTCGTTTCCGCCTGTGAACTGCGATGCTTGAGTCATGAGCTACGGCACGGCTGACTCCTTGCGGCCCGTCACCCTCGACGATGTGCGCGGCGCCCAGAAGATGCTCTCGGGTGTGGCGCGGATGACCGCGATGGAGGGCAGCAGGCACCTGTCCCAGCTCGTCGGGGCGCCGGTGCACTTCAAGTGCGAGAACCTCCAGCGGACGGGTTCGTTCAAGCTGCGCGGCGCGTATGTGCGGATCTCCGGGCTGCTGCCGGAGGAGCGCGCCGCCGGGGTCGTCGCCGCGAGCGCCGGCAACCACGCGCAGGGCGTGGCGCTGGCGTCGTCGCTGCTGGGCGTGCGCTCCACGGTGTTCATGCCGAAGGGCGCCCCGCTGCCGAAGATCAGCGCGACCCGGGAGTACGGCGCGGAGGTTCGCTTGCACGGGCAGGTCGTCGACGAGACGCTGGCGGCGGCGCAGGAGTACGCGGCGCAGACCGGTGCGGTGTTCATCCACCCGTTCGACCATCCGGATGTCATCGCGGGGCAGGGCACGGTCGGGCTGGAGATCCTTGAGCAGTGCCCGGAGGTGCGCACGATCGTCGTCGGGATCGGCGGCGGGGGTCTGGCGGCGGGTATCGCGGTCGCGGTGAAGGCGCTGCGGCCGGACGTGCGGATCGTCGGCGTGCAGGCGGAGGGGGCGGCGGCGTATCCCCCCTCGCTGGCGGCGGGGCGGCCGATGGCGATCGACCATCCGGCGACGATGGCCGACGGCATCAGGGTCGGCCGGCCCGGCGACGTGCCGTTCGCGATCGTCGGCGACCTGGTGGACGAGGTGCGCACGGTGACGGAGGACGCGCTGTCCACGGCGCTGCTGCTGTGCCTGGAGCGGGCCAAGCTGGTCGTGGAGCCGGCCGGGGCGAGCCCGGTCGCGGCCCTGCTGAGCGCGCCCGGCGCCTTCGAGGGTCCGGTCGTGGCGGTGCTCTCCGGCGGCAACGTCGACCCGGTGCTGATGCAGCGCGTCCTGCGGCACGGCATGGCCGCGCAGGGCCGCTACCTGGCCGTTCGGCTGCGTCTGACGGACCGGCCGGGCGCCCTCGCCACACTTCTCGGGGTGTTGTCAGTGGTCGACGCTAATGTCCTCGACGTGAGCCATGTCCGGACCGACCCACGGCTCGGGCTCACGGAGGCGGAGGTCGAGCTGCACCTGGAGACGAAGGGTCCGGCGCACTGCCTCGAGGTCGGCCAGGCCCTGCGCGAGGCCGGCTACACCGTCATCGGCTGAGGTCAGGGCCCCCTTCGTCACTCGTTCGAGTAAGTCCATTGAGAGACGCGATACATCGCGATACGGTGTGTCGCGCGACGCATTCGACCTCCGACGAAACCCGTCGCAGGAAATCCCCCCACGCACAGCACAGGCGAATTCAATGACGCATCCCCAACGACGTGGAGACTCATATGCCAGGCGCCATCTACGCCGAAGGCCTGGTGAAGACCTTCGGTGACGTAAGGGCTCTGGACGGCGTCGACCTCGACGTCCCCGAGGGCACGGTCCTCGGCCTGCTCGGGCCGAACGGCGCGGGCAAGACCACCGCGGTCCGCTGCCTGACCACCCTTCTGCGCCCCGACCGCGGCCGTGCCGTGGTCGCCGGTATGGACGTGCTCAAGCATCCCAACGAGGTCCGGCGCTCGATCGGCCTGTCCGGTCAGTTCGCCGCCGTCGACGAGTACCTGACCGGCCGCGAGAACCTTCAGATGGTCGGGCAGCTCTACCAGATGAGGGCCGCCGCGGCGAAGGCCCGGGCCGCCGAGCTGCTGGAGCAGTTCGACCTCACGGACGCCGCCGACCGCACGACGAAGACCTACTCCGGCGGCATGCGCCGCCGCCTCGACCTGGCGGCCGCGCTGGTGGTGTCGCCGCCCGTGATGTTCATGGACGAGCCGACGACCGGCCTCGACCCGCGCAACCGCCAACTGCTGTGGGACGTGATCAAGCGCCTCGTCTCCGGCGGTACGACCCTGCTGCTGACCACGCAGTACCTGGAGGAGGCCGACCACCTCGCGCACGACATCGCGGTGGTCGACCAGGGCCGGGTCATCGCGCGCGGCACCTCCGACCAGCTCAAGGCCCGCACCGGCGGTGAGCGCGTGGAGGTCGTGGTGCACGAACGCGACCACATCCCGGAGGCCGCGGAGGTGCTGGCCGGCTTCGGCAAGGGCGAGACCACCGTCGAGCAGCACACCCGCAAGCTCACCGTGCCCGTGACCGGCGGTGCGAAGCTCCTCGCCGAGGTCATCCGCGAGCTGGACACCCGCGGCATCGAGATCGACGACATCGGCCTGCGCCGTCCCACCTTGGACGACGTCTTCCTGTCCCTGACGGGACACGTGGCCGAGGCGAAGAACGACGAGAACGGCAAGGAGGCCGTGGCATGAGCGCCGTCACCGACACCGTCCGCAGCGCGGCGCCCGCCCGCCCCTTCGGGCAGGCCGTCCGGGACTCCCTGGTCGTTGCAAAACGCAACCTGATCAGGATGTCCAGGATTCCCGAAATGGTCATATTCGGGTTGATTCAGCCCATCATGTTCGTGGTGCTGTTCACCTACGTCTTCGGTGGATCGATGCAGATCGGCGGCAGTACCAGCGCCACCGACTACAAGAACTTCCTCATGGCGGGGATCTTCGCCCAGACGGTCACCTTCGCCACCGCCGGAGCCGGCGCGGGCATCGCCGACGACATGCACAAGGGCCTCATCGACCGCTTCCGCTCCCTGCCCATGGCCCGTGGCGCGGTCCTCACCGGACGCACCCTCGCCGACCTGGTCCAGACGGCCCTCACCCTGCTCGTCCTCGCCGTCGTCGCCCTGCTGGTCGGCTGGCGCGTCGGCTCCGACGGCGACACGAACGCCGGCCGCGTCCTGGCCGCCTTCGGCCTGCTGCTCCTGCTCGGCTACGCCTTCACCTGGATCGGCGCCCTCATCGGTCTGTCCGTGCGCACCCCGGAGGCGGCCACCTCCGGCGGACTGATCTGGCTCTTTCCGGTCACCTTCATCTCGAACGCGTTCGTGGACACCAGCAACATGACCCCCTGGCTGCGCCACATCGCCGAGTGGAACCCCTTCAGCGCCACGGTCCAGGCCTGCCGTGTCCTCTTCGCCAACCCCGGCCAGTCACCCTCCGACGCCTGGCCCATGCAGCACCCGGTCTGGGCCTCACTGATCTACTCGGTGCTGATCATCCTGATATTCCGCACGCTGGCGGTGCGCAAGTACCGCTCGGCCACCGCGTGAGCACCACCGGACCCGCGCGGCGCGACCGCGGCACCCGCGCATGACGAGGCCCCTGGTGCCACGGGGGGCGCCAGGGGCCTCCAAGCGGAAGTGAGCCGGTCAGCCGTTGTAGGGCTCGGCCTTGAGGATGCGCACGGAGGCCTTCTTGCCGTTCGGCAGCTCGTACTCCGCGTCCTCGCCGACCTTGTGGCCGATCACGCCGGTGCCGAGCGGGGACTGCGGCGAGTACGTCTCGATGTCGGAGCTCGCGTACTCGCGCGAAGCCAGCAGGAAGGTCAGGGTGTCGTCCTCGTCACCGTCGAAGGCGATCGTCACGACCATGCCGGGTGCCACCGCGCCGTCCGCGGACGCCGGGGCCTCGCCCACCTTCGCGTTCTCCAGGAGCTGGGTCAGCTGGCGCACACGGAGCTCCTGCTTGCCCTGCTCCTCCTTGGCCGCGTGGTACCCGCCGTTCTCACGCAGGTCGCCCTCCTCGCGCGCGGCCGCGATCTTGGCGGCGATCTCCGTGCGCGCAGGACCAGTAAGGTACTCAAGCTCATCCTTGAGCTTGTTGTACGCCTCCTGGGTCAGCCAGGTGACGTTCTCGCTGGTCTGGGTCACAGGGTGCTCCTCGTCGGTGCTGGGAATACAAAGCATCGCCCTACCCGGAAGCATGTTCCTCCAGGGATGGGCGAAACCACGAGCCTAACAATTGAGTGGCCGAAGGGGGAGGACATAAGCCACCAGAATTACGTCAACGCAGGTCAGGCCCTACGCATTCCGGAGGACACGGTCCCGGCGTCAGTCCGGATGACAACCGAGCAGTTCGGCCGTCGTGCCCTTCGCCGTCGTACGGAGCGTGACCACCTTGTCGATGCGTGTGTCCGAGCCGGAGAAGCGGAAGTCCGCGCGGCCCACCTCGGCGCCGTCCGCGGACTGCGAGCGGACCGTGCAGTAGCCGCCGGCGCCCGCGTCCTTGCGGACCTCCAGGTGCACACGGACCGCGTCGTCCCTGATCTCGAAGGAGATCACCTCGCCGCTGATCTTGTTCTGGCCGACGTAGTGGTAGGCGAAGTACCCCACCAGTGCGAGCAGGGCCGCGCCCAGGGCGGCGCCGACGAGCTTGAGCGTGCGGTCGGCGCGCTCGTCCGAGGAGCGGCCGTAACGGCCCTCGGGCGGCCGCGTGCTCGCCGTACTCATGATCGTCCTCTCGACAGGGCACGGGACGAATGTCCCGAAAGGGCTCCCGGAGCCCGGCTCCGGAATTATTGACCCCCTGATTCGGTCACTATAGAAGCCGCCGATCGCACCCCTGCCTACGGGGGCGCCGACTTACCGAGGATTGAGTCTTGACTGACCAGCTACGACTGATGGCTGTCCACGCGCACCCCGACGACGAGTCGAGCAAGGGCGCGGCCACCATGGCGAAGTACGTGTCCGAGGGGGTGGACGTGCTGGTCGTGACCTGCACAGGCGGGGAACGCGGCTCCATCCTCAACCCCAAGCTGCAGGGCGACAAGTACATCGAGGAGCACATCCACGAGGTACGCAAGAGGGAGATGGACGAGGCCCGGGAGATCCTCGGCGTGAAGCAGGAGTGGCTCGGCTTCGTCGACTCCGGCCTCCCCGAGGGCGACCCGCTGCCGCCGCTGCCCGAGGGCTGCTTCGCCCTGGAGGACGTCGACACCGCCGCCGGGGAACTGGTGAAGCAGATCCGCTCCTTCCGCCCGCAGGTGATCACCACCTACGACGAGAACGGCGGCTACCCGCACCCCGACCACATCATGACCCACAAGATCTCGATGGTGGCCTTCGAGGGCGCGGACGACACCGTGAAGTACCCGGAGGACGAGTTCGGCCCGGCGTACCGGCCGCTGAAGCTGTACTACAACCAGGGCTTCAACCGTCCGCGCACCGAGGCGCTCCACCAGGCGATGCTCGACCGCGGCCTGGAATCCCCCTACGGGGAATGGCTCAAGCGCTGGGACGAGTCCGGGATCAAGGAGCGCACGCTCACCACGCACATCCCGTGCGCCGACTTCTACGAGATCCGCGACAAGGCGCTGATCGCGCACGCCACGCAGATCGACCCCGACGGAGGCTGGTTCCGGGTGCCGCTGGAGGTCCAGAAGGAGGTCTGGCCGACGGAGGAGTACGAGCTCGCGAAGTCGCGGGTCGATGTCTCCCTCCCCGAGGACGACCTCTTTGCGGGCATCCGCGACAATGCCTGACATGAGCGCAAGCGTGCACCTGGCAGTGACCCAGTTCGCCACCCTCGCGAAGGAGGTGGACGAGGACAAGGTCACCCCCGGCGTCCTCGGCTTCATCGTCTTCGCGGCGATGGCGATCGCGGTGTGGGGCCTGATGAAGTCCATGAACAAGCACATGGGCAAGGTCGACTTCAAGGAGACCCCGGAGGACCCGGCCACCTCCGGCGAGGGCGCCTCCGGCAAGGGCGCCACGGGAAAGACGTCACCGGCGAAGGGCTGAGCCCGGCCACCCGCCGAGCGGCTCCGGGCACCGGCTCCGGCCGCGCCCCCGCCGACGGCAAGGCGTGAGCCCGTCCGGGAAAGGCCCGGCATGCGGCGCCGTGGCCGGCCCGACGGAGCGGGGCCCGGCACCCCCGCCCGGGGTCCCGAGCCGGCCGAGCTCCGCCCCGTGCGCGCCCATCGCGCCGCCCCGGCGCAGCCGCCTCGCCCTCGGCGAAGATGCGTCAGGCGAAGGCGCGGACGCGGGTGCGTGGGCGGCCGGGCGGGTCGGAGCCGATGAGGTCGTCCGGGGCGGCGACGCAGCCGGGGGCGGGCCGCAGCGCGTACGGCGGCCGAGCGCCCCTCACTCCTCCTCGGCCTTCGCTCCTCCTCGGCCTTCGCTCCTCCTCGGCCCTCACTCCTCCTCGGCCTTCACCGCCACCCCCATCACCTCCCGTGCGTGCCTCCCCGGCACCATGCCCAGGCGCCACGCCTGCCAGCCCGACTCGAGGCGCACCCCCCGCTCCAGCAGCAGTGCGTACGCGTCCAGGGACTCCGTGAGCCTGGTGTCCCGGAGCGGATGGGCGGACCGGGCCAGCCGGGTCAGTTCCTCCTGGGCCACCGCTGTGCCGACCTCGACGCCGCCGGGGGCCGCGTACGGCAGCAGGGTGCAACGGAGGAAACGGGCCCAGTCCTCGCCGCGGTGATCGCCGTAGGAGGCGAAGAGGGCCGCCGCCTCGTCACAGAGGGCGAGGGCCTGGGGGATGCGGGCGTTGCCCGCGTCGACGATCGCGAGTTCCAGGCAGGTCCAGGCCTCGCCGTGGGCGAGGCCGATGCGCTGGAAGTCGGCGCGGGCGTCCATGAGGAGCTGGCGGGCGAAGCCCGAGTTGCGCAGCGACCCCGTCTGCGCCGCGCGTTGGTCGCGCGTCACCCGGGCCGAGTGGTGGCGGGCGCAGGCCAGGCCGTAGACGTCGCGCATGCGGGAGAAGAGGGATCTGGAGCGTTCCAGTTCACGGACCGCCCGGTCGAGGTCGCCCGTCTCCTCCAGGGCGAGGCCCAGGTAGTACACCGTCCACGCCTCGCCGCGCGCGTCCTCGTTGTCCCGGTGGCGGGAGGCCGCGCCGCGCAGACCGTCCACCGCCGGGGACGGGTCGCCGGCGATGAGGCGGGCGCGGGCCAGCTGGGTGAGCGCCCAGGCCTCGCCGCGCCCGTCACGGGTGCGGCCGTACAGCTCGAGGGCCCGGCGCAGGTCGGTATCCGCGCTGGGGACGTCACCGCGGCGGAGGTGCAACTGGCCGAGCTGGTAGTGGGCCCACGCCTCGCCGTGCACCGAGCCGCCCTCGCGGTGCAGGACCAGGGAGCGGGTCAGCAGGTCCAGGGCCTCCGCCAGCCTGGCCCGGTCCCGTTCCACCGCCGCCAGCGCGTGCATCGTCCACGCCCGGTCCGTCGCCAGCTCGGGCGCGGCCTGGAGGTCCAGGGCCTCCCGCAGCTTCGCCGCCGCCTCCGCGAGACTGCCCTGGTGGTGCAGGGTGATGCCCAGCGAGCACAGCGCACGGGCCGCGCCCGCGTCGTGATGGGCCTGGAGATAGAGGTCCACCACCGAACTGAGCGTCGTGCGGGCCTTGTCCAGCTCGCCCAGCTGGCGGGCCGCGATACCCGTACGCCACTGCACGGAGTGCACCAGCAGGTCCTGGCCGACCGACTGCGCGAGCTCGCTGAGCTCACCGAGGCGGTAGAGGTCGCCGCGCAGCAGGCAGTAGTCGCACAGGGCGCCCAGCAGGCTCAGTACGGCCGCCTGGTCGAGGCCCTCCGCCTGCCGCAGGGTGGCGGTGATGAAGCCGGACTCGTCGTCCAGCCAGCGCAGCGCCTCGTCGAGGGAGGTGAAGCCGTGCGGGGTGAACCGGTCCGACCGCGTCGACATGTTGCCGTCGACCAGGCGCAGCACCGAGTCGGCGAGCTCGGCGTGGCTGACGATGAGACGTTCCTGGGCGGCCGTGCGGTCGGCCGGGTCCTCCTCGTCGGCGAGGCGGGCCTGGGCGAAGGCGCGGACCAGGTCGTGCAGGCGGTATCGGTCGCCGCGGACCCGGTCCACGAGCCCCGCCTGCGCCAGGGCCGTCAGATGACGGGTCGCCTCCGTGCGGTCGGTCGCGAGCAGGGCCGCCGCGGCCGCCGCGCCGAGCGAGGCCCGCCCGGCCAGCGCCAGCCGTCGCAGCAGCCTTCGGGTGACGTCCGGCAGGTCGGTGTACCGCAGCCACAGCGCGCGCTCGACCGGGTCCACCGGGCCGTACGCCCCCAGGTCCGACGCCAGCCGGCGCGGGGAGCGCGGGCCCAGGGAGGAGCCCGCCACCCGCAGCGCCAGCGGCAGCCCGCCGCACAACTGCGTGATCCGGTCGGCGGATTCGGCGTCGTACGGGCCCGAGGCGTCCTGCGCCGCCGCGCCCAGCAGCTCCTCCGCGCCTGCCGCCTCCAGGGGCCGCACCGGCAGGTCGTGCACCCAGGCGGACAGGCCGGCCGGCAGGTTCAGCGGCTTCCGCGCGGTGACCAGGACCAGGCTGTCGGAGCGTTCGGGCACGAGCGCGGCGACCTGCTCGGCGTCGCAGGCGTCGTCCACGATCACCGCCACCGGCAGCCCCGTCAGATGCTGCTGGTACAGCTCGGTCAGCCGCTTGACCTGCTGTTCCGGGGAGGAACGCTCACGGAAGAGCAGCTGCTCGCGGGGCGCGCCGAGCCGGTTCAGCAGATGCAGCAGCGCGTCCCGGGTGGACAGCGGAGCCTCCCGCGCGCTGTCCCCGCGCAGGTCCACCACGCACGCGCCCCGGAACTGGTCCCGCAGCTCGTGCGCCGCCCGCACCGCCAGCGCGCTGCGGCCACTGCCCGGCGCCCCGTGCAGGACGACCACCGTCGGCCGGGTCTGCGTACTGGCCCGGGCCGTCTGCACCCACTGCCGGATCCGCCCCAGTTCCTGCCGCCGCCCCGCGAACGGCCCGATCAGCTCGGGCAGTTGGGCGTACGACTGCTCCAGCACCGTCCGCCCGCGCGCCGCCGCGCTCTTGTCCGCGCCGCGCAGCTGCGGCCCCGGCTTCTTCGGCCCCGTCGTCGCGCTCAACACCCGCTGCTGGTCCAGGAACGGACGGATCCCGCGCACCTCCAGCGCCGTGAGCCACTGCAGCCTCAGCTGTTCCGGCCCGCCGGGCTGGCCGGCCTCACCCGCGCGGTGATGCGCGGCCGGCAGATGCGATCCGGCCACTTTCACGACGGTCGTCGCCGCGCCGACGACCCCGACGGCCACGCCGGCCCCCAGCGCCGTACCCGTGCCCGTGCCCAGCGCCAGGTCGGCGACGGCGGTCGTCACCGCCGCGACGCCCGCCACCAGCAGCGGAGCTCCGCCGCCGGCCTCGCGCGCGTACCGCTGTCCGAAGCTGAGCCGGCCGGCCTCCGTCTCGTCCACGGCCCGCGCGTACGCCTCGTACTCCTCGGCGGCGGTCTGCAGTATCGCGTCCAGTGCGCCCCGCGCCCGCGTCGTCAGCCCCTGCCGGTCGGTACGGCCGCCCGAGCGTCGTACCTCTTCCTCCACGGCCCGTTCCAACAGCCGCTCGGCTTCCGCCCGATGGCTGTTCCGCATGTCACGTCCCCCTTTGGCGACCACAGCGTGTCCCGGTCAAGTGTGCGGCGGCGGACGCACGGGCGCGAGGGTGCGAACGGGGTCCGATCGCCGGGGCGACGGCGGGTGGCAGGACGCCTGACACGTGCCCGGCGGGGTACTGCGGCAGGATGGATCCCATGGCGAACCGACTGGCCCATGAGACCTCCCCCTACCTCCTCCAGCACGCCGACAACCCGGTCGACTGGTGGCCCTGGTCGGCGGAGGCGTTCGAGGAGGCGCGCAGGCGGGGGGTGCCGGTGCTGCTGAGCGTCGGGTACTCGAGCTGCCACTGGTGCCATGTGATGGCTCACGAGTCCTTCGAGGACCAGGAGACCGCCGACTACCTCAACGAGCACTTCCTCAGCGTCAAGGTCGACCGGGAGGAACGTCCCGACGTCGACGCCGTGTACATGGAGGCCGTCCAGGCCGCCACCGGTCAGGGCGGCTGGCCGATGACCGTCTTCCTCACGCCGGACGCCGAGCCCTTCTACTTCGGCACGTACTTCCCGCCCGCGCCCCGGCACGGCATGCCCTCCTTCCGGCAGGTGCTGGAGGGCGTACGGCACGCGTGGAGCGACCGGCGCGAGGAGGTCGCCGAGGTCGCCGGGAAGATCGTGCGGGACCTGGCGGGGCGGGAGATCTCCTACGGGGCCGGCGTGGCGCCGGGGGAGCACGAGCTCGCGCAGGCGCTGCTGGGGCTGACCCGGGAGTACGACGCGCAGCGCGGCGGGTTCGGCGGGGCGCCGAAGTTCCCGCCGTCCATGGTCGTCGAGTTCCTGCTGCGTCACCACGCGCGCACCGGGGCCGAGGGCGCGCTGCAGATGGCCCAGGACACCTGCGAGCGGATGGCCCGGGGCGGGATCTACGACCAGCTCGGGGGCGGCTTCGCCCGCTACTCCGTGGACCGGGACTGGCTCGTGCCGCACTTCGAGAAGATGCTGTACGACAACGCGCTGCTGTGCCGGGTGTACGCCCATCTGTGGCGGGCCACCGGGTCCGAGCAGGCCCGGCGGGTCGCGCTGGAGACCGCCGACTTCATGGTGCGCGAACTGCGCACCGCCGAGGGCGGATTCGCCTCCGCGCTCGACGCCGACAGCGACGACGGAACGGGGAAGCACGTCGAGGGCGTGTACTACGTCTGGACGCCCGCGCAGCTCACCGAGGTCCTCGGCGCCGAGGACGCGGAGCTGGCCGCGCACCACTTCGGCGTCACCGCGGAGGGCACCTTCGAGGAGGGGGCCTCCGTGCTCCGACTCCCGCAGGACGAGGGCGTGTTCGACGCCGAGAAGATCGCGTCGATCAAGGAACGGCTGCTCGAGGCGCGGGCGACCCGCCCGGCTCCCGGCCGGGACGACAAGGTCGTCGCCGCCTGGAACGGGCTCGCCATCGCCGCGCTCGCCGAGACCGGCGCCTACTTCGACCGCCCCGACCTGGTCGACGCGGCTCTCGCCGCCGCCGACCTCCTCGTCCGGCTGCACCTCGACGACCGGGCGCGGCTGGCCCGCACCAGCAAGGACGGCCATGTCGGGGCCAACGCGGGGGTGTTGGAGGACTACGCCGACGTGGCCGAGGGCTTCCTGGCGCTGGCCTCCGTGACGGGAGAGGGGGTGTGGCTGGAGTTCGCGGGGTTCCTGCTCGACCATGTGCTGGCTCGCTTCGTGGATCCCGAGTCGGGGGCGTTGTACGACACGGCCGTGGACGCGGAGCGGCTGATCCGCCGGCCGCAGGATCCGACCGACAACGCGGTGCCCTCCGGGTGGTCGGCCGCGGCGGGGGCGCTGCTCTCGTACGCCGCCCACACCGGCTCCGAGGCGCACCGCTCCGCGGCGGAGCGGGCGTTGGGGGTCGTGAAGGCGCTGGGGCCGCGTGTGCCGCGGTTCATCGGGTGGGGGCTCGCGGCGGCCGAGGCTCTGCTCGACGGGCCGCGTGAGGTGGCCGTCGTCGGACCTTCCGCCGACGATCCCGGGACGCGTGCGCTGCATCGGACCGCGCTGCTGGGGGTCGCGCCGGGGGCGGTGGTTGCCTGCGGCACGCCGGGCAGTGGTGAGTTTCCGCTGCTCGAGGGGCGTGAGTTGGTCGATGGTGGGCCTACTGCGTATGTCTGCCGGAGGTTTGTCTGCGAGATGCCGGTGACGGATGGGGAGGGGTTGCGAACGAAGCTCACTCCGTGAGGGTTCGCGGGGGCGGGACCGAGGAGGGGGGTTCTGTGCGTCGCGGGGTGCGGGTTCGTTGTGGCTGGTCGCGCAGTTCCCCGCGCCCCTTGGGTGGGTGTCCTCGCCGGAGTCAGCAGGGCCTCGCGCGCCCCTTGGGTGGGTGTCCTCGCCGGAGTCAGCAGGGCCTCGCGCGCCTTGGGTGGGTGTCCTCGCCGGAGTCAGCAGGGCCTCGCGCGCCCCTTGGGTGGGTGTCCTCGCCGGAGTCAGCAGGGCCTCGCGCGCCTTGGGTGGGTGTCCTCGCCGGGGCAGCAGGGTCCCGCATCCCTGAGGTAGGTGTTCCGGAGGCCCGCGGCCCTGAGGCGCTGCTGTCCCTGCCGGGTGTGGCGACGGGGCCCCGGGGCCCGCGGACCCCGGCCCCCGCGGCGGGCGGTCAGCCCAGTGGGTCCGGGATCGGTTCCGGTACTGGGTCCGGGGTGGGCCTGGTGGTCGTCGCCGGGGGCCGTTTCTGGAGGCGGCGGTAGAGCCAGCGGTCCACGACCAGGAAACGTGCGGTGAAGACGATCGCCATGGCGAGGGCCGTGGCCGGGAGGGCCGTCATGCCGCCGGTGCCGATGAGCAGGGCGGCCAGCGGGATGCGGGCGAGCAGGTCGATGTTGCCGACGGCCGCGAAGGACAGGAGTCGTACGTCGCGTCGGCGGTGGCGGCGCTGGTTGCGGTAGACGAAGGAGTCGATCAGGGCGAAGTTCCACAGCAGCCCGGCCTGGTTGGCGATGATCTCCGCCGGGGCGTAGTGGAGGCCGGGGGCCCAGGTGGTGAGGAGCCAGAGCAGGGCCAGGTTGGGGACGAAGCCGGAGAGGCCGATCAGGCCGAAGACCACGGCGCGGGCACGGGGGTCGGCGGTGCGC
The DNA here is from genome assembly GCF_049808595.1 of Streptomyces aurantiaciflavus. NCBI lineage: Bacteria > Bacillati > Actinomycetota > Actinomycetes > Kitasatosporales > Streptomycetaceae > Streptomyces > Streptomyces aurantiaciflavus. The sequence continues at coordinate 287,403 of NZ_JBNCAQ010000004.1, read as the reverse complement.
AGGGTGATGAGGTGGCGCAGGAAGCGCATGCCCTCTCGGGCCGTCGACTTGGACTCGCCGGCGTGCCGCTCGCCGAACGCGTACGGCACCTCGGCGATGCCGCGCGGACGGCACCGTACCGCCAGTTCGAGGAGGATCTTGTAGCCGAGGGGCTGCAGGCCCTCGTCCTCCGTCGACGCCCGGTCGACCGCGGTGCGGCGGATGGCGAAGAAGCCGCTCATCGGGTCGGTGAGGCCGCTCAGGGCGCGGGGGAACAGGGACTTGGTGACCAGCGTGGAGGTGCTGGAGACCAGCTTGCGGTAGCCGCCGTCGAGGCCGCCGCGGTCGCCGCCGGCCGCGTAACGGCTGGCCACGACCAGTTCGGCGCCGGTGGCCTCACCGCGGGCGATCAGTTCGGGGATGAGTTCCGGCGGGTGCTGGAGGTCGGCGTCGATGACGACGATCCAGGGCGCCGAGGCGCGGGCGATGCCCTCGACCACCGCGCCGCCGAGGCCGCCCTCGGGGACGGGCCGGTGGTGCAGGATCACCGGGACGGGGCTGTACGCCGCCTCCTCCCGGACGACCTCGCAGGTGCGGTCGGTGGAGTCGTCGGCGAAGACGACCTCCGCGCGCGTCCCGGCGGGGATCGCGTCGGATATGCGGGACAGCAGCTCGTGGATGTTGTCGGCTTCGTTGAAGGTCGGGACGACGATGGACACGTCGGCGGGCAGCGCCGTCACCGTGCCTCCTGGGGCTGCGGGGTCTGGACGGGGAGGTGGGCGCCGACGTGCGAGGTCAGCTCCCAGTCGCGGCGCCCGGTGTACTCGCGCCACACGGCGCGCAGCGCGGCGGCCGCGAGGATCACGGCGTACACGGGGCCGCCGAGGATGAGCTTGGCGTAGTGCCCGAAGCCGATGCGGAAGCCGTACTCACGGCCGAAGTCGTGCAGGGCGACCGCCTCGAAGACGATCATGGCGACCATCGGCAGCATGGGCAGCCAGGCGAACATCGAGAACGGCAGCGGAACGCCGCCGATGACGGCGAAGAGGACGCCGAGCGGGATCATCACGCCGGTCGCGGCCTGCACGAACGGGGTGCTGAGCGTGTAGCGGGCGAGCATCCGCTGGCCGAAGCCGGGCAGTTGACGCCACTCGCCCTTGCGCAGCACCTGGAGGAAGCCCTGGTTCCAGCGGGTGCGCTGCTTGTAGAGCGCCCTGACCGAGTCGGGCGTCTCCTCACGGGTGACGAGCGCGGAGTGGTAGGCGACGACGACCTTGGCGCCGCCACTGGACAGCCGGACGCCCAGGTCGCAGTCCTCGGCGAGGCAGTCGCCGTCCCAGCCGCCGGTCTCCCGCAGCAGCGCGGACCGGACGAAGACGGTGTTGCCACCGAGCGGGATGAACCCCTTGCGGGCGTGCAGGTGCAGCCGGCTGCGGAACCAGAAGAAGTACTCCAGGCAGTTGCGCAGGCTGTACCAGCTGCTCTGGTAGTTGATCAGCTGGACGCCGCCCTGGACGACGTCGGCGTTCTCCCGCCGGAAGGCGAAGTCCACGTGGCTGAGCAGCTCGGGGTGGACGACGTCCTCGGCGTCGAAGACCCCGATGACCTCCCCGCGGGCGTGCGGCAACGCGGTGTTGAGGGCGCGGGGTTTGTTCTTCTTGGCGTGGGTGTCGACCACCGTGCGCACCTTGTCGGGGTGCTCGGCGGCCAGTTCGTGGGCGATGGCGGCGGTGCCCGGGTCGTCGTGACCGACGATCAGCAGGATCTCGTAGTCCGGGTGGTCGATGCGCAGCATCTGCTCGACCGTGTGCCGCAGGACGGCCTCCTCGTGCCGGGCCGGGACGAGGAGTGAGAAGGACAGGTCCGACCTGCCGTCGGGTGTGGCGAAGGCCGTCGACTCCAGTGTCTCCGGGGTGCGCCAGGCATGGAGCATCCACCACAGGGTCATGCCGGCGGCGGCCATGAGGACGATCGAATCGATGAAAAGAATGGCGGAGACCACGAATTCCCCCCTCGGTCTTTCTTGGTCATCCTTGAACGTGTGAACGATGGTTCATCTCGTACAGGTGCTCGGAATGCTTCCGTCCGTCTGCGACCCCCCGGCCGACGGTCTTCCAGAACGCTCGCGATCCTTGCACGGCCCTTGGCGACGGGCCGGTTCCCAGCCGGTTCCCCAGTCCGGTTTCCCGGAGTTTTCGCGCATGATCGAAGTGGGCCCCGCGAGCAAAGTAGGGCCGAAGTTAGCAGCTTCGGCATTTCCCCCGCAATGTGGTCTCGTCGTGATGATCCCCGCCGCAAGCGGAATCGCAGATTCTGGTTATGTCGGGGCGAAAGGTGTGCCATCATGCTCCGGCATGCCTGATTCCGGGGGGTTTCAAGGGGGAGGCCCCCAGGCTGCCATCAAGCCCAGAAGTGGGTGGGGGGATTCCGTATGGGGACTGCAATACCGCACACACGTGCGCGTGATGCGTCCGAAACAGATGCTTTCGAAGGTTCTTCTTCCGTTTCCCTGCTGACACCCGGAGATTCCGGTAGTGGGCATTCCGTCATACCCGGGAGCGTGTTACGGAAGGATTTTCTCTGGGTTGCGCCCGTATTCCTCGCCGGACTCCTCGTGAGGCTCCTGGGAATCGGCAATTACCCATTCCCGAACGATGACGAGGGCACGTATCTCGCGCAGGCGTGGGCCGTACAGCACGGTGAACTCGCGCACTACACCTACTGGTACGACCACCCGCCGCTGGGCTGGATGCAGCTCGCCACCGTCTCCTGGCTGCCCAACTGGCTCCTGCCCGACCTGCCCACCTTCGTGCAGGGACGGATCGCCATGCTGCCGGTGGCCGCGGCGGCGATGGTCCTGGTCTATGTGATCGGCAGGCGCCTCGGGCTCGCCCGCCCCACGGCCGCCGCGGCGATGCTGCTGTACGCGCTGTCGCCGCTCGCCGTGGTGCTGCACCGGCAGATCTACCTGGACAACTTCGCCGTCCTGTGGGTGCTGGTGTCCTTCGCCTTCGCGCTGTCGCCGCGCCGCCATCTGTGGCACCACGTCGCGGCCGGCATGGCGTTCGCGGTGGCGGTGCTCTCCAAGGAGACCATCGCCGTCCTGCTGCCCGTGCTGCTGGTCACCCTCTGGCAGGGCAGCCACCCCAGCACCCGCAAGTTCTCCTTCGCGGGCTTCGCCTCCGGGTTCGTCCTGACCGGCCTGTTCTATCCGCTGTACGCCCTGCTCAAGGGCGAGTTGTTCCCCGGCGCCGGACATGTGTCGCTGCTCGGCACGCTCAAGTTCCAGCTCGGCGGACGCGAGGGCAGCGGCTCGGCCTTCGAGGAGGGCACCGACGCCCACCAGCTGTTCACGGACTGGCTGGACCGGGACCCGTACCTGCTGATCGGCGGCGCCGCGGCGGCCCTGTGCGCGTTCGCGGTACGCCGGCTGCGGCCCGCCGCCCTCGCCGTCCTCGTCCTCGCGCTGGTCGCGCTGCGGCCCGGCGGCTATCTGCCGCAGATGTACATCGTGCAGGTCCTGCCGTTCCTGGCGCTCACCCTGGCCGGGCTCACCCAGGCCGTGATCGCCCGGCTGCCCGGCAAACCGCATCTGCGGACCACCGCCGCCCTCGCGGCCGTGGCCGTGGCCGCGGTACTCGCCGGACCGCACTGGTACGAACGGGACCGCGCCGCCACCAGCGCCGACGACAACGGCGTCTACCACGACGCCGCCCGCTGGCTGCGCGAGACGCCCGTCGGCGACCGCGACCGGGTCCGCATCGTCACCGACGGCGTGCTGTGGCTGGACGCGGTCGACGCCGGCTACCGCCCGGGCACCGGCGTCATCTGGCACTACAAGCTCGACCAGGACCCGGCGGTCACCAAGACGCTGCCGCACGGCTGGAAGGACATCGACTACGTCGTGTCCACCGCCGCCCTGCGCGGTGAGCGCGAGCATCTCCCCACCCTGCGGGACCTGTTCGCGCACGGCACCCCCGTCGCCACCTTCGGCGAGGGAGGCGGCCGGATCGACATCCTCCGCATCGAGAACGACGAATGACGCACCACCTGTGAACAGGGCCTGCCGGACCGACGGCAGGCCCTCAGGGGGCCCGTGAACAAGGGGGGACTCACCATGTACCGAGCCCGAAGACCAGCACGGCGGCCTCTGCTGCCGCGCGGGAGAACACCGCGTCTGCTGCTGACAGCCCTCATGCTCTTCGCCGCCGCCCTCGGGCTCAGCCCGCTGGGCGCCCAACCCGCCACCGCCGCCGCCAATCTGGTGAAGAACCCGGGCCTGGAGATCCTCGACGGGCCCTCCCAGTTCCCCCAGTGCTTCGAGAAGTCGGGCTGGGGCGACAACGACCACACCTTCACCGTCACCGGCGACGCCCACAGCGGCAGCCGAGCCGTCCGTATCGAGCTGACGCGGCGCGGCGACGGCGACCGCAAGACGATGATGCTGGAGAACTCCTGCGCCCCGCAGGTCACTCCGGACCACCAGTACGACCTGTCGTTCTGGTACAAGTCCACGACGCCGAACGTGGCCTTCACCCTCTTCCGGCACGACACCCAGCTGGGCTGGGTCTACTGGACCGACCTCAAGACGCTGGAACCGTCGGCCGGCTGGACCCGCACCGAGGTCCGCACCCCGGTCATCCCGCCCCACACCGACCAGGTGACCTGGGGCGGCGCCCTCTACGGGGTGGGCGCCCTCACCACCGACGACTACGCCATGACGGACGCCACCGTCCCCTCCGGCCCCGACCCCTGCGCCACGGGCGGCACGGGACCGCAGTGCAAGGGCGAGTGGACCGTGCAGACCGCCCGGATGCCCGTGCGGGCGATGCACTCGGTGCTGCTGCGCACCGGCAAGGTCCTGCTGATCGCCGGCTCCGGCAACAACCTCGACATGTTCGAGGCCGGCACCTTCAAGACCTCGCTGTACGACCCCGTCACCGGCGGCTACACCGACATCCCGACGCCGGAGGACTTCTTCTGCGCCGGACACGTCCAGCTCCCCGACGGCCGTGTCCTGGTCGTGGGCGGCAACAAGGACTACGCCGCACCCGACGGCAGCGTCGGCTACAAGGGCCTGCGGACGAGCTACGTCTTCGACCCGGCGCAGAACAAGTACATCAAGGTCAACGACATGCTGGCGGGCCACTGGTACCCGTCGGCGACCGCGATGGGCAACGGCGACGTCATCTCGCTGGGCGGCCTCGCCGAGGACTCCTCGGGCACCGTCGTCAACGAGCACTTCTCCTACGCCCAGAACAAGTGGCTTCCGCTCGGCGAGGCCAAGCAGGCCTGGTCGTTCTGGGGCCTGTACCCGTCGATGATCCTGCTCCAGGACGGCCGCCTCTTCTACACCGGCAGCCATGTCTTCGGCAACGGTCTGCCCGGAACCGGCGCCTCCGTCTACGACTACGACGCCGGGACCATCGCCGAGGTGCCGGGCCTGCGCAAGAAGGACGAGCGGGACCAGTCCATGTCGGTGCTGCTGCCGCCGGCCCAGGACCAGAAGGTGATCACCATCGGCGGCGGCAACCACACCGTCTCGCCCGACGCGCACCGGCTCGTCGACCTGATCGACATGAAGGCCGGCTCACCGCAGTACGTGCCCGGGCCCGATCTGCCGCAGGGCCACTACAAGGACGGCACTCCGCAGACCGGCGGCCAGGGCAAGGTCTACGTCTCCGCGGTCATCCTCCCGGACGGCAAGGTCCTGGAGACCGGCGGCGCCCTGCACACCTACCGCGAGGACCCGGTCTTCGAGGCGTCGATGTACGACCCGGCGACCAACAGGTTCGAGCCGGGCCTGGCGACCGACCCGGTCCCGCGGACGTACCACTCGTCGTCCCTGCTGCTGCCCGACGGCCGTGTCCTCAGCGTCGGCGACAACCCGGGCGACGGCTCCTTCGACCAGCGCGTGTCCATCTACAAGCCGCCGTACCTGTTCAAGGGCGACCGGCCGCAGATCACCTCGGTGGCCGGCACCACCTGGGCGTACGGCACCACGCAGCGCATCACGGTCGACAAGCCGGTGGTGAAGGCGTCCCTGATCCGCCCGGCCGCCATCACCCACTCCTCCGACCCCAACCAGCGCTACGTCGACCTGCCGATGACGGTCGAGGGCAACACCATCGACCTCAGTCTGACCAGCAACCCGAACCTGGCACCGCCCGGCTGGTACATGCTGTCGGTGGTCGACGCAGGCGGCGTGCCGTCGGTGTCGAAGTGGGTGCGGATCGGCGCGGACGGCCAGGTCGCGGCGGCCCGGGTCCAGGCGTTCGCGGACGATCTCAAGGAGGTCCCCGCGAGCGAGACGAGCACGGTCAGCCCGGAGAGCAGCGCCCGCAGCGACCACCGCAACCACCAGGGCCACAAGGGCATGAAGATGCCCGCCGGCTTCGACGGCTGCGACCACTCCTACGGCGCCATCAGCCAGTGCGTGCCGTGGACCTTCCCGAAGAAGGCGAAACAGGTCGCCGAGCGGTGCGACTGGCTCCAGAAGCAGGGCTACGGCACCGGCCTGAAGGTCCACGGCCGTGACCGTCACGGCCTGGACCGGAACAAGGACGGCATCGCCTGCGGAAGGGGTGACGTGCGGAAGGAGTAGGGCTAACGCTCGCCCGTGAACTCCGCCAGGGCGCGCTCCACGATGGCCTCCAGCTGTTCGTGGTGCGCGCCCTTCCAGTACGCCCGCCCGCACTCCCGGCACTGCGCGAACACGTCGTACGACCGGTGCGTGCCGTGCTTCAACTGGTCGGCGACCTCGTCCTTCGTGGCCTCCTTCAGCAGTCCGTTGCAGGCGGTGCACCGCGTCCACGGGCGCAGCTCGGGCGCGAACCGGTCGAGGACGTCACGGAGTTGGTCGTCGGGGCGGGTGCTGTAGACGAACGCGCCGGCCCACAGCTCGCGGCGGCGCAGCAGGCCGCGGTCACGGCTGAGCATGACCCGCTTCTCGGCCGCGGAGCGGGCGGCGAGCGCGGGATCGCCGATGTCGGTCGACTCGTAGGCCGTGTCCACGCCGAGCAGCCGCAGCCGGCGGGCGAGGGTGCCGAGGTGGACGTCGAGGAGGAAGCGCAGCGGCGCGCCCGCGACCAGCTGGGGGCGGGCGACCGGGCGGACGCTGACCGACTCGCCGTGCGCGGGGATGTGCGAGACCGGCACCTCACGGCCGTCGACGACCAGGGCGCCGACCTCGGTCAGCGGGACGCCGAGCGACTCGACGACATGGCCGAGGGTGGAGACTCCGTCGACGGCGAGCGCGTGGGCGCCCCCGCGCCGGGTGTGCGGGACGAACAGGGCCAGCTCGGGGGCGACTTCCACGTGGATCTCGGGTGTGCTCACCCGGTCAGGATGTCACGGGCGAGGGCTGCGGCCTCAGGAGTTTTTCGGGGTGAGGCCGTGTTCCAGGACGTCCAGGGCCTGGTCCACGAGGCCGCGCAGGTCGCCCTCGCAGCCGTTCTCGGCCCAGTACATGTTGACTTCCATCAGGCCGCCGAGCAGGGACATCGCGTGGACGCGCACCTCAAGGCCCTCCGGGTCGAGGCCGGAGCGCTCGGCGATGGCGCCGCGCAGCAGCCGCGCGGTCTCCGACATGCTCTCGTAGATCCGGGAGCGGACGGCGGGGACCTGGATCGCGAGGTGCGCCCGCATCCGGACCGCCTCGGGGTCCTCCGCCATCAGCGCGTCGATGGCGATGTGCATCACGTGCCGCAGCGATTCCGTCCACGACTCGTCGGCGGGCCGGGAGCGCAACTCCTCGACCATCAGCGGGTCGTACTCGTCCGACAGGACGATGTCCTCCTTGGTCGGGAAGTACCGGAAGACGGTCGACGGCGACACCTCGGCCCGCTCGGCGATCTGCTCGATCGTCGTGGCGTCGTACCCCTGCTCCTTGATCAGCCCGTATGTCGCGGCGCGGATCGCCTCGCGGGTCTTGATCTTCTTGCGTTCGCGAAGTCCCAGCTGAGGGCGGTCGGCGGGGGAGGAGAAGGGGGAGCGTGCGGCCGTCATGGGGTTCATTGTCAGGCATCCTCCACGGCGGCGACCATGTCGGGGGCGGCACGGTCCGGGCGGCGCGCGGGTGTCGCCCTCGGCAGGAAGGCCGCCGCCAGCAGCGCGGAGACCAGGGCGGCGATGCCGCACACCAGCAGGACGACGCCCATGCCGTGGACGTACGCGCTGTCCGCGGAGGCGGCGAGGTGGGCCGCGTGGATCTGCTCGGCGATCAGGTGCGCGGCGACCACGGAGTCACCGGCGGTGTCGGCGGCCTGCGCGGGCACTCCCGTGACATCGAGCCGGTCGCGGAAGACACCGGCGAGCAGGCTGCCCAGCAGGGCGATGCCGATCGCGGCGCCGACCTGGCGCAGCGTCATCAGCAGCCCCGAGCCGCTGCCGGCCCGGTCACGGGGCAGGGTGCCGAGGGCGCCGTCCATCGCCGGCACGACGGAGAAGCCGAAGCCGACGCCGGCGATGGAGAGCCACAGCGCGGTGAAGCCGTAGCCGGAGTCGACCGTCGTACGGCTGCCGAGCAGCGCGGCGAAGGCCAGCACCACCAGGCCGGCGCTCACCACGGCACGCGGACCGAAGCGGGCGACGACCGGCTGCGCGCCCCGCGCGGCGACCATCAGACCGCCCATCATCGGCAGCAGGCGCAGACCGGTGCCGAAGGCGTCGTGGCCGAGGACGGCCTGGAGGTACGGGGGCAGCACGAACAGCAGGCCGGACAGGACGAACATCACCAGGGTCGCGGCGAGCGTGTTGAACAGGAAGCCGCGCTGGGCCAGCAGCGTCATGTCGAGCATGGGGCGTTCGGCCCGCCGCTCGCGCAGCACCAGGGCGGTGAGCAGGACGACGGCCGCGGCGAACGTCCCCAGGACGAGCCCGTCGCCCCAGCCGCGCTCGGGGGCCTCGATGATCGCGTAGATGAGGGCGCCGAGGCCGGTCGCGGTGAGCGCGGTGGACAGGACGTCGACCCTGGGGGAGGCGGGGTCGCTGGTTTCGGGGAGCAGGAAGACGCAGGCCGCGATGCCGATCGCGGCCATCGGGACGTTGACCAGGAAGACCGAGCCCCACCAGAAGTGGTTCAGCAGCCAGCCGCCGATGATCGGGCCGAGCGGCAGGCCGAGCGCGGAGGCGGCGGAGATGACGCCGACGGCCTTGGTGCGCTCGTCGGGGCCGAAGAGCGAGGGCAGCACGGAGAGCGCGAGCGGGGTGACCAGCGCGCCGCCGACGCCCATGAACGCCCGGGCCGCGACGACCCAGTTCACGTCTCCTGCCAGCGCTCCCACCACCGAGCCCGCGAGGAAGATCCCGAGCCCGGTGATCAGCATCCGGCGCCGCCCGAACCGGTCGCCGAGGAGGCCCGAGGGGAGCATCAGCGCCGCGAAGACGACGACGTAGGCGTCCGCCATCCACTGCTGTTCCCCGGTGGTGGCGCCCAGGTCGCGCGCCATCGTCGGCAGCGCCACGTTGAGGATCGTCATGTCGAAGCCGAGCGTGAGCATGCTCGCGACCAGGGCGCCGAGGGCCCACCAGCGGCGGGGGTCGCGCCCCGCCTCGGAAGCGTTCGTGACAGTAACCATGAAGTGAGAGTAGCTCTCAAAATTGAGAGACTGTTAACTGATGGTGGCTCTTGGGGGCGGGAATCGGACATGCAAAAGGGCCACGGCGTGCAGCCGTGGCCCGAAAGGTGGCGGAAAAGTGTCGCTACGCGTGCTGGTACGCCACCAGCGAGATGCCGACGTAGTGGACGACGAACGCGGCGAGGGTGAAGGAGTGGAAGACCTCGTGGAAGCCGAACCAGCGCGGTGACGGGTTCGGCCGCTTGATGCCGTAGATCACGCCGCCCGCGCTGTAGAGGAGACCGCCGACGACCACCAGGACGAGCACGGCGATGCCGCCGGTGCGCATGAAGTCCGGCAGGAAGAAGACGGCCGCCCAGCCCATCGCGATGTAGCAGGGGGTGTAGAGCCAGCGCGGGGCGCCGACCCAGAAGACCCGGAAGGCGATGCCCGCGAGCGCCGCGCCCCAGATGCCCCACAGCAGCCACTGTCCCTTGGTGTCCGGCAGGAGCAGCAGGGTGAGCGGCGTGTAGGTGCCCGCGATGATCAGGAAGATGTTCGCGTGGTCCAGGCGGCGCAGGATGCCGTCCATGCGCGGGGTCCAGTCGCCCCGGTGGTACAGCGCGCTCACGCCGAACAACAGGCAGGCGGTCAGGGCGTAGATACCGCAGGCGATACGGCCTCTGGCGGAGTCGGCCAGCGCGGTGAGCACGAGGCCTGCGATGAGGGCGGCCGGGAACATCCCGAGGTGCAGCCAGCCGCGGAGCTTGGGCTTGACCGGATGCGGCAGGGAGAGCGCGACGGGACCGCGGCCGTCGGCCGGCGTGTCCGTGGGCGCGTCAGGGGCGGACGCAGTCATGCACCAAATCGTACCTACGGAACCGTAAGTTACGCCCCCATCAGGCGAGATGACGGGCGAAGAGTGGCCATCATCTCACGCCCGGCCGTGGTCACGGAGCGGGTCCGGGTGAACACGTGGCGAGCCTCACCCTGCTCATCTGTGACGTCCTCTGGACAGATGCGCTCATGCGTCGGATGATCAAATGAGTGCAGTCGGCACCGGATGAGCGCTCAGCAGCTCGCTGCGAAGTATCCGGGCCGCGGCCCCCACGGGGCAGACAGAACAAAATCCCTCACTTAGGAGCGAACGTGGCGCGCGACATCGCGGCTCCCCCCGTCATCCCCACCCAGCATCAGGAACTGATCTCGTGGGTCAACGAGATCGCCGAACTGACCCAGCCGGACAACGTGGTCTGGTGTGACGGATCCGAGGCCGAGTACGAGCGACTGTGCGAGGAGCTCGTCCAGAAGGGCACCTTCCGGAAACTCGACCCGATCAAGCGCCCCAACTCCTACTACGCGGCCTCCGACCCGACCGACGTCGCTCGCGTCGAGGACCGCACCTTCATCTGCTCCGAGCAGGAGCAGGACGCGGGCCCGACCAACCACTGGAAGGACCCCGCGGAGATGCGGGAGATCTTCACCGGTGAGAAGGGCGTCTTCCGCGGCTCCATGAAGGGCCGGACGATGTACGTCGTCCCGTTCTGCATGGGCCCGCTGGGCTCGGACCTCTCCGCGATCGGCGTGGAGATCACCGACTCCGCCTACGTCGCCGTGTCCATGCGCACCATGACCCGCATGGGACAGCCCGTCCTCGACGAGCTCGGCTCCGACGGCTTCTTCGTGCGTGCCGTGCACACGCTCGGAGCGCCGCTGGAGGAGGGTCAGGAGGACGTCCCCTGGCCGTGCAACAGCACCAAGTACATCTCCCACTTCCCGGAGACCCGGGAGATCTGGTCCTACGGCTCCGGCTACGGCGGCAACGCGCTGCTCGGCAAGAAGTGCTACGCCCTGCGCATCGCCTCCGTCATGGCCCGGGACGAGGGCTGGCTCGCCGAGCACATGCTGGTCCTCAAACTGACGCCCCCGCAGGGCGAGTCCAAGTACGTCGCCGCGGCCTTCCCCAGCGCCTGCGGAAAGACGAACCTCGCCATGCTGGAGCCGACGATCTCCGGCTGGACGGTCGAGACGATCGGCGACGACATCGCCTGGATGCGCTTCGGCGAGGACGGCCGTCTCTACGCCATCAACCCCGAGGCCGGCTTCTTCGGCGTCGCGCCCGGCACCGGTGAGCACACCAACGCCAACGCGATGAAGACGCTGTGGGGCAACTCCGTCTTCACCAACGTCGCCCTCACCGACGACGACGACATCTGGTGGGAGGGCATGACGGAGGAGACCCCGGCCCACCTGACGGACTGGAAGGGCAACGACTGGACGCCCGAGTCCGAGGCCCCGGCCGCCCACCCCAACGCCCGCTTCACCGTCCCCGCCTCGCAGTGCCCGATCATCGCGCCCGAGTGGGAGGACCCCCGGGGCGTGCCGATCTCGGCGATCCTCTTCGGCGGGCGGCGCGCCACCGCCGTACCGCTGGTGACGGAGTCCTTCGACTGGAACCACGGCGTGTTCCTCGGCGCCAACGTGGCCTCCGAGAAGACCGCCGCCGCCGAGGGCAAGGTCGGTGAGCTGCGCCGCGACCCGTTCGCCATGCTGCCGTTCTGCGGCTACAACATGGGCGACTACATGGGCCACTGGATCGACGTCGCCAAGGACAAGGACCCGGCCAAGCTGCCGAAGATCTACTACGTCAACTGGTTCCGCAAGGACGCCGAGGGCAGGTTCGTCTGGCCCGGCTTCGGCGAGAACAGCCGCGTCCTGAAGTGGATCGTGGAACGCCTGGAGGGCAGGGCCGAGGGCGTCGAGACGCCGATCGGCATCCTGCCGACCAAGGACGCCCTCGACACCAACGGCCTCGAACTCGCCGACTCCGACCTGGAGTTCCTGCTCACGGTCGACAAGGGGGTCTGGCGCGAGGAGGCCGCCCTGGTCCCCGAGCACCTCAACACCTTCGGCGACCACACGCCCAAGGAGCTGTGGGACGAGTACCGCGCACTGGTGCAGCGCCTGGGCTGAGCACGCCCCCCAAGACGCCGCGGCCGGCTCCGATCGTGCCCTGACCAGCAACATCGTCACGGTCGGCCGCGGTGACAGCACCACGGACCGGCGAGGCCCCGCACAACGGCGTGTGGGGCCCTGGGCCTGTCGTCACCGCTCCCCGTCCGCCCCGACGGGAGGGATGACGGCAGGCCCTCGCCTGTTCGGGACCTTGTCGCCGGCGGGTCTCGGTTCCGCGAACACCCACAGCCGCAGCAGCGTGAAGCGCAGCGCCGTCGCGGCGGCGTTGGCCACGATCAGCGCGCCGATCTCCACGCGCGGCGCGTCCGACAGGGTCCGGTGCGCCACGGCGAGGGCGCCGCTGCTCAGCGCGAGCCCGGCGACGAAGGCCACCAGCCCCTGGAGGTGGTGCCGGGCGGCCCCCTCCGCGCCCTGCACCCGGAAGGTGAACCGGCGGTTGGCGGCGGTGTTCGCCACAGCGGTGACCAGCAGCGCGACCAGATTGGCGGGCTGGGCGTCGAGCGCGGTCCGCAGCGCCGCGTACAGGCCGAGATAGGCGGCGGTGGACAGCAGCCCGATGACCGCGAAGACCGGCAGCTGCCGGGTGACCCGGGCGCGGCGGGGCGTGCGGGCGTGCCGGACGGGCTCGGTGGGATTCGGCATCGGTTACGGCACCCGGGGTTCGTAGGAGGTGTGTCGGTACGCGGCACGTGTGTCTGTGCGTGCTGAAACAGCCTCAGATTATATGGTAACTGGGTAATTCGGGCGCATTGCTGCGCCCGGCCGTTCCAGAATGAGCTGGGATCGCCGAATGATCGATGTGGACCACGACCCGACCGACCGGATCGAGTCGTCCGTTGAGTTGTCGGTCGTCATTCCGATGTTCAACGAGGAAGAGGCGCTGCCGGCGCTGGTGGAGCGGCTGCGGCCGGTGCTGGACGCGACAGGAGAGGAGTACGAGGTCGTCGCGGTGGACGACGGATCCACGGACGGGACGGCCGAACAGCTGGCGCAGCTGCGGGCCGCCTGGCCACAGCTGCGGCTGGTGCGACTGCGCCGCAACAGCGGACACCAGGCCGCGTTGACCGCGGGCCTGCACAGCGCCCGCGGCGCCTACGCGGTGAGTCTCGACGCCGACCTCCAGGACCCCCCGGAGAAGATCCCCGAGATGCTGGCCCTCGCCCGCTCCCGGCACCTTGACATCGTCTACGGCGTACGCGCCAACCGCTCCAGCGACACCGGCTTCAAGCGCCACACCGCCGGCGCGTACTACTGGCTCATGCGCCGGCTGGTCGGCACCCATGTCTGCGCCCAGGCCGGCGACTTCCGCCTGCTGTCGCGCAACGTCCTCGACGCCCTGAAGGCCCTGCCCGACCAGCCGCAGGTGTACCGGCTCCTCATGCCCTGGTTCGGCTTCCCCAGCGGGGAGGTCACCTACCGCCGCGACCCACGCGTCGCCGGTCGTACCAAGTACCCCCTGCGCAAGATGATCCTGCTGGCGGTCGACAGCATCATCGGCTTCTCCGTCGCCCCGCTGCGGCTGGCCATCTGGCTCGGCGCCCTCGCCTTCTGCGTCTGCCTCGGGATGCTCGTGTACACCCTCGGCGTGCACGCGGCGGGGGACACCGCCCCCGGCTGGACCTCCCTGATCATCGCCGTCCTCTTCGTGGGAGCGGTCCAGCTCCTCTGCCTGGGTGTGGTCGGCGAGTACATCGGCCGCATCTACACCGCCGCCCAGCGACGCCCGACCTACTTCGTCGCCGACGACAGCGGCATGGCCATCGCGAGGCAGGCCCGCAAGACGCTGTGACGGAGGGGCCGTCACGTCCTGGCCGGCTCGGCCGTGTTCCCGTCGGCGGCCCGCCGGCCGGGCACGGCCGGCGCCTGCGGTCCGCGGCGCAGCTCACCGGCGGTCGTCCGCAGCAGGGACAGCAGCGCGAGCAGCATCAGCGCACTGTGCGCCGGCATCGACAGATACGGCGCCAGGCTCGCGGAGACGCACTTCAGGTAGCTGCCGAACGAGGCGAGCTGCACCAGCACCGGCACGTACCAGAGCCGCCGGGGCAGTGCGAACGCCGTGATCACGGTGAGCACGTCCGCGACGTAGAAGTACCGCTCGTGCATCGAGGGCAGCAGGAACGGCACCACGACCGCGGAGCAGGCGGCCAGCAGCACGATCCGGGTGTCCGTCAGTCCCGGCACCCCGGGACCGCAGTCCGGCGCGCCGGTCCGGCCGCGCCGCAGGAACCAAACGGCCAGTCCGGTCAGGAGCGACACGATCGCCGCCGCGACCAGCACGCCCGCGGTGCGGACGCCGTCGGTCTCACCGGGCACTGACACGAACTCGTAGAGGGACGGCGCCTGGAGGGACAGGAGCTTGTACGTGTCCGTCTGCCGGGCGTAGACCGTCAGCAGCGGCCACGGGTCGGCGCCGAGCAGGAGGGCCGGGACGTCGAGGGCGAGGTACGCCCCCGGAACGGCGAGCAGGCACCGCCACGGCACCCGTCCCACCAGCACCAGGACGAGCAGGAAGGGGAAGAGGAAAACGGCCTGGAACTTGACCGCCAGCGCGATCCCGAAGAAGGCGCACGCCCACCACGACCGCCGGCGCAGCACATGGTGGATCCCACCGGCCAGGAAGGCAGCGTAGATGCTGTCGCACTGTCCCCACCATCCGCTGTTGGTGACGACGGTGGGCAGGAAGAGCACCACCGCGGCCGCGCCGAGGGCCGCCCAGGAGGGCGTGGGCCGGAGCCGGGACACGATCCGGAAGGTGTAGTACGCCAGCACCAGGTCGAACAGGATCGAGACGCACTTGATGCCCGTCAGCGCCGGCAGCGGCAGATAGGTCAGCGCGGACAGCACGTAGAGGTAGGGGACGTTGTAGTCCGAGAAGCCGGGCTCGGCGAGGGCGCGGAACCCGCCCTGGCTCGCGATGTGGCGGTACCAGGGGTCGAGAAAGGTGAGGTAGTCCCCCGACTCGTCGGGCATCAGGAGGACGCGCGTCGAAAGGGCTGCCACCACCGTGGTGTACACGGTCAGCGCCATCACCGTCGGATCGGCCGTGGGCCGGCGTGGGGCCTCGGTGCTCGACGTCATCTGGTGCTCCCTGCCGGGCTCGATTCGGGTGAGGGGTCGCGTGAGAGGTCGGGTGAAGGGTCGCGTGGGGGATTCAGGGAATCCCGGAAGGATTCCGGCACGAGAGAACGCAGCGAGGGATCGCCCGCGACGGCACGGCGGTATTCGTCCGCGGCCTCCTCGTCGCGGTCCTTCCGCGCCCAGATGTCTCCGAGATGCAGATGTGCCGTGTTCGCTTGTGGATCGATGCCGAGGGTGCGTTCCAGGAGCCCCATGGCGCGGTCGGGATCGCTCGATTTCAGCAGGATCGCCTCGTTGAAGAGAGCCGACTCGAATGACGGGTCGATCTTCAGGGACTTCTCATAGGCCGAAAGGGCTTCGTCCGTGCGGCCGTCCTCGTGCGCGATGACTCCCAGGTTGTACCAGGCGAACTTGTTCCGCGGGTCCAGTTCCAGCACGCGCCGGTAGGTTTGGACAGCCCCCTTGGAATCGCGGTTCTGCTGCTGCAGAATGCCGGCCTGCAGGAGTACGTCGACATTCTCGGGCTTCTGGTCCGCCGAGTTCTCGGCTGCCGCCGTCCGCGCCTCGGATTCCGGGGCCGCCGCCGAGGCGGAATGAATCGCCCACGCCATCGTTCCGGTGGCTGCCGCGGCCGCACCGGAGAGCACCACCAACAATCGCCTACGTTTCACCGTGTCACGTTACGAAGCCGTGTCGACGGCGTCGCCGCTCGGCGGGCACGCGAGATACGCGGTCCACCTGAATGCACGCACGGAAACCACCTGAATGCACGCAGGGAAATGCCCGAATGTATGCAGGGAAATACGCGGATGTGCGCAGGGAAAGGAGAGAAAAAATGGCGCCCGGTCCGCGCGTCGCTGCGGGTGCACGCGGACCGGGGCCGTTCACGGGACCCCGGCAGGGGTCAGCCGGCGGCGGTCAGTTCCTGCTCCGCCAGCGCGGCGGCGTGCGCGTCCATGCGCTCCGCCGTCAGGATCGCCGCGGCCGTGTCCGCGCGGGACGCCGCGACGACGAGCGCGCGGCCCGCCAGGGTGTGCGCCCGCTCGTGGAGGGCCGCCGGCGGCGGCTCGGTCCGGTCGGCGGCCGGGGTCGTACGGACCGGCGTCCGCCCTCCCCGCAGCCGGGCCACCTGCTGCGCGAGCCGTTCGGCCGCGGTGTCCAGATCGGTGGACGGTGCCAGCGCGCGCAACTCGTCGGTGACGGCGAGCAGCGCCGCGAGATGCCCCGCGAGCTGGATGTCCAGCTCCTCCTCGCGGGACCGGTGGGGGAAGTCGGAGGTGGTGCCGGCCATCGTGCTGTGGACCGACTTGGTACGGATCGGTTCGTACATGAGGATGGCCTCCCGTGCTCTGACAGGAAGCCATCCTAGCTTGGATTTCGTCTAAAGTTGAGCGGATCGCAAATCCGGACCGGTCCATCACCGGCCGTGAGCGTCAGGGCTGGCTGTAGCCGTCCAGGAAGCGCGCGATCCGGCCCATCGCGTCCCGCAGGTCCGTCACCGTCGGCAGCGTCACCACCCGGAAGTGGTCCGGTTCCGGCCAGTTGAAGCCGGTGCCCTGCACGACCATGATCTTCTCCCGCCGCAGCAGGTCCAGGACCATCCGCCGGTCGTCCTTGATCTTGAACACCGTCGGGTCGAGACGCGGGAAGAGGTACAGCGCACCCTTCGGCCGGACGCAGGTCACACCCGGGATCCGCGTCAGCAGCTCGTACGCCGTGTCCATCTGCTCCTTGAGCCGCCCGCCGGGCAGCACCAGGTCGTTGATGGACTGCCGTCCGGTGAGCGCGGCCACCACGCCGTGCTGGCCCGGCATGTTCGCGCACAGGCGCATGTTCGCCAGGATCGTCAGACCCTCGATGTAGGAGTCGGCGTGCGCGCGCGGGCCGGAGATGGACATCCAGCCGACCCGGTAGCCCGCCGCCCGGTACGCCTTCGACATGCCGTTGAAGGTGAGGGTGAGCAGGTCGGGGGCGACCTTCGCGGTCGGAGTGTGGGTGGCGCCGTCGTAGAGGATCTTGTCGTAGATCTCGTCCGAGCAGACGAGGAGGTTGTGGCGGCGGGCGATGTCGGTCAGACCCCTGATCATCGCCTCGTCGTAGACCGCGCCCGTCGGGTTGTTCGGGTTGATGATGACGATCGCCTTGGTGCGGTCGGTGACCTTGCGCTCGACGTCGGCGAGGTCCGGCATCCAGTCGGACTGCTCGTCGCAGCGGTAGTGGACGGCCGTGCCGCCGGAGAGGGAGACGGCGGCGGTCCACAGGGGGTAGTCCGGCGCCGGGACGAGGACCTCGTCCCCGTCGTCCAGGAGCCCCTGCATCGCCATCACGATCAGCTCGGAGACGCCGTTGCCGACGAAGACGTGCTCGACGTCGGTCTCGATGCCCAGGGTCTGGTTGTGCATGACCACCGCCCGGCGCGCGGCCAGCAGGCCCTTCGCGTCGCCGTAGCCGTGCGCCGACGAGACGTTGCGGAGGATGTCCTCCAGGATCTCCGGAGGGCACTCGAAGCCGAACGCGGCCGGGTTTCCGGTGTTCAGCTTGAGGATGCGGTGCCCCGCCGCTTCCAGGCGCATCGCCTCCTCGAGAACCGGGCCCCGGATCTCGTAACAGACATTGGCGAGCTTGGTCGACTGGATCACCTGCATGTCTGGGAGCTTAGGGCTCGCCGACGCGTCCCGGGGGGTGTTTTCCGCCACGTGAGACGCCTGCTTTGGGGGGATATCGGCGTCCGCTGTCCCAGGCGCCCCACGGGTATCTACAATCCGCGGCCATGTCCAGGCCAGGTGAGAGTGGGATCCCCCGGGTGCAGCCGAACGTGTACCTCCCGGACGAGGGGGCCGCGCCGGCGTACGAGGCGTACGCGGATCCGGCCGCCGCGCACGGCTGGCAGAACGCGTACGACGAGACGACGAGGTTGCCCCGGGTCACGGAGGCCGGCGCCGACGGTGCGGGGGGTGGCCGTGCGAGCCGTCGGCGCGCGGCTCGCCGGCCGCGCCGCGTGGCGTTCGCCGTGGGGACGGTGGGGGTCGTCTCCGTGGCGGCGGTGATCGCGGGGGTGGCCTTCTCCGGGGGCTCCGACGAGGAACGGCAGGGGCGGCAGGGAGGTGCGCGGCCGGCGTCGGGGGAGCCGGCCGAGTCCACCCCCGCGTCCGTGTCCCCGTCCCCGTCCGTCTCCGCGTCCGGGGGTGCGGACACGGGTCCGGCGCGTGGTGCGTCGTCCGGGGCGACCCCTTCGGCGGGGGCCACGGCGTCCAGGGCGCCCGTGGCCACGTCCTCGGCCGGTCCGCCTCCGAGTTCCGCCCCGGCCGCTGTGAGCTCTGCTCCTGACGCGGGCTCCGGCAAGGGCAACGGCAGGGGGCGTGGACAGGGGGCTTCCAAAGGGCCTCGGTAGGTGAGTGGCGCCGGTGGCCGAAACATGATCCTTGTCCTCCCCTCTACTCGCGTTGAGAATGTGCATGACAAATCAGTGGCGGCCGGAAGATCTCCGGTCGCCTTGTCGTAAGAGGGGACCCCCACATGAGAAAGCCTCTCGTTGCCGCGTTCTTCGCCCTGGCGATCGCCGGGGCCGGCGCGGCGCCCGCGGTCGCGGCGCCCGTGAGCGCGGCTCCCGCGGCGGCGGAGAAGGCGGACGCCCAGGCCGTCTCGCCGAAGCTCCAGGCCGTGACCCTCGCCGGGACGGTCGCGCTCAGCAACTGTTCCGGCTCCGTCGTGCGCTTCCCGAACTCCCTGGACACCGCCCCGGCGCTCGTGCTGACCAACGGGCACTGCCTGGAGACCGGCTTCCCGGCGCCCGGCCAGGTGATCGTCAACCGGGCCTCCAGCCGTACCTTCGGCCTGCTCAACTCCGCCGGCACGCGGGTGGCGACCCTGCGCGCGAACAAGATCGCCTACTCGACGATGACCGACACGGACGCCACGATCTACCAGCTCACCACCACCTACGCCGCGATCCGCAACTCCTACGGCATCAACGCGCTGACCGTGCAGGACACGCACCCCACCGCCGGAACCGCGATCACCGTCGCCTCCGGGTACTGGAAGCGGCTCTACAGCTGCAACATCGACGGATTCGTGTACCGCATGAAGGAGGGCGACTGGACCTGGAAGGACTCGGTCCGTTACACCTCCTCCTGCAACACCATCGGCGGCACCTCCGGCTCGCCCGTCGTCGACCAGGCCACCGGCAAGGTCGTCGCCGTCAACAACACCGGCAACGAGGACGGCGAGAGCTGCACGGTGAACAACCCGTGCGAGGTCGACGCGAGCGGCAACGTCACCGTCCGCCAGGGCATCAACTACGCCCAGGAGACCTACCAGTTCCCGGCCTGCTTCACGACCGGCAACCAGCTCAACCTGAGCGCGAGCGGGTGCGTCCTGCCCAAGCCGTGAGGCGACGCGGAGGGGTGGTCCGTCACACGGGACTGCGACGGACCGCCCGCCCCGCCAGCACGTCCGTCCGCCGCCCGTCCTCGATCACGAAACGGCCGTCGATCAGGACGTGCGGGATGCCGCTGGGGAGCGTGCGCGGGGCGTCGTAGGTGGAGCCCGCCGCGACCGTCCGTGGGTCGAACAGCACCAGGTCCGCGCGGTAGCCCTCCCGGACCAGGCCCCGGTCCGGCAGCCGGAGGCGCGCGGCCGGGCGCCCGGTGAGATGAGCGACGCACTCCTCCAGCGACAGGACCCCCAACTCCCGCACATAGCGGCCGAGGTAGTGCGGGAACGTGCCGTACGCGCGCGGGTGCGGCTTGGCGCCCTGGAGGATCCCGTCCGAGCCGCCCGTGTGGACGCGGTGGCGCATGATCGTGCGGACGTTCTCCTCGTGGCCCACGTGCTGGAGGATCGTCGGGGCCAGCCGGTCCTCCAGGAGCAGGCGACGGGCCGTCGTCCAGGGGGTCTCGCCGCGCAGCGCCGCCGACTGGCGGACCGTACGGCCGACGTGGTCCGCCAGCCGCTGGTCGCCGACGCCCGAGATCTCGATCGTGTCCCAGTCCACCGGCACGCCGTGGCAGCCGTCGGCGCCGGTCACCTCGAGGTCGTGGCGGACGCGTTCCGCCGTCTGCTCGTCGGCGAGGCGGGCGAGGACCGCCTCCGGGCCGCCCTCGCTCGCCCAGCTCGGCAGCAGCGCGACGAGCGTCGTACAGCCGGGGGTGTAGGGGTAGGTGTCGAGGGTGATGTCGGCGCCCGCCGCCAGCGCGTCGTCCAGGAGGGCCAGCAGCTCGGGCGCCCGGCCCTCGTTCACCCCGAAGTTCATGGTGGCGTGGGCGAGATGGAGGGAGCAGCCGGCCTCCCGGGTCAGCTGCACCATCTCCTCGTACGCCTCCAGCGCCCCGGCTCCGTACGAGCGGTGATGCGGGCAGTAGTACCCCCCGTACCGCGCCACCACCCGGCACAGCTCGGTCAGTTCGGCGTCCCCGGCGTACATGCCGGGCGTGTAGGTCAGCCCGGACGACAGGCCGACCGCGCCCTGCTCCATCCCCTCCGCGACCAGGCGCCGCATCCGGTCCAGCTCCCCGGGTGTCGCCTCGCGGTCCTCCCAGCCGACGGCGAGCGCGCGGACCGTGCCCTGGGGGACGAGGTAGGCGGCGTTCACCGCGATCCCCCGGCCCTCGAAACCGAAGTCCAGGCGGTCCAGGTACTCGCCCACCGACCGCCAGTCGAAGTCGATGTCGTCGCCGTGGCCGTTCCACCCGGCGATCGCCCGGCGCACCCCCACCAGGGTGCGGTCGTCGACCGGGGCGTACGACAGGCCGTCCTGGCCCAGGACCTCCAGGGTCACGCCCTGGGCCGCCTTCGCGCTGTGGTCGGGATCGCGCAGGAGGGCGAGGTCGCTGTGGGCGTGCATGTCGACGAAGCCGGGCGAGAGGACGAGCCCCTCGGCATCCAGCTCCCTTGTCGCCGTGGGGCGTTGGCAGCCCGCCGCCGCGGCCTCCTGGACGATCGCGACGATCCTGCCGTCGTCGATCACCACATCGGCGCGGTACGACGGTCCGCCGGTGCCGTCGACGACGTCCGCGTCCCGGATGACGAGGTCTTCCATGCCGGTGCCCCCTTGCCGCCTCCAGGGCGTGTTTCGAAAGTCCCGTGGTCCCGTGGGGCCCTCGAAGCGGCGTTAGAAAACCCCCTTAGAAAAAAGTGCGGATGTAGTCCACGACCGTGCCGTCCGCCCGCACCAGCGGAATCAGCTGCCACTTGTCGAAGGACGTGCACGGATGGGACAGACCCAGGCCGACCCAGTCGCCCACCTCCAGGTCCGCCTCGCCCGTCGTGCGCAGCCAGGCGTGCTGGTCGGACAGGGCGGTGACCGAGACACCGGTGGCGGGACGCTCCGTGCCGTCCCGGCGGATCACCTGGGCGAAGGGCAGATCGAGGTCGTGGGCCGCGTCGCGCTTGCCCGCGTTGACGAAGGCCTGGTCGGGCGCGGGACGGGAGACGACCTGGCTCCACAGCCGGAACGCCGGCTCCAGGGCGCCCTCCTCGGGGACCCGGTTGAAGGGGGTCAGCCTGCGGTAGTGACCGTCGTCGTGCGAGACGTAGGCGCCCGAGCGCAGCAACTTCAGGACCGGGCGGGAGAGTGCGGGGATGTCGGCGAAGACGTCGGCCACCGCGTCGAACCACTCGCTGCCGCCCGCGCTGACCACGATCTCGTCCGCACCGGAGAAGCGCCCCGCCTTGTCGAAGTCGGCGGCGAGGCCGACCAGCCGCCGTAGCCAGGCTCGCACGCGCTCCGGCGACGCCTCCGGAACCGAGGCCTCGTAGCCCGCGACCCCGACCAGCCGCAGGGTCGCCGCCGCGGCCACCGCGTCCGCGACCGCCGCGCACTCCTCCTCCGTACGGACCCCGGTACGGGCCCCCTCGCCGGCGGCGAGCTCGACGACGACGTCCACCGGGCGGGCGGCGCCGTGCAGCGCCGCGTCCATCAGCTCCACCCCGCGCACGGAGTCGACGTAGCAGACGAGGCGGAAGTCCGGGTCGGCGGAGAGCTCCGCCGCGATCCAGCGCAGGGCCGCCGGGTCCACCAGTTCGTTCGCGAGGAAGACGCGCTGGACGCCGAAGGCGCGGGCCACCCGTACCTGGTGCGGGACGGCGAGGGTGATGCCCCAGGCGCCGTGGTCGATCTGCCGCTGGAAGAGCTGGGGCGCCATGGTGGTCTTGCCGTGCGGGGCGAAGGCGAGGCCGTGGCGGGTCGCGTACGTCTCCATGAGCCGGAGGTTGTGTTCCAGGCGCTCGGCGGAGAGGGCGAGGACCGGGGTGGTGAAGCCGTCGGTGAAGAGGTTGCGGCCCTGGGCGGCCAGCTCGCCGACCGTGCGGCCGTCGGCGTCCGGCGGGAGGCCCTTGAAACGGTGGTCGACGCGTTCCTCGGCCAGGCGGGCGAGCGCTTCGCTGCTCATCAAGAGCCTCCTGATCCCAGTCTGTTGCACACTTTGCAACGTCCATTGCGTATGTTGCTGGATGCTGTCTAACATCTCGGCCGACGCGGGGTCAACGAGGCCGCCGCGACCCCACCGAGGAGCTACGACCATCGTGACCGCCACCGGAGCCCGCGACGCTCCTGACGTCGTCGACGTCGTCGCGCTCGGCGAGTCCATGGTCGCCTTCCTGCCCACCCGGCCCGGCCGCCTCGCCGACGTTCCCTCCTTCGACCGGGCCATCGGCGGCGCGGAGTCCAACGTCGCGTGCGCGCTCGCGGCGGCCGGGCATGCGGCGCGGTGGGTCAGCCGGGTGGGAGCCGACGGGTTCGGCGACCACCTGGTCGAGGCGGTCGGCGGTCACGGCGTGGACGTCTCCGCCGTTCGCAGGGACCCCGAGCGACCGACCGGCGTCTACTTCCGCACCGCCGGCGACCGGGCGACCGACGCCCACGAGGTGGCGTACTACCGGGCGGGGTCGGCCGCCTCGGCGATGTCGGCGGACACGGTGGATCTGGCGGCGGTGCACGCGGGTCGTGTCCTGCACCTGTCGGGAATCACGGCGGCGCTGTCCGACGACTGCCTCGCCCTCCTGCGGGAGCTGACCGCGCCCCGGCCCGGGCGGCCGCTCGTCTCCTTCGACGTCAACCACCGGCCGGGGCTGTGGCCCGACGCCGACGGCCCGCGCGTCCTGCTCGACCTGGCCCGCGGCGCCGACATCGTCTTCGTCGGCGCCGACGAGGCACGCGCCGCCTGGGGGCTGCACGGCCCGGCCGCGATCCGGGCCGCGCTGCCCGAGCCGGAGCTCGTGGTCGTGAAGCTGGGCAGGGCCGGAGCCGTCGCGTTCGACAAGGACACGGAGGGCCTCGAGGACGCCGACGGCACCGCCACCGTCGTCCGCGCCCTCCGCGTCGACGTCGTCGCCGCCGTCGGCGCCGGGGACGCCTTCGCCGCCGGGTTCCTCTCCGCCACCCTGCGCGGGCTGCCCGTACGGCAGCGGTTGCGCCACGGCCACCTCATGGCCGCCGCCGCCCTCACCGTCCCCGGCGACCTCGCCGTCCCCCCGTCCCGTGACCACGCCGACCGCCTCGCCGACCTGGACGACGACGCGTGGGGGAGACTTCGACTGGGCCCCGGCTGGACACGAGCCGCAGCGGCCCCGGAGGAGGTACGCACCCCATGAGCCAGACCGTCGACCGCGCCCTGAGCATCCTGCCCCTGCTCGCCGAGGGCCCCGCCGACCTCGGACAGGTCGCCGGCCGCCTCGGCGTCCACAAGTCCACGGCCCTGCGCCTCCTGCGCACCCTCCACGAGCACGGGCTCGTCTACCGGCAGTCCGACCAGCGCTACCGCCTCGGCGCCCGCCTCTTCGCCCTCGCCCAGGAGGCCATGGAGAACCTCGACATCCGCGAGATCGCCCACCCCCACCTCGTCCGCCTCAACGAGCGGTGCGGACACACCGTCCACCTCGCCGTGTACGAGGAGGGCGAGGTCCTCTACATCGACAAGGTGGAGAGCCGCTACCCGGTGCGGATGTACTCGCGGATCGGCAAGCCGGTCGCCCTCACCGTCGCCGCCGTCGCCAAGCTGCTCCTCGCCGATCTGCCCGAGCCCGAGCGGCGGGCGGTCGCCGAGAAGCTCGACTACCCCCTGTACACCGCCCGCTCCACACCCAACGCCCCCGCCTTCCTGCGGGAGTTGGAGAAGGCGCGTGAACAGGGCTGGGCCACCGACCTCGGTGGCCACGAGGAGTCCGTCAACTGCGTCGCCGCACCGATCCGCGGCGCCGACGGCCGGGTGGTCGCCGCGATGTCGGTGTCCGCGCCGAACGTCGTCGTCACCGCCGACGAACTCCTCACCCTGCTCCCGCAGGTGCGCCGCACCGCGGACGACATCAGCGGCGAGTACTCCGGCAGGACACCGATCAAGGAAGCCACCTCATGACCGAGAAGATCGCGCTCACCCCGAAGACCCACACCACCCCACCCGCGAAGTTCTCCCACGGGGTCCGCAAGGGCAACATCCTCCAGGTCGCCGGCCAGGTCGGCTTCCTCCCGGCCGAGGAGGGCAAGTCCCCCACGCCCGCCGGCCCCACCCTGCGCGAGCAGACCCTCCAGACCCTCTCCAACGTCAGGGCGATCCTCGAGGAGGGCGGCGCGAGCTGGGACGACGTGATGATGATCCGCGTCTACCTCACGGACGTCGACCACTTCGCCGAGATGAACGAGATCTACAACGCGTACTTCGCGGAGCAGGCGCTCACCGCCCCGCCCGCCGCCCGCACGACGGTCTACGTCGGCCTTCCCGCCGGGCTCCTCATCGAGATCGACGCCCTCGCCGTGCTCGGCTGAGCGCCTGACGGCCCCTCGACCCCGGCACGCCGAGCACGGGCATACTGTGGGCGCCGCCCTGCCACCCGCAGCCGGGCGGCAGGGGGGAGGGCGTCGTGACCGCCGTGCGGATCGGGCCGTACGTCGTCGAGCGTGAACTCGGGGCCGGTGGGATGGGGACCGTCTACCTGGCGCGGTCGCGCGCCGGACGGCCCGTCGCGGTGAAGGTGGCGCGGCCCGAGCTCGCGGCCGATCCGTCGTTCCGGGCCCGGTTCCGCGCCGAGATCGAGGCGGCCCGCCGGGTCGGCGGTTTCCACACGGCGCCGGTCGTGGACGCCGACCCCGACGGCACCCCGCCCTGGCTGGCCACCGCATACGTGCCCGGTCCCACCCTCGCCGCCCGGCTGGAGGCCGAAGGGCCCATGGGAGAAGGCGAGTTGAGAAGGCTCGGGGCCGCGCTCGCCGAGGCCCTGCAGGCCATCCACGGGTGCGGGCTGGTCCACCGGGACCTGAAGCCGGGCAACATCGTCATGGCCGCCGACGGCCCCCGCGTCCTC
This sequence comes from Streptomyces aurantiaciflavus, assembly GCF_049808595.1. Taxonomy (NCBI): domain Bacteria; kingdom Bacillati; phylum Actinomycetota; class Actinomycetes; order Kitasatosporales; family Streptomycetaceae; genus Streptomyces; species Streptomyces aurantiaciflavus. Next base: position 261,520 of record NZ_JBNCAQ010000004.1, on the reverse strand, counting down.
GACTTCGGTATCGCGCGGGCCGTGGAGAACACCCGTCTGACGGCCACCGGTCACGCCTTCGGCACGCCCGGCTTCCTCGCTCCCGAGCAGGCCGTGGGCCGGGACGTGACCGGGGCCGCCGACGTCTTCGCCCTCGGCGCGGTCCTGGTCGCGGCCGCCGGCGGCCGGCCGTTCGGGGACGGGACCCCCATGGCCCTCATGTACCGCTCGGTGCACGAGGAGGCGGACGTCACGGCCCTGCCCGCCGCGCTGCGGGACGTGGTGGCCGCCTGCCTCGCCAAGGACCCGGCGGACCGGCCCACCCCCGGCGGCCTCCTGGACCTGCTGACCGCACCCGCACCAGCGGGCGCCCCTCCCGCGTACCCACCCAAGCGGTACGCGCCGCGGCAGGAGCCGTGGGGCGCGGGTCCCCGGCCGGCACCTCCCGAAGGCCCGGCGGGTCCCGGCGGCCCGGCGGATCCCCGAGTCGCGTCCCCGACGCCCGCACCCCCGGCCGTCGCACCTTCCGCTCCCACACCCTCGGCTCCCGCACCCTCCGCTCCCACACCCTCGGCTGCCGAGCGGGCGCGGGCCGACTCGCTGCGTACGTTCACGGTGGCCGACGGCCGCCAGGGCGTGGCCGTGTACGAGACCGGCGTCCTTCTGCAAGTCGGCGAGGTCGAGGTCGAGTTCGCCTGGGGGGAGATCGCCGCCGTGATCACGACCGCCTCGGGCTTCGGCCGGGGTTTCGCCGTGACCGTACGCCCGTACGAAGGGGACGACTGTTCCGTGGACGTCCGCGCCCCCACCCGCCGCATCCGCGACCAATGGCTCGCCCGGCTGGACCTCGTCCTGGCGCGCTATCTCGACGAGTAGCCGGAACTACGGGCGGCCGGGGCCGGGAGTCCGCGGAGCGTGCGCCCGGCCGTTCTCACACCGCGACCAGGCAGACGTATCCCTGACCGCCGTACACGCTCGACGTCCAGTAGCGGGTCGACACCGGACACCTGCCGTTCGAGCCCTCGTGGACGCCGGTGATCTGGAGGATGTACTGGTAGCCGGACGGCACCGTGTCCGCCCCGCAGTTCCACACCCGCAGCAGGTCGAGCCGGATGCCGCCGCCGTCCGTGCCCTGGGCGGGCACGCACTGCCCGATGCGGAACTGGCGTTCCAGACACAGGACGGTGTGGCCCGAGACGCCGCCGTGATGGGACCAGTAGCTTCGGCCCGCCGAGTTGGGGCAGTCGAAGCCCCAGTCCTCGGACGTGGACGTCACCCGCACGAAGGCGTCCGCCGCGTCGCAGTCGACCCGCTTCGGCACCTCGGTGCTCCACTGACCGACGTAACCGGTCCCGTAGGCGTTCAGGCAGTCCCCCGCGCGTACGGCGGTGAACGCCTGCTCCGTCGGGTCCGGGGTGGGGGAGTACACCGAGACGGGTCTGCTCGGCGCGTTCGAGGGCGTGGTGAGGGAGGAGCCGCCCGAACTCTTCGCATCATCGGTCTGCGTGTTCAACCACCAGAGCCCGAACAGGACGATCAACGGCACCGCCCACCAGGCGCTGGAGGACTTCTTCCGCGCCGGCTGCACCGGCTGCGGCGGCTGGGGCGGCGCGGGAGCGGCCGCCGGGATCGCGGCAGGGGCGTGCGCGTCGTTCCGGCCAGGGCGCGGGCGCGTCCCTGCCCTGGCCCGATCGCCCGCGGGGGATCCGGCACTCGCCCGGCCCTGGCCACTCGTAAGGCCCTGGCCCTGCGCCGGGTTGCGGCCACGCGTACGGTCCTGGCCACTCGCCCGTTCTCGGGCGCCCGCACGGGCCGAGGCGGCGCCGGGTCTCCCGGAGTCGCCGGGTGGCGCGGAGCCGCCGGGCGCCGAGGAGGCCGCGGACCGGACCCTGGTGTACGGGCGGGTCGCGTCCGGCGCCGGAACGGGCCGCGTCCGCAGGTCCTGCGTGGGGGTGCTGTCCGGCCCGGCCGGCGGTGAGCTCCCGTCCCGTTCCGCCGGGGCGGAGCCGTCGCCCGCTCGGCCGGACGAACGCCGGGCGGCCGGGGCGGGGGCCGGTCCCGGCGGGTGCGCTTCCAGCAGGGCGCGCCCTTCCGCCTCGTACGACCGGATGAGCCGCAGCCACGGCACGGGCAGCCAGTCCGCGCCGCCGGACGTGCCCTGCCGGGCGGAGACGACCGGGGCCAGCTCGTCGAGCAACTCGGCGGGCCCGGGGCGCCGTTCGGGGGTGTCGCGCAGGCAGGCGGTGACCAGCGGAGCCAGCTCGGGCGGCAGCCCGGCCAGGTCGAGGTCGCCACGCGAGACCTGGGCGAGCAGCCGCAGGGTGTCACCGGTGTCCCGGTACGGCGGGCGGCCGGTGGCGAGGTGGAAGAGGGTGGCGCCGAGGGAGTAGACGTCGGACGCGGCCGTCGACTCCTCGCCGCGGGCCTGCTCCGGAGAGGTGTAGGCGATCGTGCCGAGCGTGAGGGTGGTGCGGGTGATGTCGACGGCGTGCGAGATGCCGAAGTCGATCAGGCGGGGGCCGTCCGGGGGCAGCAGGATGTTCCCCGGCTTGACGTCCCGGTGCACGACCCCGGCGTCGTGGAGCGTGAGCAGCGCCTCCGCCGCCCCGGCCGCCACCCAGGGCACCGCGTCGGGAGGCAGCGGCCCGCAGGCGCTCACCAGCTCGTCGAGCGCCGGAGCGGCGATGAACTCGGTGGCCAGCCGCGGCCGTTCGGCGTCCGGGTCGGCGTCGACGACGTTCGCCGTGCAGACGCCGCCCACCCGCCGGGCCAGGCTCACCTCGCGCGCGAACCGCCTGCGGTCCGCGTCGCTCACCGGCCCCTCGGCGAGCAGCGTCTTGACGGCGACGAGCCGTCCGCCGGGCGACCGCGCGACATGGACGCGTCCCATACCGCCCGCCCCGAGCCGCCCGAGAACGCGGTACGGACCGATGGCGGCCGGGTCCTCGCCCCGGGGAGGCGACACCCGTGTGTTCCGGTCCGGGCCTCGCTCCCCGCCTCCACGCTCCCCCACGCTCGAACAACCTGGTGCGGGAGCATCCCCATCGCCGCCGCTCACGGTCCCCCCGATGTCCCTGACATCCCTGATGCTCGCGCTTCGTGTCCATGCCACACGACGCTTCCCGACGGCACCTGGTTCCCGGCAGGGGCATGGGCAGCAGGGCCGCGACACGGGCGTTGAGGGGCCATTGCGGCACGGGGCCCCACGACGGGCGTTGAGGGGCCATTGCCGCATGGGGCCCCACGACGGCCGATGAGGGCCATTGACGGGCATTGACCGGCCCCACTGTTCTCGGCACAGGATCGTCGACCATACTGCCCGCTGTGGAGCAGCGCATAGGTTCGAGCAGCAAGCCCCTGGAGGGCGCCGGATTCGACCCGGCATTCATCCCCGGGCTCACCTCGCCCGTGACCACCGAGCCGGAGGACGCGAAGGCGGAAGACGCGCAGGCGGAGGATGCGAAGGCGGCGGACGCGAAGGCGGCGGACGACGAGGCGGTCGTCCGGAAGGACGCCGACTCCGACGCCGAACCGGCCGACGCCGACGAGGAGCAGGCGGAGGAGGAGATCCCGGACGGTCCCGTCTTCGAGGCCGCCGACCGCCGGGCGCGGATCGTCGCCGACGCCCGGGGCGTCCGCCTCCGCCTCGACGAGGAGGAGTGCGAGTTCCGCTGGGACGAGATCGGCGCCGTCGAGACCGAGTCCCCGCGCTTCGGCAAGCGGTTCACCATCACGGTGCACACCCCTGACCGCCGTTGGTACCCGATCGAGATCGAGGCGACGGCCAGGGGGCGCTTCAAGGAGTGGGACGAGCAGCTGGACGCGGTGCTGGACGCCTACTTCGAGGACGAAGCCGAGGACGTCGACGACACCAAGGACGCCGACGGCACCGAGAAGGCCGAGGACACCGCGAAGGCCGACTAGGTCCTAGCTGCAGTACTGGGCCTGCTTGCCGATGGACCGGTACATGCAGTCCGCGTTCTCCAGAAGCTGGAGCACCGCGTCCCTGTTCCGGGCGGTCTCCCGCTCGATGACCTCGTCGGGCGGGTAGAACCCACCCCCGGAGGCCGAGCCCGGGTACATCTCGAAGGTGTACGAGAAGATCTTGTGCGTACCCCAGAGATAGTCGTCGATCGACCCGTCCGTGATGTACAGGTCGCTCGCCTGCTCGGGCGTGTAACCGTTGCTCGCGGCCATCGAACGGCCCACTGTCGCGAAGGCGTTGCGGTCGTCCGCCGTCATCCCGGTGGTGGTGTCGGCGGTGGTGTACCCGAAGGGCCACAGCACCAGCTCGCTGTACGTGTGGAAGTCGATCCCGGCCTTGATCTGCTGCTTGCCGCCGACGACCCGGCTGCGCACGAAGTCCGCGACGACCTTCACCTCGGGCGCCGACTCGGCGGCCGCGCCCCGGTAGGTCTCGGAGGACGTCGAGCCGGAGGAGCCGCCGCAGCAGCCCCACCGGTAGGCCCAGTTGCGGTTGAGGTCCGTACCGACGTACGAGGAACCGGAGTTGGGCTGGCGGTTCTTGCGCCACGAACGGTAGGAGCCGGTGGCGACGTCGTACTCGCCGCCGTCCGGGTTGAGGTCCGGGACGATCCAGATCTCGCGGTTGTTCACCATGCTGGTGATGCGGGAGTCGGTGCCGTAGCCGGCGCCCAGCTCGCGGATCAGGTACAGCGCCATCTCCACGGTCAGGTGCTCACGGGCGTGCTGATGGTGTGTGAACAGCACCTCGGGCTCGGCCTCGTCCGTGCCGACGTTGTCGCTGACCTTGATGGCGACGATGTCCCGGCCCTGGTACGACTTGCCGATCACCCGCTTGCTGATGATGCTCGGGTAGGCCGCGATGCGCTGGTCGATCTCCGCGGTCATCTCGGCGTAGTTGTGGTACCGCGAGTCGGCCGACGGGAAGTCGTGCAGCCGCACCTCGCCCTCGGCGGTGCGGTCCGGCGCGGCGCCCACCGGCGCGACCTCGTAGCCCTGCGCGCGCAGCTTCCTGATCTGGTCCGCGCGGCCGGAGACGACGACGGTCTCCTCGTTGGCCTCGTCGACGCTCACGCCGGACGCGGCGATCGCCGTGCGCGACTGGGGCGTGCTGTGGGGGACGTGGATCTCGTACTGGCGGATGTCGTCGACGCCGGCGGCCGCCTTCGGGGCGCTGCCCGCCGCCGCGTTCGTGGCCGTCGCCGAGACCGGTGCCGCGAGGGCGAGGGCCATGAGGGCGGCGAGGGCGGCGGTTCGTCTGCCGCCGCGGGCGCCTGAGCCGCGGGTGCCTGAGCCGCGTATGCGGAGTCGCATGAGAGATCTCCTCGGTTCTCCAGATGTCCGGGGTCGCCGGACGTGTGGGGAGTGGAGCGGGGGGTGGTGCTTTCGTGCGACGTGCTGTCCGCTTGCTGGTGCTGCGCTTGCCATGTCTGCGCGCTTCGCTCGTGCAGCCGCGCTTGCCGTGTCTGTGCGCCTTGCTGTCGCACGCGCGCCTGCCGTGTTCGTGCGCCTTGCTCGTGCCTGCGCACCTGCCGTGTCTGTGCGCCTGCTGTGCCGGGCGTGCGGGGTGCCGCTCATCGTCGGCTCATGACATGGTCAGGTCAAGAGTCGGCGAGGAGTCGGTGGCTGGAATCGTGCGGAACGTGGCCGGGTGGCCGAGGAGTTGCCCGTGGTCGCGGGCGGCCGGGCAGTGTACGCGCGACCGCCGCCTGCGACGCGGACCTCGCCAAAGCTCACCCACGGGTGTGAGGCGGGCGTGCATATATGTACGGCCCGGGGAAGGCTGAGGGTCCGCACAACAAGAGGAGCCGCACCCTCCGGCTGCCTCGACCACACCCCCAGAGGACTGGCTGATCATGGGCGGATCAGCGCCAAGACGGGACTGCCACCTGCCGGTGGAGACGACCAGCTTCGTCGACCGGCGGAGTGAACTGGCCGAAGGGCGCGAGCTGTTGGCCAGGGCCCGGCTGGTCACCCTGACCGGCCCCGGCGGCGTGGGCAAGACGCGCCTGGCCGGGCGGATCGCGGCACGGGTCGCCCGCGCCTTCCCCGACGGCGTGCGCTTCGTCCACCTCTCCGGCCTGCGCGACCCGGCCCTCGTCCCGTTCACCGTCGCCGCCGCGCTCGGCCTGCACGACTACTCCGACCGGCCGGCGCTGGACACCCTGGCGGAACGCCTCCGGGACCGGCGACTGCTCCTCGTCGTCGACAACTGCGAGCACCTGCTGCGGGCCTGCGCCGACCTCGCCGCCGCCCTGCTGCACGGCACCACCGGCGTCCGTCTCCTCACCACCAGCCGCCACCGGCTCGGCCTCACCGAGGAACACCTCCTGGACGTACGGCCCCTGCCCGTCCCCGACCCGGACGGCGACCTCTCCGCCGCCGACGGCTACCCGGCCCTCGCCCTCTTCGCCGACCGCGCCGCCGCCGTAGTCCCCGGCTTCCGGCTCACCGCCGCGAACCGTGCCGCCGTCGCCCGCCTGTGCCGCCGCCTCGACGGCCTTCCGCTCGCCATCGAACTGGCCGCCGTCCGGATGCGGGTCCTGGACGTCGACCAGCTCCTCCAACGCCTCGACGACCGCTACCACCTCCTCACCTCCGGCAGCCCCACGGTCCCGCTCCGCCACCAGACCCTGCGGGCGGCGGTCGACTGGAGCCACGAACTGTGCGACGAGGTCGAGCAGGCGGTGTGGGCCCGGCTGTCGGTCCTGCCGGGCAGCTTCGACCTGGAGACGGCGGAGGCGGTGTGCGGGGACGCGGGCGAGGGGCCGGGCGTGCGGCCCGGGCGGTGTCCCGCCCCCGCCGCCCCTGCCCTTCCCGTCCCCGGGGGCTCCGCCCCCAGCCCCCCGCCCTTCGCCCACTTACGACCCGCCTCGCTGCCCCAAGACGTGCCCGACCGTGCCGAGACCCACCTCTCGCCTGACGGAGTCGGGAGCCACGACGCCCGCTCCTCGGCCGCCCGAGGAAACGGGAACGACGAGGCTCACCTCTCGCCTGACGGAGTCGGGAGCGAGGCCCGCTTCTCGGCCGACCGAGCCGACAGCCGCGAGGCGTGCTTCGCAGCCGACCGGGCCGGGAGCTGCGAGGCCCACCTCTCGGCCCACCGAGTCGGGCGGTGGGTGGGCGAAGGCCTGGGGGTCCAGGGGGCGGAGCCCCCTGGCGGGGTGGCAGGGGCGGAGCCCCTGGCCGGGGTCGAAGAGGCGGAGCCCCTGGAGGTGGGACGGGAAAGGGCGGCGGGGGCGCACCCCACCCCGCCCCTGCACCCGCACGACGTCCTGGAAGCCGTCGCCGGCCTGGTCGACAAGTCCGTCCTCAGCCGCGAGACCGGCCCCGCCGGCACCGTCCGCTACCGCATGCTCGACACCCTCCGGGACTACGGCCTGGAGCGGCTCAAGGCGCGCCCCGGCGAGGCACGCGCCACCCGCATCCGCCTCCGCGACTGGATGCAACAACGGGCCGCCACCTGCGAGCGGGAGTGGTTCGGCCCCGGCCAGCCCGAGATCGTCGCCCGCCTGAGAGCCGATCAGGACAACCTCCGTGCCGCGCTCGACTTCAGCCTCACCGCCCCCGGCGAGGCCCTCGCCGGCCTCCGCCTGGCCGGCACCCTGTGGTTCCACTGGCACGCCTGCGGAGCCCCCCGCGAGGGCCGCTACTGGCTCGACCGTGCCCTCGAGGCCAACCCCGCGCCCACCCGCGAACGCGCCCGCGCCCTGTGGGTCGCGGCCCTCCTCGCCGGCTGCCCGGAGGACCTCACCCGCGGCCGCCGCCGCGCCGAACAGGCCCGCGACCTGGCCCACCGCCTCGGCGACGCGGCCGAGGTGGCCCACGCCGAGTATGTCGTCGGCGTCATCCGCCTCTTCAGCGACGACCTCACCGGCGCCCTGGACCACTTCCGCGCCGGCGTCGACCGCGGCGGCGTCCCCGGCCAGCACCTCAGCCTCATCGGCCTCGACCGCGTCGAACTCGCCTGCGCGCTGTGCTTCCTGGGCCGCGCCGACGAGGCGATCGCGGTCTGCGAGGAGACCCGCCGGCTCTGCGCCGAGCACGGCGAGCGGTGGGTGCTGTCGTACGTCGAACGGATGCTGGCCCTCGCGCACACCGTCAAGGGCGACTGGCGGCAGGCGGAGCGGCACGGCCGGGAGGCGCTGCGCCTGAAACTCGCGGTGCACGACGTCCTCGGCATGGGCCTCACCCTCGACCTGCTGGCCCGGATCGCCGCCGAGCGCGGCGCCCACGACCACGCGGCCCTCCTCCTCGGCGGCGCCGACCGCGCCTGGGCCGACATCGACCGCAGCCGCTGGGGCTCGGCGGCCCTCAACTCCACCCGCCGCGGCAGCGAGGAACGGGCCCGCCGCGCCCTGGGCCGCACCGCCTTCCGCCGGGCCTACGACCGCGGCGCCGCGCTCGCCCTCACGGACCTCGTCGCCCACGCCCTGAGCGACAAGGCCTTACCCCGCTGCCCGGCATCTCCCTCGCGCGAGCCGGACCCGCGCCCGGCGTCCGCGACGCACAGCCCGGCCGACGCGCCCACGGCCCCCGGCCGCGCGCACCCGCCGCACGGACCGGCCGCCGGCTCCCCGCCCCCGCCGCACGGCACGGCCGCGAGCCTCCCGTCCTCGCCGCACGGGCCGTCCGCGAGCCCGCCGTCCGCCCCGCACGCACCGGCCGGCAGCCCCCCACCGCGCAGCTCGTTCATGGCCGGACCACCGGACGCCGTCCGCCTCACCCGCCGCGAGGCCCAGGTCGCCGAACTCGTCGCCGAGGGCCTCGCCAACCAGCAGATCGCCGACCGCCTGGTGATCTCCCGCCGTACCGCCGAGGGCCACGTCGAACGCATCCTCAGCAAGCTCGGCTTCAGCAACCGCAGTCAGATCGCCGCCTGGGTGACAGCCCAACGGTGACACCCCGCAGGACCCGCCCACGCACGCCCGCCGACGCGGACCCGCCCACGCGGGACCCGCCCACGCACCACTCGTCCCCGTACGACCCGTATGACCCGTACGACCCGTACGACCCGTACGACCCCTGAACCGTACGACCCGTACACGCAACCACAAACACATCACCGCGCACCCGACACGCACACCACAGATGGGGGACCAATGACCGCTCAACCCGCCCACACCCCAGGCGCGTTCGACCATCGCATGGCCGCCCCCGCCACGGACGAGGCCTTCCTGGCCGCTGCCCTGCCCTTCCTCGCCGAAGGACTCGCGGCCCCCGACGAGCCGCCGCCCGTGGCCATCGCCGCCCCCGCCAAACTGGACCTCCTGCGCGACGCCCTCGGCGGCGACGCCAAGGAGGTCGGCCTCGTCCCGCACACCGACTGGTACACCGGCTCCGCCGCCAACGCCGTCGCCCGGGCCGCCGGTCACCTGGCCGCGCACGCCGGCCCGGGCGGCCGTATCCACCTCCTCATGGAGCCGGTGTGGAACGGCCGGGCCGGACGCTCGCCGCGTGAGAGCGCCGAATGGATCCGCTACGAGGCCCTCGCGAACCTCCTCTTCGCCCCCACGGCCACCACCGCCCTGTGCGTCTACGACACCCGCACCGCCGGCTCCGTCCTCGTCGCCGCCGCCCGCCGGGCCCACCCCGACACCGGGGTGTACGAGGACCCGGTGCGGCTCGCGGCCGAGCTGGACGCCGTACCGCTGCCCCCGCCCCCGGCGGACGCGCGACAGCTCACCGGGGAGCCCGGGCCGGACACCGTGCGCGTCTGGGCGGCCGGGCGCGGACTGGGCGCCGCCGACGCCGAGCTGTTCGCGGCGGCCGTCACCGAGGCGGCCTCCCTGGGCCGGGTCACCGGCGCCCTGCTGTGGGGCGAGGCCCCCGGCTGCGTCTGCGAACTCACCCTGGCCGACCGCGTCGACGACCCCCTCGCCGGCTTCGTCCCACCGCCCGGCCCCGGACCGGAGCCCGGCCAGGGCCTGTGGTTCGCCCGCCAGGTCTGCGCGTACGTCGACCTCCGCGACGCCCAGGGCGGAGGTACGTCCGTACGTCTCCAGTACGAATGACCCGTAGACCCGGCAGGTATCCCGGGTACCTACAGGTACGGAATCGGGTAGTCCTCCCCGTGTACGGGGAGTACCGGGCGGTCACCCTGAAGTCATGCTGGAACTCTCCGGGGGGCGCCTTTCGGACCCCGACCCTCCGTACGGCGCCTGTCTTCAACCGCCCCTCGGGGCGGGCCACCTGAGCGTCGGGTACGACCCCCGGCCGTCCGCGGTCGGCGAGGCCCGCGCCGAAGTGCGCCGGCAGCTGGAGGGGTGGGGGCTGGCCGACCAGGGCGATCTGGCGGACACGGCCGTCCTGCTCGTCAGCGAGCTGGCCACCAACGCCCTGCTCCACTCCGCGAGCCACTTCCGCCTCACGCTGTCCGCAGCGCACGGCCTCCTGCGCTGCGAGGTGACCGACACCGGCCGCCGCACCCCGCAGGTCCTCCAGGCGGGCTGCGCGGAGAGCGGCCGCGGGATATTCCTGGTCGACGCGCTCGCCCGGCGCTGGGGCTGCCACCAGGACGCGTCGGGCAAGACCGTGTGGTTCGAGCTCGACACGTGCGGATGCGAAGGCTGTGGTCCGCGACAGCCGTAGGAAGCACGGCGGTTCGGGAGCCCGGTCGGCGTACGCCCGCAACCGCGGCCCGGGCCCCGACGGCCCGCCCGGCAGCCGGGGCCCGCTCCTCCGCCCGTAGCAGGGTGTTCGACCAGTACATGAGCACATCGGGTGGAGAACGCGCGGGCCCTCTTGCCGGACCGGCTCCTTTGGGCTTTCTTGACCTTCATGGCGGAAACCACGGGAAACCCCACGGACACCGAGGCATCATCCGGCAGCGACAACTCCTCCCCCCACAAGTCCAGTTGGCGCTACATCGGCCCTGGCATCGTCGTCGCCGCGACCGGCGTCGGCGCCGGCGACCTGGTCGCCACCCTCATCGCCGGCAGCAACTTCGGCTACACGCTGCTGTGGGCGGCGATCCTCGGCTGCCTGGTGAAGATCTCCCTCGCGGAGGCGGCCGGCCGCTGGCACCTGTCCACCGGCCGCACCCTGTTCGACGGCTGGGCGAGCCTGGGCCGCTGGACCACGTACTTCTTCGTCGTCTACGCCGTGATCTGGGGCTTCGTCTACGGCGCCGCGGCGATGTCGTCCAGCGCGCTGCCCCTCCAGGCGCTGTTCCCCGACGTGATGGACCTCAAGTGGTGGGCCGTCGCCTGCGGGGTGGCCGGCCTCGTCTTCGTCTGGTTCAACAAGTACGAGGTCTTCGAGAAGGTCATGACGGTCCTGGTGGGCGTCATGTTCGCGGTGACGGTGTACCTGGCGATCCGGGTCACCCCGAACCTCCCGGACGCCTTCGCCGGCCTCCTGCCCGTCCTCCCCGACGAGAAGGACTCGATCCTCAACACCCTCGGCCTGATCGGCGGCGTCGGCGGCACCATCACCCTCGCGGCCTACGGGTACTGGGTGAACGCCAAGGGCTGGACCAACACCGGCTGGATGAAGGTGATGCGCCTGGACAACCGCGTCGCCTACGCCACCACCGGCATCTTCGTCATCGCGATGCTCTTCGTCGGCGCGGAGCTGCTGCACTCGGCGAACGTGGCCATCGCCGGCGGCGACAAGGGCCTCGTCCAGCTCGGAGACATCCTGGAGGCCGAGTACGGCAGCGCCACCGCCAAGTTCTTCCTCATCGGCTTCTTCGCCACCTCCTACACCTCCCTGATCGGCGTCTGGCACGGCGTGAGCCTGATGTTCGCGGACTTCGTCGCCCGCTATCGCAGCCGAGACGAGACCACCGGCGAGGAGGTCGCCTCCGGCGCACGCGAGCGCTCCTGGCCCTTCCGCGCCTACCTGCTCTGGCTGACCTTCCCGCCGATCGTCCTGCTCTTCCAGGGCCAGCCCTTCCGCCTGATCATCCTCTACGGCGTGCTGGGCGCGGCCTTCCTGCCGTTCCTCGCGGTGACCCTGATCTGGCTCCTCAACTCCGAGCGCACGCCGAGGGAGTGGCGCAACGGATGGGTGAGCAACGGGATGCTCGCGGCTGCGGGGCTGCTGTTCCTGGTGCTGTGCGTGAAGCAGGTCTGGGACCAGCCGTGGTCGGAGTTCTTCTGAGTCCCGGATTCCCTCGGCCCCGGAGCCCCCAGGTCGCTGAGGGCACCGCAGGGCAGGAAGCTTGAGTCGCGCAAGGAATTGATTTTGGCAAGTACCTCTCCTAGGGTGCTGCTCCCCCAGGAGAGCCGCTCGGAGAGGTGCTCGCGCCGTGGCCGTGACCGTGCTGGACGACAGGACCGCGCTCGTGCTGATCGATCTCCAGGCCGGCACGCTCGCCGCTCCCACCCGGCTCTACCCGGCCGCCGACGTGGTGGCCCGCGCCGCCGAACTGGCCGACGCCTTCCGTGCCGCCGGCGCCCCCGTGGTGCTGGTGCGCATGGCCACCTCGTCGGACGGCGCCGACGCGGCACCCGGCCGCAGCGAGGCCGCCCGCCTGGCCGGCGGCCGCTCCCGCCCGTACGACCTGGGGCCCGTCGTCAAGCCGCTCACCGGCCACGACGGGGACGTCCTGGTCACCAAGCGGACGTGGGGCGCCTTCCACGGCACCGACCTCGACCTGCACCTGCGTCGCCGGGGCGTCACGCAGATCGTGCTCGGGGGCATCGCGACCAGCCTCGGCGTCGAGTCGACCGCCCGAGCCGCCCACGAGCACGGCTACCACGTCACGTTCGCGGTCGACGCGATGACCGACATCGACGAGGACGCCCACCGGCACAGCGTCTCGTACCTCTTCCCGCTGATCGGCGAGCCCGGCACGACGAAGGAGATCCTCGACCTGCTGGCCCGCCGCTGAGGGTCGGTCGGTCACCGGGCACCGTCCGTCAGCCCACCCTCAGCCACGTCGGGCTGAGGGCGATCTCGCGCAACTGGGCGATGGTGAGGGCGGGTTCGGGCCGGGTCGCGGCCGTCTCCTGGCTGCCCGAGTTGAAGGCGCTGATCACCACACGCTTGCCGTCCTTGCGCAGCGTGTCGACGGTCCACATCACGACCCCCTCACCGCCCTTCTCGCCCGGCTTCTGGTGCGTCGCGACGCGGGTGCCGTCGGGGAGGGTCTCGGAGCCGGAGCCGTAGAGCTGGTCGGCGACATCGGCCATGTTCGGCTGCACGTTGACCTCCACGAGGCTCTTCCCCCTGCCGTCGTCCACGACGAGATACGCGTACTCCGTCTCCTGGTGGCCGCGCGAGACGACCTTCAGGCCGGCGGGCAGCGAGGTGGCGAGCACCCGCTCGACCACCCTGCCGGAGGCGGCCCGGGGAGCGGCGGACGTCCGGGTCGTCGAAGGCGTCGGCATGCGGCTCTGCTCGGGCAGGGTGTCGATGATCGTCCGCCACTCCGTCGCGGCGGCCAGAGCCTTCAACTGAGCGGGGTTCAAAGGCGGTTCAGGACGACTGACCGGCTGCCCCTTCTCGGCGGGGGCGTTCCACTCGCTCACCCCGACGCGCTGCCCGTCCGGCGTGACCAGGTCCGCGCCCCACGCCTTGGTCTCCTCGCGGCGGTCGGGGTACTCGTAGCCCTGGAAGACCGTGACGACGGACCCGTCGGGCAGTTTCTCGGTCTCGCAGCTGTCGAACGCGGACTGCGCGCCCGCCTCCTTCTTCGGGCACGGCATCACGAGCCTGGCCGGATCGAAGCCGTTGTCGCCCGTCACGGCGCTCAGGTCGATCCGTTCCAGGATCACCGAGACGGCGGCGGCACCCTTGCCGTCGTCGTACACGACGTTCGCGTACGGCGGCAGGTCGCTGTGCGTGCCCCGCCCCTCCTGACTGTGGAACTTCCCCTTGGGAAGCAGCTTCTCGAGCGTCCTGATCACGTCGTCGGCGGAGAAGGACGCCCGCTTGGCGGTCCCGTCCGTGGCGACGGAGGAGGTCTCCTCCGAGGCGCTCCCGTCCGACGGCATCAGCAGCGCCCCGCCCACCCCCACGAGGACGAGGCTCGCCGCGCTCCCCGCGACGGCGAGCCGCCGCAGCCGCAGCCGGCGCCCGTGCGCCTGGTCGGCGGCGGCGAGGGCGGCGCGGTTGGTGTCGAAGGTGCCGCCGGCCTGGCGCAGGGCGGCGGAGAGGCGGTCCTCGAAGGGGTCGTGCTGGTCAACGGGCATGGCACACCACCGTGTTCGGCTCGAAACGAAAGAAGTCGAGGGGACGAGGGGAACGAGGGGAGTCAGGGAGTGAGAGGAAGCCGGGGCAGCGGATCGAGCGGATCCAGCGGATCTCAGGGGCGGGCGTACTCGTCGATGTCCTCGCCCAGCAGCTCCCGCAGCCGTCCGAGGGCCCGTACGCAACGCGTCCGTACGGCGGCGGAGCTGGCGTTCATGGCGCCCGCGGTCTCCTCGATGGACCGGTCCTCCCAGTACCGCAGGACGAGCACGGCCCGGTCCTTGGCGGGCAGCCGGGCGAGGGCCTGGAGCAACGTGAGCCGCAGCGGTACGTCCGTGCCGGCGGTGTCGGCCCGCTCCGGGACGACGTCCACGGCACGCTCACCGCTGCTGCGTCGCCGCTGGTGCGCGAGGAACGTGCGGGTGAGGACGGTCTGCGCGTACCCGGCGGGGTTGTCGGCGCGGGAGACACGCCCCCAACGGAGGTACAGCCTGCCGAGGGTCTCCTGAACCAGATCCTCGGCGAGGTGCGTGTCTCCCGCGGTGAGCAGGCACGCGGACCGGTACAACTGCCCGGTCCGCGCCGCAGCGAACTCCGCGTACTCGTCCGCGCGGGCCTGCCTCATGTGCTCCCCCAGTTCGTGTTGTCCGTCCGCACTGCGCTGTCCTCACCCCATTGATGGGGCGGGGCGGGGGAAATGTTTCAACGAGGACGGAAAGAATGTGCACAGACTCCGTTTCGCCCCGACACACGAGGACCCCCGGATGACCCACCAGCCACCACCCCCGGGCTTCGGCCCACCCCCACCCCAGTACGCCCCCACACCTCACTACGCCCCCACCGCCCCCCAACCCGCCCCTCCGTCCCCCGAGTTCCTGGCGGTCGACAAGAACAACTCGATCGTCGTCGACGCCTCGGGCATCGCCTTCGAGATGTACGGCGTGTCGGCGGACTTCGACTGGCCGGAGATCCGCAGCGTCCACTACAAGGCGAGCCCCAACGGCAAGGCCCTGATGGTGGCGGTGGTCCACCTGGACGGCCAGGTCTACGAGGCGGTGGTGGACGCGAGGCCGCGAGGGCTGCTGCCGGGCTGGTTCGCGCAGTTGGCATGGGTGTTGGGCTACTACCGGCCGATGGGGTAGCGCGAGGGGACCGGCCGGATAGAGTGCTGCACCGGCTTTGGATCACCGACGGAGACTTCGTGAGCACACCACCGCCCCCCTACCAGCCTCCCGCCGGTCACCCGGCACAAGTGCCCACGCCGTACCCGCAGTCCGGCCCGCCGCCTGCGCCGACGCCGTACCCCCAGTCAGGTCCAGCCCCCGCGCCGTACCCGCAGCCCGGCCCGGCACCCACCCCGTACCCCCAGCCCGGCCCGGCGCCTGTGCCCGCCCCCTACCCGCAGGGCGGCCCGGCGCCGATGGGCGCACCGGTGGGCGCACAGATGGGCGCGCCGATGGGCGCCCCACCCGCCCTGGCGTGCCAGATATGCGGGGCCGCACCCGCCGCGTCGGTGACTGTCCGAGGCCATCAGGGCATGATCGTGGTCATGCGCTCCCTGCGGCGGCAGGGCGCGTTCTGCCGCAGCTGCGGGCTGGCCGTCTTCCGTGAGATGCAGGCGAGCACGATGCTGGCGGGCTGGTGGGGCCCGCTGTCGGTGATCATCACCCCGATCACCCTGCTGCTGAACCTCGGCGCCCGGTCCACCCTCCTTCGCCTCCCCGAGCCCACGACCTGGGGCGGACGGCCGCCGCTCGACCCGGGCAAGCCCATCATGAAACGCCCGGCAGGCATCATCGCCCTCGTACCCCTGGTACTGCTCGGCCTGGCCGTCATCGCCCTCCCCCTGCTGATGATCATCGGCTTCACGATGGGCGACGGCAGTACGAAGCCGCTCACCGTCGGCTCGTGCGCCCGCAACGACGGTTCCTGGAGCGACCAGGACCTGAAGACCGTGCCCTGCGGTTCGTCGGACGCGCAGTACCAGGTCTCCGACCCCGGGACGGGGGAGTGCGAGCAGGGCGACTACATCGCCGACCTGAAGTACAGCAAGGACGGCACGACTTCCTTGTGCCTGCATCCGCTGGACGGCTGAACCCGACTGTCCGCCTGACGCGCGCCCTCGGGCGTGGCGGGAAGCCGACGCCTGGTCCCGGGGGCCGCTGGGAACCAGGCGTCGACCACTCACACCCCGCGACGCCTCACGGCAGCGCGTGGACGTGCGGGCCCACCGCGCTCGACCACGCGTTGCCCGCCGTCGCGTCCCAGTTCGTCGACCACGTCATGGCGCCCCGCAGAGCGGGGTACGTCCGCGGCGGCTTGAACGAACCGCAGCCGGTGCCCTTCGTCAGGCAGTCCAGGGCGTTGTTGACGACGGTCGGTGAGACGTATCCGCTGCCCGCGCCCCGCGTCGAGGCCGGCAGGCCGAGGCCCACCTGGGACGGGGACAGGCCGCCTTCCAGTTGGATGCAGGCCAGGGCGGTCAGGAAGTCGACCGAGCCCTGGCTGTAGACCTTGCCGTCGCAGCCCAGCATGGAACCGCTGTTGTAGTACTGCATGTTGACGACGGTCAGGATGTCCTTCACGTTCAGCGCGGTCTGGAAGTACGCGTTCGACGTCGACTGCATGTCGATCGTCTGCGGGGCCATCGTGAGGATCAGCGACGGGCCCGCCTTCGCCGACAGCGCCCGCAGCGCCTGTGTCATGTACGTCGTGTTGAGGCCGTTCTCGAGGTCGATGTCGACGCCGTCGAAGCCGTACGTCTGCATCAGCGCGTACACGGAGTTCGCGAAGTTGGCCGCGGAGGCCGCGTCGTTCACCGTGACCGTGCCGCGCTCGCCGCCGACCGAGACGATGACCTTCTTGCCGGCCGCCTGCTTGGCTTTGACGTCCGCCTTGAACTGGTCGACCGTGTAGCCGTTCAGGCCGGCGGAGTCCAGGTTGAACGTCACCGCGCCCGGTGTGGTCGTCGCGTCCGCGAAGGCCACGGCGATGATGTCGTACTGGGCGGAGACGTCCGAGACGCGCTGCACCGTCGCGCCGTTGTTGAAGTTCTGCCAGTAACCCGTCACGGCGTGCCGGGGCAGTGTGCCCCCGCCGCCACCCGTGGGCGCCGTCGTCGCCGTCACCGCCGCCGACCTCGGCGACTCGCCCGCCGCGTTCGTCGCCGTGACCTGGAAGGAGTACGACGTCGACGCCGCGAGCCCGGTCACCGTGGCGGAGGTGCCGGTCACCGCCGTCACCTTCGTACCGGCGCGGTAGACGGTGTAGCCCGTCGCGGTCGGGGCGGCGTTCCAGGAGAGGGAGACCGAGGAGGAGGTCGTCCCGGAGACCGCCAGGCCCGTCGGCGCGGACGGGATCGTCGGGTCCGGGTCGCCGCCTGAGCCGCCGTCCGGGCCGTACACCGAGACGTCGTCGGCGTAGTACGCGGCCTGGCCGTACCAGCCGTGGGTGTACACGGTCACCGATGTCGTCGAGGAGCCTGTGGTGAAGCTCGTCGACAGCTGTTTCCAGGAGGACGAGTCGGGCGTCCACGTCGACACGTCCGTCGTGCCCGTGCCGGTCACGCCCAGGTAGGTGTAGCCGCCCTGGACCCATGCGCTCAGCGTGTACGTCGAGTTGGGCCTGACGGCCACCGTCTGGGCGCATCTGGCGTTGTCCTGGCCGGCCGGCGTCGCCTTCAGCGCGGCCGTGCCGCCGTGCACGGGGGAGGGGACCGTCGTACCGCTCGACGCCGAGCAGGTCCAGTTGGTCAGGCCGGACTCGAAGCCGGCGTTCTTCGCGTTGTTGAGGTCCGCGGCGGACGCCTGAGCCGCGCCCGCCAGGGACAGGGTGAGGGCGGCGGCCGCCGCTCCCGACCAGAGCCGTATCCATCGTTTGTGTGGGGACATGACAACAAGTTGGTCCAGACCAATTGTGTTGTCAAGGTATCCGCTTGTGGAGGCCCTGTGTGCGTAACCTGCCCTGGTTTGGGCTGACTTGAGCGTAGAGGAGTTGTTGCTCAGCCACGGAAAGTGGTTCTCCGGCCACAGGGGCGTGGATACAGTGCTGAGGTAGTCACGCAATGAAGTCACCTCGGTGCACCGGAGTAACGCCGGTGGGCCGGACCGCGGGAATCGGGGAGCTGCGCGTGCCAACTGCCGTTGCCGTGACCGGCGCCGATCTGGCGCTGCCGCCGCAGGACGAGCGGACCCTGCCCGCCGCCGTCCTCGACGGCCTGGACCGCCGGCCCCTCGACCAGGCCGTCACCGCCGTCCAGACGCTGATCGAGCAGCACGGGCACGTGGTCGTCGTGTACTCGCGGGCCGTCCCCGCGGCCGTCGAACACCGGCTGCACACCATCCGCTCCCTCCTGGAGAGCGACCGCATCGCGTTGTTCCGCCCCGAGTTACCCCCGCTCGGAGTCGCCGTCCTGGCCCGCCAGTTACGCCAGCTCGCCTCCTGCGACCTCAGCCCCGGCGTCCTCGCCTCGGCCGGCCGGCTCCTCACCCACTACATCCACACGGGCGCGCTCCTCGCCTCCGTCGCCCGTCTCGACCGGGTCCCCGTAGGCCTGAAGTCGCACGCCAGGTCATGGGTGCCGGGCAGTCAGTTCGGCGTACTCGCCCATCCGCAGCCCCACCTGGTGAAGGCCGCCCCCGACACCACCCTGCCGGGCCCCGAGTTCGGCACTTGGATGCTGGTCGCCAAAGGGCAGCTCCAGTCCGACTGGGTCACCGCCACCCTCGCCCCCGCCTGGAAGGCCCAGGGCCTGCGCGAGACGGACCTGCCCGCCGAGTCCGCCGACTGGTGGGGAACCGGCAAGCTCATCGAGTTCTGCGCCTACCTGCCCGACCTGTCGGTCCTCTACCAACTGGTCACCTCCGTACGCCAGACCGTCTGCCACTGGTGCGGCATCGACGTCATCGGCGACCGCTGCGTGTTCTGCTCCGCCACCCCGCCGCCCGCCCACGAGACCACCCGCCCCGCGCTCACCGGGGGCGGCCGCCACAGCCGCGCGCTGACCACCGGCGGCTGAACAGGCCCACCGCCCCGCCCGCTTCCGTCCGCCCGCCCCGACCCCCAACGAGGTTGCACGGTTCTCATGAACTCCCGTCAGCGCCGCGGCGTGATCCTCCTGCTCCTGTCGGTTCTGTGCGCCCTCGGCGCCTTCGCCGGCGTCCTCTCCGTCATCGACGACGTGGAGTCCAAGGTCGGCCCCGAGGTCGCCGCGTACCGGCTGAAGGCCGACGTCGCGCCGTACACCCCGCTCACCACGGCCCAGTTCGAGAAGATCGAGATGCCCGAGCGCTGGCTCTCCGAGAACGCGGTGACCGATCTCGCCGCCATCCGCGGCAAGATCGCCGTGACGACCCTCAAGGAGGGGTCGCTGCTGCAGAGCGACATGATCGTCGACCAGCCGGCCCTCCAGCCGGGCCAGCAGGAGGTCGCCATCATGGTCGACGCGGCGACCGGCGTCGCAGGCAAGATCACCCCGGGCTCCTCGGTCAACGTCTACGCCACCTTCGAGGGCGTGAAGGAAGGCGACCCCGACCAGTCGAAGATCATCGTCACCAACGCCCGCGTCCTCGACGTCGGCGAGCTGACCGCCCTCAAACCCGACGCCGACGACCGCGGCCGGGAGCCCACCGACGCGGTCCCCATCACCTTCGCGCTGTCCACCCTCGACGCCCAGCGCATCACCTACGCCGAGTCGTTCGCCAAGCGCGTCCGCCTCGCCCTGGTGGCGCCCGGCACCCCCACCACGGTCCCCGACCAGGACCGTACGTACGAACTCGCCACGGACAAGTGAGAGGCCGCCCGCCATGCCCACGAGGATCCTCCCGGCCGTCGGCGACGCGGACGCGGTCCGCTCCCTCACCACCTTGCTCAGCCAGCTCCCCGACGCCGAACCGGTCACCCCCGTCGCCGACTCCACCCAGCTCGTCGACACCCTCGCACGCCTCGCCGCCGAGTCGGTCGACGAACTGCCCGAGGTCGTGATCGTCCACGAACGCATCGGGCCCGTACCGGCGCTGGAGCTGGTCCGCGAGGTCGCGCTGCGCTTCCCGGCCGTCGGCGTCATCCTCCTCACCACCGACGCGAGCCCCGGCCTCTTCTCCGCCGCCATGGACTCCGGCGCCCGCGGCCTGGTCGCCCTGCCCCTCAACTACGAGGAGCTGGCCAGCCGCGTCCAGGCGGTCGCCCAGTGGTCGGTCGGCGTACGACGCCATCTCGGCCACGGCGGCGACGTGTTCACCGGCGTCGGCGGCACCGTCGTCACCGTCAGCGGCGCCAAGGGAGGCGTCGGCGCCACCCTCACGGCCGTCCAGCTCGCCCTCGCCGCCCAGGCGTCCGGTCGCCCCACCGCCCTGGTCGACATGGACCTCCAGGCCGGTGACATCGCCTCCTACCTGGACGTCCAGTTCCGCCGCTCGGTCGTCGACCTCGCCGCCATCGCCGACATCTCGCCCCGCATCCTCGCCGAGGCCGTCTTCCGCCACGACACCGGCGTGGCCCTCCTCCTCGCCCCCGGCGAGGGCGAACGCGGCGAGGAGGTCACCGACCGCGCCGCCCGGCAGATCGTCAGCGCCCTGCGCTCCCGCTACGAGGTCGTCGTCGTCGACTGCGGCGCCCAGCTCGGCGGCGCCGGCGCGGCGGCGGTGGAGATGGCGGACACCGCCCTGCTGGTGACCACCCCCGACGTCGTCGCCGTCCGCGGCGCCAAACGCACCGTCCGCATGTGGGACCGCCTCCAGATCCGCAAGGCCGAGGAGACCACGGTCGTCGTCAACCGCAACAGCCGCGTCTCCGAGATCCAGCCCGCGCTCATCCAGAAGATCGCCGGCACCGCCATCGCCACGACCGCGATCCCCGCCAACTTCAAGGAACTCCAGGCCGCGGTCGACGCCGGCCGGGTCCACGCCCTCGACGGCAAGGGCACCGTCCGTCAGGCGATGTGGGCGCTCGCCGGCGAGCTGGGCCTGGTGAAGGCACCGGAGGGCGCGGAACGCCGGGGCGGCCGCGCACGGGGCGGCGACCGGGGCCCGGCCGGATTCCGGCGGAGGAGGGACTGACAGTGCCTTCACCAGCCGTACGCGGAGCGCGGCCGAGAGGCGTGCGCGGCGCCCGGGACCGGGGCCAGGTCACCATCGAGTTCCTCGGCATGACCCCGCTGATCATCCTGACCTTGGTGCTGATGTGGCAGTTCGTGCTGCTGGGATACACGTACACGCTCGCGGGGAACGCTGCCGACGAGGCGGTGCGGGCGGCGACGGCGGTTCCGGCGGGGGAGCGGCAGGGGGCGTGCGTACAGGCGGGTCTGGACAAGCTGCCGGACGCGTGGGACGGCCAGGTCGAGTGCGGCACGGCGGGCGGTTACGTCACGGCCGACGTCAGGCTCCAGGTCCCCGTGCTCTTCCCCGGCTCCATCGGCTTCCCCTTCGAGGTCGAGGGCCACGCGGGTGCCGTCGAGGAGGTGAAGGACTGATGCCGTACGACGGCAGGGGCCGCGACCGGGGCCAGGTCGCCCTGGAGTACCTCGGGTTCGTCCCGCTCCTGATCCTCGTCGCGCTGGCGGGCGCGCAGATCGGTCTCATCGCGTACACCGCCCAGCAGGCGGGGACGGCGGCCCGGGCGGGGGCACGCGCCGCCTCGATCGACGAGGACGCCCAGGAGGGCTGCCAGAACGCGGTCAGCGGATGGCTGGCCGACCAGACGCAGTGCTCCGCCGCGTGGGGCGCCGACGAGGTCACGGTCACCGCCAGCATCGCGATCCCGCAGATCGTCCCCGGCTGGGACTTCGGAGACGCCCAGAAGACCGCCACCATGCCGTTAGACCACTGAGGAAGCGCCCATGAGCCTGCGGTCACGCATCAACTCACCCGAAGAGAACGGCAGCCGGGGCGAGGACGGCCACCTGGTCGCCTCCTATCGCGCCAAGCTGCTGGAGGAGATCGACCTCGCGGAGATGAGTTCGCTGGCGGCGGCCGAGCGCCGGGCCCGCCTGGAACGGGTGCTGGGGCACATCATCAGCCGCGAGGGCCCGGTGCTGTCGACCGTGGAGCGCTCCCAGCTGATCCGCAGGGTGGTCGACGAGGCCCTAGGCCTCGGCATCCTGGAACCGCTCCTCGAGGACGCCTCCATCACGGAGATCATGGTGAACGGCCCCGACGCGATCTTCGTCGAACGGGCGGGCCGCGTGGAACAGCTCCCGATCCGCTTCGCCTCCAACGACCAGCTGATGCAGACGATCGAACGCATCGTCTCCACGGTCAACCGCCGCGTGGACGAGACCAACCCGATGGTCGACGCGCGACTGCCCTCGGGCGAACGCGTCAACGTCATCATCCCGCCCCTGTCCCTGACCGGCCCCATCCTCACCATCCGCCGCTTCCCCCGCTCCTTCACCCTCCACGAGCTGATCGGCTTCGGCTCGCTCGACGAGCACATGGTGTACCTGCTGGCGGGCCTGGTGCAGGCGAAGTTCAACGTGATCGTCTCGGGCGCGACGGGCACCGGGAAGACGACCCTCCTGAACGCTCTGTCGGGCCTGATCCCGGAGGGCGAACGCATCATCACCATCGAGGACTCGGCGGAACTCCAGCTCCAGCAGTCGCATGTGATCCGCCTGGAGTCCCGCCCCCCGAACGTGGAGGGCAAGGGCCGCATCACCATCCGCGACCTGGTCCGCAACTCGCTGCGCATGCGCCCGGACCGGATCGTGGTCGGTGAGGTCCGGGGCGGGGAGTCGCTCGACATGCTCCAGGCGATGTCGACGGGCCACGACGGCTCCCTGGCCACGGTCCACGCGAACAGCGCCGAGGACGCGTTGATGCGCCTGCAGACCCTGGCGTCGATGTCGGACGTGGAGATCCCCTTCGTCGCCCTCCACGACCAGATCAACAGCGCGGTGGACGTCATCATCCAGCTCACCCGCTTCGCGGACGGGGTGCGGCGGGTGACGGAGATCGCGTTGCTCGACAGCCACGGCGGAGAGCCGTACCGCCTCGCGACCATCGCCCGCTTCGACGCCCAGCCGATGGCGGCGGACGGCCGTATCCACGGCGCCTTCCAGTACTTCCCGCTCCCACGCCGCACCGCCGACCGCCTCCACATGGCGAGCCAGCCCATCCCCCAGGCCTTCGGAGTGGCCCGCACACTCGACGACCTGACCACCCGGGAAGCCAGGTAGACCCTCGCGGCCAGGACACCCAGGACACCCAGGACACCCAGGACACCCAGGACACCCAGGACAGACAGAACAGCCAGGACAGACGGAAAAGCGAAACGCACGGAAAAGCGGAACAGACGGAAGACAGGACAGGCAGGACACCCCCATGGATCTCCAGAACCTGATCACCCTCACCACCGGCGTGGCCCTGCTGACCTGCGTGCTGGCCGTCGCGGGCCTGCACACCTACGCGCGCGGCCGCGCCCAGCGGGCGGCCCTCGTCGACCGGCTCTCCGCCACCGGCCAACCCGTCCTCACCGGGCGCCGGCGCCGCTTCCGCACCCTCGACCGCCGCCTGCGCCGTACGAACCTCGGCCGCAGACTCGAACTGAAGCTGACGGCGACGGGCCTGGACGTGACACCGGGCGAGTTCTTCGCCTACATGCTGGCGACGGTCGCCGCCCTGTGGCTGATCGGCCAGGCCACCCTGGCCCCCTTCTTCGGCCCCCTGGCCGGCCTCCTCGGCGTCTGGGCGGCCGTCCAGTTCCTCAACTGGCAACGCCAGAAACGCATCGAACGCTTCATCAACCAACTCCCCGAACTGGCCCGCATCCTCGCCAACGCCACCCACGCCGGCCTCGCCCTGCGCACGGCCATCAGCATGGCGGCGGAGGAGCTGGAGGCGCCGGCGGGGGAGGAACTGGCGAAGGTGGCCGACCAGTTGGCGATCGGCCAGTCCTTGGACGACGCGTTGGGGGAGCTGGCGGAGCGGCTGCCGTCGCGGGAGCTGGTCGTGCTGGTGACGACGCTGGTGCTGTCGAACCGGGCCGGCGGGCAGGTGGTGGGGGCCCTGCGCAACCTGACCGAGACGCTCGAGGAACGCAAGGAGACGCGACGTGAGATCCGCACCCAGCTCTCCCAGGTGAGCATGACGTCGTACGCCGTTCCCGCCCTGGGCGTCGGCTCGTTGTTCCTGATGAACGGGGTCAAGGACGGCGCCCTGGACCGTATGACCGGATCCCCGCTCGGCCAGGGGGCGGTCATCATCGCGTTCGCCCTTTACGCCGTCGGGTTCGTCCTCATCCGCCGTATGTCCCGCATCGACGTCTGAGCAGGAGGTATCTGGTGATGGGCCTGCTGCTCGCACTGGTCATGGGCCTCAGCGTCTGGGGCGTCTTCGCCGGCGTCCGCATGTACCGGGCGGACGCGAAACTCCCCGCCGACCTCGCGCTGGCCCTGGAGGTCGGGTCCACCCGCACGGGCGCGATGGACTCACTCGTCGACCGCATGGGCATGCGGTACGCGCCCGCCGTACTGCGGCTGATGGGGCCCAGGCAGGTCGCCAAGTACCGCCGCAGAATCGACCTGGCGGGCAATCCGGGCGGCCTGACGATCGACCGGTACGCGGCCCGCCGGGCGGTGTACGGCGCGCTCGGCGTCGTGGGCGCTCTGGTGTTCGCGCTGCGGGGCGACTGGTTGGTGGCACTGCTGATGCTGGCCTTCGGGGCGTTGTGGACGGAGGTCGGCATCTGGTCGGCGATCCGGGTGCGCAAGGACGTGATCGAGCGGACGCTGCCGGACTTCCTCGACGTCCTGGCGGTGGTGGTCAGCGCGGGCCTGGGCTTCCGCCAGGCACTCGACCGGGTGGCGACGCGGTACGAGGGCCCCTGGGCGGACGAGATCCGCATCACCCTCCGCCAGATGGACCTCGGCGTGAGCCGCCGCCAGGCCTTCGCGGAGCTGCGCCGCCGCAACGACTCCGAGCAGGTCGCCATGTTCGTGACGGCCCTGCAGCAGGGCGAGGAGCTGGGCGCGCCGATCGTCGACACGCTCGTCTCCATCGCCAAGGACATGCGCCGTACGGACGCGCAGAACGCCCGCCGGAAGGCGGCGCGCGCGGTTCCCCGGGCGACCTTGATGATCACCACGTTCATGGTCCCGGCGACGATGCTGCTGCTCGGCGCGGGATTGCTGCTGGGGTCCGGGACGGACTTCGGCACGATCACCGGGAAGTAGGGGCGGGGCGTGTGGCTACGACGGTGGGCACGGCCGGGGTGGCGCGGATGACGGCTGGGATGACGGGGGTGGCGGCGGGCACAGCGGGCACGGCGGGGATGACGGGGGTGGCGGCGGCCACAGCGGGCACGGCGGGGATGACGGGGGTGGCGGCGGGGACTGGGATGGCTGCGGGGACTGGGATGGCTGCGGGGACGACGGGGGTGGTGACGGGGATGACGGGAGGGAGGCGGCTGAGGGCGGCGGTGTTCGGGCGCCGGGCGACATCTCGCGGTCCCGTGACCGGTCCGCCGCTCGCCCTCCAGGTCAACGCCCTCCAGGCGATGTGCCGCCAGGTCTTCGGCTTCCGCCTGGCGATGATCGCGCTCGCCGCCCCGGCGGCCCTGCTGAACGCGTCCCCCGGCCTGGGCGCCCGACTCGTGGGCGCGGCGGTCGTCGTCACCTTCATGGTGTCGTACGCCCTGTTCCGCGACTGGGAACGCTTCGGCCCCCTCCTCCTCCGCCACCCCACGCTCCTGGCGGCGGACACCCTCTTCGGCTCGCTGCTGCTGATCTCGGCGGGCCCGGACACGACCCTCGCCTACGTCAGCGTCTGCACCCCCCTGCTCGCGGGCATCGTCTACGGCTGGCGCGGCGCCGCCTGCTTCGCCTCCCTCCAGTCGCTGATCCTGCTGCTGGTGTACGCGACGACGCAGGAGGCGCAGCCGCTCGAGACACACGCGAGCCTGGCCGAACGGCTGCTGCTGCCGGGCTTCTGCGTCATCACGGGCGCCGTGGGCTCGACACTGCGGGGCCTGACGCTCCGCTTCGGCGAGGCGACGCAGGCCCTGACGACGACCCAGGCCCGCCTGGCCGCCAGGGAGGCCACCGACGCCGAACGGGCCCGCCTGGCCCGCGAGATGCACGACTCGGTGGCCAAGACCCTGCACGGCGTGGCCCTCGCGGCAGAGGCACTGGCCCGCACGGCCAACGCCCCCGACACCCACCCGGAGCGGTTGCGCGAACAGGCGGACCTGGTGGCACGTGCGGCACGGCGGGCGGCGGCGGAGTCGCGGGAGTTACTGAGGGACCTGAGGGCCGAGCCGACGACGGCGAAGGAGATCCTGTCGGAACTCCGGTCCAGTGCAAGGGACTTCGCCCGACGCACGGGACTGCCGACGGAGTACCACTCCGTGGGTACGACGACGGAGGTACGGGTCCCCTCCGGGGTGGCCCGCCACATCCTCACGATCACCGAGGAGGCGATGGAGAACGCCCACCGCCACGCCGACGCCACCCACGTCGACGTACACGCGGGCGTACGCGACGACCGCCTCCACGTCACCGTCCACGACGACGGCAGAGGACTGCCGCCATCCGTGTCCCTGGAACACCTCCGCCGCGCGGGCCACTTCGGCCTGCTGGGAATGGTGGAGCGGGCGGCTTCGATGGACGCGCGGATCGAGATCGGCAGGGGCGAGCGGGATCGGGGCACGCAGGTACGCCTGGAACTCCCTTTGCCCCGTAGGGGATCGGAGGCCACCGAATGACACAGCTGCGGGTTGTGGTCGCCGACGACAACCCGGTGGTCCGCGCCGGTCTGACGGCCCTGCTCTCCGGCCGCGACGACATCTCGGTCGTGGCGGAAGCGGCGAACGGACACGAGGCCTGCGAGGTCACCGCCCGCCACCGCCCCGACGTGGTCCTCCTGGACGTCCGCATGCCCGTCATGGACGGCCTCGCGGCACTCCCGTACCTGGCGAGCATCGCCCCGGTCATGATGCTCACCTACAGCGGCGAGTCGGAGACCGTCCAGGAGGCGCTGCGCCGGGGGGCCGGTGGCTACCTGGTGCACGGCGAGTTCACGGTGGAACAACTGATCGCGGCGGTACGGGACATCGGGGCCGGCCGCGCCCATCTGACGCCGACGGCGGCGGGGGCGCTGGTGGCGCACTTGAGGGCGACGGGGGCGGCGAAGGGGGCGACGGAGGCGATGAGCTCGGATGCGGATGCGGATGCGAACGCACATAGCGACTCGGAAGTCCCTTACGATCAAAGGCCAGTTACCTCTCCAAAGCCTTCACAATTGCAATCAAATATGGGACAGTCAAGGTTCCAGCTCAGTGGGAGGGAGGCGGAGATCATGGACCTCATCGCATCCGGGATGAACAACCAGCAGATCGCCGCCACCTGCTTCATCAGCGAGAAGACGGTCAAGAACCACATCAACCGCATCTTCGCCAAGCTCCACAGCACCAATCGCGCGGAAGCGGCTGCCAAGTGGCTGGGGGCAGCGGGATGAACACACGCGTAGGCCTGAATTGGGCCCGGAAATGGGCCCTGGGACCCTCGGCCGCCCACCCCACCACGGCGTACCGTGCACGCGCCGGCAGCGCGACCAGCGGAGGGGAACCCCATGAGCAACTGGATCAACACCACCGCCGCGTCCCTCAGGACCCGGGCTGCCCGGGCCGGGCGGGGGGACCGGGGGCAGACGGCGGTGGAGTACTTGGGGATCATCGCGGTGGTGGTGGCGATTGTGCTGGCTATTACGGGGACGGACATCGGTCAGACGATCTACAACGCCATCACGGACAAGATCACCGAAGTCACGGGCGGCTGACGCCGACCCGTAGGCGTGGCGACGCGGGGCAGGCTTTTCCCATCTACATCACGGTGGTGGCGGGACTGCTCTTTCTTGCGTTCGCTTACCTGGCGGTCGGCCAGGCGGCGGCGAACAGGAACGGGGCTCAGACAGCAGCGGACGCGGCGGCGCTCGCGGCAGCTCAGGACACCCGGGACCAGTTGGCGGGCGAGTGGGTGAAGAACGTACGCGACCCGACGGTGTGGCGGCGCATCTTCGACGGAGACGCGGAAGGGATCGTCGACTCGTGCTGGCGGGCGTACGAACTCGCCGCGCAGAACGGCGCAGGTGTGGACGGGTGCGACCCTGACGGTCTCCTCGGTTACACGGTCGCCGTCACCACCAACAAGAGCGTCGGGGACTCCATCGTTCCCGGAACCGAAAGCATCAGATCCACTGCGACCGCATCCGCCGTGATCGAGCCGCTCTGCGAACTCCCCAGTGAGGGGGCGGAGGAGGGCGAGCTTCCCCAGCTCACCTGCGAGGACGGCGTCATCTGGACCCTGGATCCGGAAGACCTGACCGACCTCCCGGAGCCTCAGGACCTCTTCGACGTCCACCTGGCCGACTGACAAGCGAACGACGAACGACGAAGGAAGCAGAGGCATGAGCATTCGGTTCACGACGAAGGCCCTAAGGGGGATGGTCGCGTGCGCGGTCGCGGCCGGTCTGGCTCTCGGAGTGGCCGGCTGTGGCGGTGGCGGCGGCGGTGACGAAAGCGACAAGCCGAAGAGTTCGGCGTCCGCGTCGAAGGGCGATGGCTCCCAACCGAGCCCTCAGGAGGGGCAGTCGGGTGACCCGCTGGCGGAGCTGAAGGGGCCCGAAGGCCTGTTGCTGCAGATCACCACCGCCCAACGCGACTCGGGCGGCTTCGTCACGGTGAACGGGAACCTCAAGAACGAGGGCAGCAAGACGGCCAACGTGCCTGCCCAGCTGAGCGGCAACGAGACCGAGATCATCCGGAACGGCCGATCTCTCGGCGGGGCCACCCTGGTGGACGCCAAGGGGAAGAAGCGCTACTACGTGCTGCGCGACACCGACGGGCGCCCGCTGACCACCACCAATTTCCCTGCGCTCAAGGCTGGCGAAACCCTGCCCGTCTTCATGCAGTTCCCGGCGCCTCCGGCCGGAACCACGGAGGTGGCCTTCCAGCTGCCCATGTTCCCGTCGGCCACCATCGGCATCTCCGGGTGAGGCCCACCATGACCTCTCCCCGAACCGCCTTGGCCGTGGCGACGGTGATGGCCGCCACCTGCCTGCTCGGGAACCCCGCGGCCCATGCCGACGACTCACCCAGCGTCCCCCCGGGCACCGAACCCACCGCCACCGCCCCCGTGGAGGTCGACCCCAACGACCCCGACCTCAAGCTCCCCGAAGGCGGCACTCTCGCCGAAGCCAAGGTCCTCGACATCAAGCAGGTCGTGGAGGACCAGGCCGGCGAGGAGCGCCGTGAGGACACCAACGCGGACGTGACGTTCGCCCTTCAGGCGGAGGTGCTGTTCGGCAAGGACAGCGCCAGGCTGAGCGCGGTGTCGAAGGCGCGCATCGGAGGTATCGCCGAGGAGATCAAGAAGCAGAACGCCACGAGGATCCGCGTCTTCGGCTTCACGGACAACCTGGGCTCCTCCGCCCACGGCGACGTCCTGTCCCGCCAGCGCGCCAACGCCGTACAGGCCGCTCTGGACGACGAACTGAACGACCCGAACGTCACCTTCGACGTACGCGGCTACGGCGAGCAGTACCCCATCGCCGACAACTCGACCGAGGCCGGCCGCAAGAAGAACCGACGGGTGGAGGTCACGTTCCCGCGGACCGGGAGCTGACCGCCCGCCGGTCCCATGACTTCGGCCGGATTACGGACCTCCACCCTGCTGGCCCTCGGGCGGGCATCGGGCGGCGGCGGACACTCGGCACTAGGCGTATACGTCACGTATACTCGCTCCATGTCAGATGTCATGATCCGCGTGCCCGCCGAAGTCCGTGACCAGCTCGCAGCCGTGGCGGAGGCGCGTGGGACCAGTCTTCGGGCGCTGATGCGGGAGATAGCCGCTCAGACTCTGACCCCCGACCAGATCATGGAGCGGGCTGATCACACTCGTGCGCTGCTCGTCGAGCGGTTCGGGCACTACGTTACGGACGAGGAGTCCGCGGAGATGCGGCGCAAAATGCGGGAGGCCACGGCGGCTCACCGGGCCGCGCTCGCCGAGGCGGAGCGATCCCGTTGTACCTGACCGAACACTACGTCGTCGACACGCCCACGCTCCTGGCCATGGGCGGCAACAAGCAGGTCTCCGGCCTGATCCACGCTGCGGCGGCCAGCGACGACGTCCGTTTGTGGACGCCCGTCCTGTGCCTGCTGGAGGCTGAACGGGAACGCCCGGGGATCGTCGGGCACGCCGGTGTGCTGCTGGACGTTCTCCGCCTGATCGACGACGACTACGCCATGGCCGTGACCGTTGCCGAACTGCGCCGAGACGACGTCCCCTTCGGCGTCGCGGCGGCCGTCCACGTCGCCCGACCGAACGCGATGCTCCCCGAAGGGGGACTGGTCGCCACCGTCACGCCGGACGCCTACGACAGGTTTGGGGTCGGGATCATGGACCTGAACTGCTGACAGTCCCTCCCAACGGCGGGTCGAAAGGCGGGGCGGCACCGGCCACCTGCAACACGGTAGCCGCCGGAATCGTTGATCGTCATCACAAAGGGTGACCACCCTCGCCCGGGGCATCTCGTGCGGCCTGTGGACATGCCCCTCAGCCGGTGGCCTCGTCGCTCGCGGAGGTGGAGGAGGGCATGGCGATGACGAACACTCCCTTGCCCTGCACTCCCTGAACGATCCCCTCGGCTTGCAGCGCCTCGATGGCGGACTTGATGGTTCGACGGCTGACCGCCCCGCCCGTCTCTTGCTCCAACTCGTGGTGAGAAGGGATACGTCGGCCGACCGGGATCTCGCCGCGTCGGATGCGCTCGCGCAGGGCGGAGGCCAACTGCACATACATAGGGATGATGCTCTCCCGGTCGATCTCTATCATGCCCTGGAGCGTAAAAGGCCAGCTCAACCCAGCATAGGGCGGCTTTGGACGTGAAGAGACGTACCAAGACGTACTAAGTTGGCGTACAGTCGATGCCAGCAGAAGACCCCCGCGACGGTGGGCGCCGTCCGGGGGCATGGCCACCAACCCTGTGGAGGTTGATGACAGTGAGCATTATCCACGCGCTGCTGCGCTGGGCCCTGGGCGTGTGCGCGCCCGGCACCGGCAGGCGGAGGGCGGGCGCGCGCCCTGTCGTACCGGTCCCCGCCCGCGACCCGGAGGTGCCTGCCCCGGTTGCCGTACGGCTCCCCGCCCACCGCTCCCCGTACGGGCTGCCGGTGTTACTCGATGGCGCCTCCACCGCCCCGGTCCGTCCATACGTGCTCGCGGCGGAGAGGGCGGCGTGATGAGGATGGGGGACAAGGCGCCTCGCCCGCCCGTGCGGATGTGCGTGCGCTGCGAGGTGACCACCGAGACTCCGGTCGTGGTCGCCGTCGTGCACCAGAACTCCGGGCCCGGCTTCGTCGTGTACGCGTGCCAGGCATGCGCCGCGCACTACCCGCCGCAGCCGGACGTCCTCACCGTCCTGCCGCCGTCACGCCGGGCCGGGGACGAGCGGTGAACGCTCTGGACCTGTCCCCAGAGTGCACGCTGGCGCGCCGGCCGGGATACGAGGACGTACACAGCACGTGCCGCCGCCTGCGGGACATCCCGCTGCCACACAGCGGGGGCCGCCTCCCACTGATGCGCCGCTGCGGCTGCGCCTGTCACCGCCCACTGGTGGGGGAGGGGGAACAGTGAACGTCGGCACTCCGCCGGAGCCGGGCTCCTCCCGGCTGACGCTGCGCACTTACCGCGTTGACGGGGACGGACGGCGCGTCAGCCAGGCCCGGATCAGCGTCCACGGCGGAGGCGGTGACGCGACCGACCTGTGGGACGCCCTGTCGTGGCCGCCCTGCCGCTGTTTCCGTTGCCGAGAAGGCGAGGGCTCGGCGGGCCGATGAACCCCGGGTGTCCGGTGCGCTCGGACATGGACCAGCCCTGCGCACCGGACATTCACAGGCTCAGCGGATCACCGCGCCATGGGAGAGGCTCTCAGGCCGTAGCCACAGAGGAGGCCGGGCGTTTCTGATCGCCCAGCACTCAAGTGGCCGGTGTGGCCGGAGGCGGCGGCGGGAAAGGTGGCCGGGGTGGCACCCGCGGCTGGGCCGGCCCTGCGACGGGTGGCGGAGGAGGCGGCTCATCGGGCACCTGGAATCGCTGTCGGGGCGGAAGCGGGGGCCCTACTGGGGGCGGCGGAGGGGGTGGCGGGGGTGGAGCTTCCTCGATTTCCGGCAGCACCGGGCCGCCCGCGCGCAGTCGGTGGATGGTCCGCTCGGCCCGGCGGCGGGCGTGGGGAGCGTCGTCGCGTTCGCAGCGGAGCCGAGTGCCGGCGAGGCCCAAATTCTCAATAGAGAGCAGTCGGTAACCGAGCTCGTGGATGATCTGCTCGATCCGACGCTTCCGTGGCGCATCGAAGCGGCCGACCAGCAGCTCGACCCGGCCCCGGCCGTCGAAGTGCCTGACAATCTCCTCGTCCTTCACCAGCGTGCTCCTCTCAATCGTCCTCATAGCGAGGCAGTTCCGCGGGAGATCACGGACTCCTGGCGCTCCGCCAGCTTGTGGGTTGGCTTCTCTGCCGATCGGCTGTGAGCCTGCGCCTGCGACAGCGCTGGAGAGACCGCCGTCGCCGGCGGTTTCCTCCTGCGGCTGAGTATCAGTACGGTCCTCAGCCCACGGTCTCGACCTCGACCTCGACCCCAGCCCCCATCCCCCACCCCGCCATGACCCCTGCCCCCGCCTCCAGCACATGCCGAGCCCGCAGCCGGGGCATCCCCAGCCGTCCGGGCGGCATGGTGTGCACGGCGAGGACCTTCATGCGCCGATCGAGGTACGCGACGTCGATCGGTATGCGCATCCCGAAGGTGTGCACGCTGTTGGCGGGGGACAGCAGCATCGCCCCGTCCACGGAATGCCGCCCGAGCAACCCCTTCCTCCGAGCCCGGTACGAGGTGGCGATTTCCAGCGGAACCCGCACCCCTTCCCCACCCACCACGAGCTCCCCCCACCCGTCACGCCAGCGCGCCATGCCCTGTCTCCCCTCGGCCGTGTGGCTACCCTCTGCACCGTAGCGAGCCGGGACACGAAGAGGTGGGCCGTCGTATGCGGAAGATCGTCCTGATGATGTCGGTATCCCTCGACGGATATATCGAAGGCCCCGACCACGACATTTCCTGGCACTGTGTCGACGAGGAACTCCACCAGCACTTCAACGACACCATCCGGCAGATGGGTGGCCTGATCAGTGGCCGGGTCACCTACGACCTCATGGCCGCGTTCTGGCCCACGGCCGACGCCGACCCCGAAGTCACCCCGCCGGAGGCAGAGTTCGCCGCGATCTGGAGGGACATCCCGAAGCACGTCTACTCCCGTACGCTCGAGCACGCCGACTGGAACACCACCGTCATGCGGCAAGTTCTTCCGGAGGAGGTCCGGGCCCTCAAGGAGCAACCCGGTGGCGATCTGGGTCTCGGCGGTGCCGACCTCGCCGCCGCGTTCCTCCGCCACGGCCTCGTGGACGAGATCCGTCTCTACGTCCATCCGGTCCTCATCGGCCGAGGCAAGCCCCTCTTTCCGCAGACCGACACGACGACCGCCGTCCACCTCACCGAGTCCCGCACCTTCGGCAACGGCGTCATCCTGCTGCGTTACGCGGTGCAGGGCTGACGGCACCCCAACCGTCGGCAATCTTGGCTGGATACCTACGGGTTGATGCACCGATCGTCACTACAGCCCCATCGTTTCGTGGATTAAAGTCCGAGCAAAGGGCCCGCGATCTGTTGCGCGTGGCCACCGCTTGCCCAGGCGCGTCACGCGCATCGCAAGCATGGCGGGACGGGGAGCTACGGGAGGGCACGCGCATGGCGTGGGACGAGTGGGAGCAGCTGAAGGCGGACGCGGCTGAGCGCAGTTCGACGCAGATGCGGCTCAATCAATTCCCCGCCGAAGGGGGCGGAGGCGGCGGTGCCCAAGCTGACCTGGTCGTCAACCAGGACGACCTCGGCGCCGTCGGCCATGACGCGCACCGCCTCTACGAGGATCTGCGGGCAGGGGCGGACATCGCCGGCGCCGGCGCCAACAAGGACGGCACAGGGTCCACGGGCCAGGCCGCGGCTGCACTGAAGTCGCACGGCTTTGCAACGGGCAGTGCCCTGGAGACGACGGTCGACATCTGGACGTCGCAGCTCAAGACGGTGCTTCAGGCCTGCGCCCACATCTCTGACCACCTCGACTTCAGTAAGAAGCTGCA
Organism: Streptomyces aurantiaciflavus; assembly: GCF_049808595.1. Lineage (NCBI taxonomy): Bacteria > Bacillati > Actinomycetota > Actinomycetes > Kitasatosporales > Streptomycetaceae > Streptomyces > Streptomyces aurantiaciflavus. The sequence continues at coordinate 227,246 of NZ_JBNCAQ010000004.1, read as the reverse complement.
TGCCCAGGAGGACGCCAAGATCGGGGCTGTGATCCTCGGCAGCGACGGTGGTGCCCTGCCCGTGTCCGAGATCAGCAAGTACTTCAAGTAGGAGCTGGCCGATGGCTCTCACGTACATGGACCTGGTCGAGGTCGACCTCGGCAAGCTCGGCACCGCCGTCTCCGACTGGAAGAAGAGCGTGGACGCGCTCAAGACCGCGGCGGAGAGTGCCCGCGACGGCATGCAGGCCAAGTCGGACAAGGCCCGGTGGGCCGGTGTGAACGCCACGGTGACACGGGAGTTCGTCATCAAGACGGCGAAGGAGATCGCCGACCTGCACACCGAGGCCGACAGCATCCACGCGGTGCTTGTCGACGGCCACACGGAGCTCGTCGCGCTCCAGAAGAAGATCAGGGCCGCCGTCGAGCAGGATGCCCCGAACCTCGGGGTCCGCGTCGAGGACATCGGCGAGGGCAAGGTTCGCTGCTTCTTCCCACACATCCGGGGCGACAGCGACGATCGCACACAGGAACAGCTCGACGCCAAGCAAGAGCTGGAAGGCCGCATCAACCGGCTCGTCGCACACGCCTCCGAGATCGATTCCTCGCTGGCCCGCGCGTTGGGCAAGAGCCACGGGAGTGACAAGCACAACGCAGGTCACAAGTCGTACGAGTCCCTCGACGACGCCCAGGCCGAGCGCGCAGTCGAAATCGCCAAGCTCGGACCGGAGATGAGCGACAAGCAGTACATGGAGCTCAACTCCATCATGAGGTTCAACGCCAGGGACGCGGACTTCTCCACAGACTTCTACAAGTCGCTCGGCGGGCCCAAGGAGGCTTTGGAGTTTTACGGCCGTATGTCGCTGGACGGCACGATGGGGGACGACAAGGAGCGGCTCGCCCTCACCCGGCAGCTCCAGCGGAACTTGGGACTGAGCCTTGCCTCGGCGACCGACCCCGACAACAAGTCTCACCTGCCGGCGAACTGGGCGTCGGAGTTCCGCAAGCTGGGCACGCAGCGGGTCGAGCTCTACCCCGGTGCGGGCATGTCCCCGTACGGCTACCAGCTGCTGGGCGGAATGCTGCGCTACGGCAATTACGACGCGCGGTTCATCAACCCCATCGCCGAGCACATTGTGCAGCTGCACAAGAAGGACCCTTACCGGTTCATGGACAACAAGCCCACGATTCCCGGGTCCGACCTCGACTGGGGCTTCAACCCTTCGGGAAAGAACGGCGCCGGCTACGACCCGCTGACGAGTGTCCTGGAAGGGCTCGGGCACAGTCCCGAGGCCGCGAAGAAGTTCTTCACCGACCCGCCGACCGCTTACAAGGAGGACGGCACGGTCGACACGAGCGCCACGCTTGGTTTTGACTCGTACTTCGATGAGCTGACGAAGAACGACTTCGAGTGGGCTCCTGACAGCCTTGTCCATCCCGGCAGCGACGAGGCGAAGCACGCACGCGAGATGGGGCCCGACGCCCTCGGGCACGCGCTTGAGGCTGCGACGACGGGGGCGGCGTGGGACGCGGATCCACCAGTACTGCATCGTGACGAGCAGACGGCCGATCTCATGCAACGGGTGATCGAGCGCTACAACGTCGCTTCTGAGGGTGGACCGCCGCACGAGGTCATGAAGGACAGCCTCGCCCGTATGGGCGCGGCGTACATCGACGACCTCAACTACTCGATCATGGACTGGGGCGAGACGGGCGACGAGTTGGGTCGTGAACGTATCTTCGGCGAGAGCAGCGACGGTTCGACGCGTCACCCCTTCGGCCAGCAGGAGGCACGGAACTTCATGATGCTGGTTGCTGCGGACGAGGACGGCTACCAGACCCTGTCTGCCGCACACCAGGTCTTCACGGCCAGCGGACTTGCGTCCCTGGAGGACAACCGTGACGACGGAACCGCTTTCGCCCACAACTCGGCAAAGGTGAACGGCATCCTCGACGAGTCCCGGGCGCACCAGATCCGCGAAGACTTCAAGGATGACGAGACCGCCGCCAACCTGGAAATGGCAAAGCAGGGCGAATGGCGAAAATCGCTAATGACTGGTGTGGTCACGGCGGCAGCCGCTGGCGGCACGGCTTTGCTCCTGGGGCCGGCCGCTGGTGTCGTCGCCACCACCGTCGTTCCGATCGTGCTGGAGTCGGGCGCCTCGACGGTCAGCACGGCCTACGGCAACCACACGGCGCAATACCTTCAGGACCACGAGTACAAGAACGACCCCGAGGCACTGAGAGAAGTTCAGGGTCTGGAGGCTGCCGGTGAGCGCGGAGCCTGGGTGCCCGTCTACAACTACGCCGACGCCGTCGGTATGACTCAGGCTGAGAAGCTCGAGCTCAACCGGGAAATCGAGGGTTCGTACTGGGATGGGAAGAATGCCATCTCGAGCGCGGAGAAGGTGTCGTCGTGAAGTTTTCAAGGACGTTCTCGCCCCTCGGAACCGTAGTCGCGGCGGTGGTCGTGCTGTCCGCCTGCTCTGGTTCCGGAGAGGGGGCCAGCAAGGACAGGAACGACGCTCCGATCGGCTGGAGCACGTGCAACGCGCTGTTCGGTGCCGACAGGATCGACGTACTGCAGGACGAGATGGGGGAGGGGACGCTGGAAACCCTGAACTCCTCCAGGCCGGTGGACGAGCTGATGTCCGAGCGGGCAAGTGTCGCAAAGTCGTGGAAGCCCGGCAGTGAACGCCATTACTCCAACAGCGCCCACCCCTGCGATGTGGGCGTCGAAGGAACGAGCGCCAGATTCAACTCCTACGTTCGCTGGTCTGTCGACACTCCTAAAGGCATAAAGGACGGTGTCGCGTCCGTGCCCGGCTGGAAGGCGGCAGGCGGTGATGTCTACGTGGTGCACGAGGATTCCGGATTGCACCTCACTGCCCTGTTCCCCTGCAAGATCAAAGGATCTCATCCGGACCAGGAAGCCGAACTCCCCCTCGAAGTCGAGACCGAGGTCAATAATCTTCCCGACTTCGACACCAAGCTCCTGAGTGAGATGACCGCCCAGCTCGCCCGCAACCTGGCGAAGAAGCTGCCCTGCACGAACAACCCGGAAATTCCGAGCGCACTGTGACGGGCGGCAAGGCACCCACCTTCGAAAACCTCATCGCCGAAGGCGCCGTCTCCTGCGCCACCGCCTCAACACCTCACACCCTTAAACAGGTTGCCCCGCCCACAGGCGCCCGCTAGGAAGACCCCATGACCCGACTCGGCGCCATCTTCCGCCCCCAACTACCCCCCGAGCGCCTGCGCGCCGTCGCCCGGCTCGCCGACTCCACCGGGCTCGACGAGCTGTGGCTGTGGGAGGACTGTTTCCGGGAGGCCGGCATCTCCGCGGCGGCGGCAGCGCTCGCCTGGACCGAGCGGGTGGGGGTCGGTGTCGGCTTGCTGCCGGTCCCGCTGCGCAACGTCGCCCTCACCGCGATGGAGGCGGCCACGCTGCACCGTATGTTCCCTGGCCGCGTCACCCTCGGCGTCGGTCACGGCGTCCAGGACTGGATGGGCCAGGTCGGCGCCCGCGCCGAGTCGCCGCTGACGCTGCTGCGCGAGTACACCCTCGCCCTGCGCGGCCTGCTGGACGGGGAGCGGATCACGACGGAGGGGCGGTACGTGACGCTGGACGACGTCGCCCTCGACTGGCCTCCGGAGGGCGGCGCCGAGGTGCTCGTCGGCGGCATCGGGCCGCGCACCCTGCGACTGTCCGGCGAGGTCGCGGACGGCACCGTGCTCAACGAGGTCTTCTCACCGGACGGTGTGCGCGAGGCACGCCGGGTCATCGAGGAGGGAAGGGCCGCGGCCGGCCGCGACGCAGGCGGCGCCCACAGGATCGTCGTCTACGTCTTCGCCGCCACCGGGCCCGACGGCCCCGCCCGCCTCCAGCGCGAACTGACCGCGACCGGCCTCACCGGCACCCCCGGCCTCGGCGTCGCCGGCGACGCGGCCGAGGTCGCGGACACCGTCCAGCGGTTCGCCGACGCCGGCGCCGACACGGTCGTCCTGCTCCCCACCGCCGACGAGCCCGACATCGAGGGCTTCATACGGTTCGTGGGGGACGACGTACGGTCCCTGGTGAAGTGAGGGGGCAGGCATGAGCGGCCACGACAAGAAGCGGAGCTTCGACGACCTCGTCGCCGAGGGCGTCGCCGTCCCCACCGAGGGGTGGGACTTCTCCTGGTTCGAGGGGCGGGCCACCGAGGCGCGGCCCTCCTGGGGGTACGCCGTTTCCCTGGCCGAGCGCCTGACCACCGCCCGGGCCGCGCTGGATGTGCAGACCGGGGGAGGGGAGGTCCTGGACTTCGCTCTCGGGCGGGCCGCTCCGAAGGCCCCCGGCCTCGCCGTCGCCACCGAGGGCTGGCCGGCGAACGTCGCCAAGGCCACCGCCCTGCTGCGCCCGCGTGGCGTCGCGGTCGTCGCGGCCCCGGAGGACGCGCCGCTGCCCTTCGCGGACGACACCTTCGACCTCGTCTCCAGCCGTCATCCCGTGCGGCCGCTGTGGAGCGAGATCGCCCGGGTCCTGGAGCCGGGCGGCATCTACTTCGCCCAGCACGTCGGGCCGCGCAGCGTCTTCGAACTCGTCGAGTACTTCCTCGGACCGCTGCCGGACGAGGTCAGCGCCGCCCGCCACCCCGACCGCGAACGCGCTGACGCGGAGGCGGCAGGCCTGGAGATCGTCGACCTGAGGGCGGAACGCCTTCGTGTCGAGTTCCATGACATCGCCGCCGTCGTCCACTTCCTGCGCAAGGTGGTGTGGATGGTGCCGGGCTTCACGGTGGCGCGGTACGAGCCACAACTCCGGGCCCTGCACGAGCAGATCGAGTCGGAGGGCCCGTTCGTCGCCCACAGCGCCCGCCACCTCTTCGAGGCCCGCAAGCCGAGCCGACCGGGCTCGCCGTCAACTCCCTGACCTGAATGGGCAGTTCACTAGCGGAAAGCTAGTGGGAAGCTAGTGGGAGGCAGCTGCGGGGTCCCGCGGGCCCATGTCTCCGCACCGGCGACCCGGCCCACAGTCCCGCGCCCCTTCAGGGCCTCCCAGCCTCCCGGAGCCCCACCCGTACGTCCGCCCGTGTCACTCCTTCGGCTCGCACTCCGACACCGGCACCGGCACCGGAACCGGAACCGGAACCTGTGCCGCCTGCGGCACCTGCGTACGGCCCCGAGCATCGCGGCCATCATCTCCGCGGGCGCGCCGGCACCCCCCCTCGGCGGGATTGGCCAGGAACGGTCGCTCCACTCGCCGCGTACTCGCCTCGCGTCGACTGATCCTCCTGATCCTCAAGGTCATGTCGGCGCCGCCAGGAGCACCGCAGGAGCACCGCAAAAGCACTGCAGGAGCGCCGCAGGACGGATCCGCCTTATACGGCCACTCGGGGGAATCGGGCATTCCGTCCCACTCTCCGACAGAACGCCTCGCCATCTCCACGGGGTTTCCACATCGTTATCGCGAACGGCTCGCATCACCCGCCGGCCTCACGTAAGTTCATTGCAGGCAATTCGCGTGAGCAAAGCTGCGCGGGCGTCACCGCGCAGTGGAGGGGGCTGCGCGGTGCCGTCGGCGTCAAGTCGGCGTGTGTCCTGCGGGTAGCCCGTCGGGGGGACGGGTGCCCGGTCGGTCGGCAAGGGGCGAAGTGGCCCGAATGCCTCCGCTTCCACCATCGTGCGGCCCGATTTGCCTGTGAATCCGCTGTCTTTCGGCCATGAATCACCGCAAAACCACGCCCCAGGCGGCCACCAAACCGTCGCCGGGCGACTCCGGAGAGTAATTGTCTCGCGCCAATGCACGCAGCAGCCCTTACGAAGGGTTATGGTGGAAGCCCCCCCTCGGGCCGGTCCGTCTCCCCCCCACGGACCGGCCCGTTTTTTTGTCGGGGTCGGCGCGCTTGAAGTGGGGTGCTCGGGTGACTCGCCCAAGGGGCGTGGTGCTGTCGGCAGGCGGCTCCGCCGCGTGGGCGCGAGCAACTCCCGCAACCCGCACCCGCCACCACACGGGACCAACTTCCGCCTCCCGCGCCCCCGACCCACACCACCCGCACCACCCCCGGAGGGGTAGGCTTGCGGCCCGCGGGGACCGCATCCGCACGGAGGGGCTGACATTCACGTGAACCTGCGCGACAAGCTGCGCGGCCTGTTGGTGAGGCTGTACGCGCGCCGGGTGGAAGGCCACCTGGACCACGCTCAGGTGCCCAAGCACATCGGCGTCATCATGGACGGCAACCGCCGCTGGGCGAAGGCCGCGGGCTCCACCACCGTGCACGGCCACCGGGCCGGCGCCGAGAAGATCGAGGAATTCCTCGGCTGGTGCTCCGAGACGGACGTCGAGGTCGTCACCCTCTGGCTGTTGTCCACGGACAACTTCGACCGCGCCAAGGAGGAGCTGGTCCCGCTCCTCGGCATCATCGAGGACGTCGTCCGCACCCTCGCCGCCGACGGCCGCTGGCGGGTGCACCACGTCGGCACCCTGGACCTCCTCCCGGCCGGCATGCAGCACACGCTGAAGGAGGCCGAGGAGACCACCGCGGACATCGACGGAATACTGGTCAACGTCGCCATCGGGTACGGCGGCCGCCAGGAGATCGCCGACGCCGTGCGCTCGATGCTCGCCGACGCCCAGGACAAGGGCGTGTCGATGGAGGAGCTCGCCGAGTCCGTCGACGTCGACATGATCGGACGGCACCTCTACACCGGCGACCAGCCCGACCCCGACCTCGTGATCCGCACCAGCGGCGAACAGCGGCTGTCCGGATTCATGCTGTGGCAGACAGCCCACTCGGAGTACTACTTCTGCGAGGTCTTCTGGCCGGCCTTCCGCAAGGTCGACTTCCTGCGTGCCCTGCGCGACTACGCGGCCCGGCACCGCCGTTACGGCGGCTGACGCACGGACACCCCGCGTGTCACCACACCCCCGGTGAAACGCTCCCGACTACCCCGTTTGGGGCAGCGGTAACAAGGAGTTCACCGGTGCGCCGTCATATGCCGTGGCATGGCAGCGCTTGTTCGAGGGCATAAGCCAAGCAGGTCGACGCCCGAACCACGGGTGTCGGATCTCAGCGGACGGCACGGGGCCGTCCGCCCGGGAGGCCCTTTGCACCAGCCCGATCGTGCGGTCAGCACGGACGCAGCGGAGGGCCGGTTTTCGGCCCGTGCAGGGCGCCGAATTCCGGTCCAGCTCCACTCCGTCGCTCCCCGACCTCATCCGAGGGGGTACGTCCTTCCGTGGTGACCAGCACAAAGCGCCACAAGCCAGACCGGCGCACCTACGTTCTCGACACCAGCGTCCTGCTGGCCGACCCGAACGCCCTGACCCGCTTCGACGAGCACGAGGTCGTGCTCCCCATCGTCGTGGTCACGGAGCTGGAGGCGAAGCGGCACCATCCCGAACTCGGCTACTTCGCCCGGCAGGCCCTGCGCCTGCTCGACGACTACCGGGTGAAGTACGGCCGCCTCGACGCCCCCATCCCGATCGGGGAACTCGGCGGGACCGTACGTGTCGAGCTCAACCACTCGGACCCCAGCGTTCTGCCGACCGGCTACCGCCTGGGGGACAACGACTCCCGCATCCTCGCGGTCGCCCGCAACCTGCAGGCCGAGGGGTTCGACGTCACCGTCGTGTCGAAGGACCTCCCGCTCAGGATCAAGGCGTCCTCGGTCGGGCTCCTCGCCGAGGAGTACCGTGCCGAGCTCGCCATCACGGACGCCTCCGGCTGGACCGGAATGTCCGAACTGACCCTGTCGGGTGAGCAGGTGGACATCCTCTTCGAGGAAGGACACGTGTACGTCCCGGAGGTCTCCGACCTCCCCGTGCACACCGGCCTGACCATCCAGTCCGAGCGCGGCAAGGCGCTGGGCCGGGTGACGCCCGAGGGCAACGTCCGTCTCGTACGCGGCGATCGCGAGGCCTTCGGCATCAAGGGCCGCAGCGCCGAGCAGCGCATCGCGCTGGACCTGCTGCTCGACCCGGACGTCGGGATCGTGTCCATGGGCGGCCGGGCCGGCACCGGCAAGTCGGCGCTCGCGCTGTGCGCCGGGCTCGAGGCGGTCCTGGAGCGCCGCCAGCACCAGAAGGTGATGGTCTTCCGGCCGCTGTACGCGGTGGGCGGGCAGGAGCTGGGCTATCTGCCGGGCTCCGAGGCCGAGAAGATGAGCCCTTGGGCGCAGGCGGTGTTCGACACGCTGTCGGCGGTCACCAGCCGTGAGGTCATCGAGGAGGTCACCGCCCGCGGCATGCTGGAGGTCCTCCCGCTCACCCACATCCGCGGCCGCTCGCTCCACGACGCGTTCGTGATCGTGGACGAGGCCCAGTCGCTGGAACGGAACGTCCTGCTGACCGTTCTGTCCCGAATCGGCGCCAATTCACGGGTTGTTCTGACCCACGATGTGGCGCAAAGGGACAATTTGCGGGTCGGTCGATACGACGGTGTCGTCGCCGTCGTGGAGAAACTGAAGGGGCATCCGCTCTTCGCGCACGTCACCCTGAACCGGTCCGAGAGGTCCCAGATCGCGGCCCTTGTGACCGAAATGCTGGAGGACGGGCAGATCTGACCGTCCCGACCAAGTTCAGCGGGGTTACGCGGTAGTCGGCGCCGTCCGGCAAAGGCTGTGAGCCTAGCCGGGCGGCGCCTTCCCGTGTGCTCGAACGATGAAATCCCCGGGGTCAAACCGGATGTGAGCTTTCACACGCAACTGGGAATTGCTCTGTGGCGTCGGGTTACGGAATAGTCTCACTCCTGTCAGGCCCCGCATACGACACACCTGTACCCCCAGCGGTACGGCACCACAAAAGCACCACCGCCAACTCCATACCTCCGTCGTATGCCGCCCGAGCACCACGCGGCGCTCCCTTCGCGGGAGTTGCCCACCGGGCCCGCGCTTCCCGTGACCCATCAATGGGGAGGCCAGTGCCAGGGGCACGATTGCGTCCGCCAGGGTCACCGAAGCGGGCGATGCTGGAAGGAAAACCGTGTGAGCCGGATCTCGGTCCGGGGATTCGCAGTGGCCTCGGCCACCGCGGTCACCGCTGTCGGAAGTGTCGTCGGCGTTGCCTCGGGCAGCACCGCACAGACCAACGACGCAGAGACGAAGGCCAGCGACGCGACGCTCCTCGCGGACATCCCCGTCGGCCAGCAGGCCCAGGTGCAGACCGCCTCCCTGACGCAGCAGGCCAGCGCACAGGCGATCGCCGCGGACGAGAGCGCCAAGAAGGACGCCGAGGAAGCGGCCCGCCTGGCCGCCGCCAAGACCGCGGTCGCGAAGAAGGAAGCCGCCGAGAAGGCGGCCAAGGAGGCCAAGGAGCGCGCCGAGGCCAAGGCCGCGGCGAGCCGCAGCGCCTCCGACTTCCCGATCCAGAGCTCCTACAGCATCGCGCAGATCCAGGCGATGGCCTCGCAGATGGTCCCCAGCGGCCAGTTCCAGTGCTTCAGCAACATCGTGGACCACGAGTCCAGCTGGAACTACCACGCGGTCAACGCCTCCTCCGGCGCCTACGGCCTCTTCCAGGCTCTCCCCGCCTCCAAGTACTCCTCCGCGGGTTCCGACTGGCAGACCAACCCGGCCACCCAGATCAAGTGGGGCCTGAACTACATGAACGAGCGGTACGGCAGCCCGTGTGACGCCTGGTCGTTCTGGCAGGCCAACCACTGGTACTGAGCCCCCGCGGCCGAGGCCGCACCTCCTTTCATCTGACGACCCAGTAGTAAGGAAGCCGTGTGAGCCGGATATCGGCCCGGGGATTCGCCGTGGCCTCGGCCACCGCGGTCACCACGGTCGGCGCTGTCATGGGAGTCGCCCAGGCCGGCACCGCCCAGCCCGCAGGTGACGCCGAGGCGACCGCGAACGACTCGAACCTCCTCGCTGACTTACCCGCGGGCCAACAGGCCCAGGTGCAGACCGCCTCGCTGACCCAGCAGGCCGACGCCCAGGCCATCGCCGCGGACGCCACCGCCAGGAAGACCGCGGAGGAAGCGGCCCGCAAGCAGGCGGCCCAGGACGCGGTGGCCAAACAGAAGGAGGCCGCCGACAAGGCGGCGCAGGCCGCCAAGGACCGCCAGGCCGCCAAGGACCGCCAGGAGGCGGAGACCAAGGCCGCCAGCGCCTCGGCCGGCGACGTCGGCAGCTTCCCCCAGCAGTCGTCGTACAGCGTCGCCGAGGTCCAGGCCATGGCACGTCAGATCGTGCCCGCCGGCCAGTTCCAGTGCTTCAGCAACATCGTGGACCACGAGTCCACCTGGAACTACCGGGCGGTCAACCCCTCTTCCGGCGCCTACGGTCTCGTTCAGGCGTACCCCGGCTCGAAGATGTCGTCCGCGGGCGTCGACTGGCGGACCAACCCGGCCACCCAGATCAAGTGGGGCCTGAACTACATGAACGAGCGGTACGGCAGCCCCTGCGACGCCTGGGCCTACTGGCAGGCCAACGGCTCCTACTGAGCCGGCGCCGCCGTGGCCGCTCAACCCCGGCGCAGCCCCTCCCCGTCCTACGGGGTGGGGCTTTCGCCCTGTACGGTCGTAAGCCGACGACTCCAGGGGGAGTGGTGGGGAGCGACGGGGGAAGAGGACGGATCATGTCGCGAGTGCCAGGGTGGCTCGGCCGGCTCGGTGCCGGGCTGACCGAGATGGGGGAGCGGCTCGACGAGCGGCGCGCCGCGGTCCGGCGGGAGGCCGCCGAAGGCACCGACCCCGAACCGGCACCGCCCGACATCACCGCCGTACCCGCCGAGGAACTTCCGCCTCCCGGCCCGCGCCCCGACCCCGCGCAGGTCGTGCCCTGGGGTGTCCGGGTCGCCGCCGAGGCCGGCTGGCGGCTGCTGGTGCTCGCCGGGACCGTCTGGGTCCTGATGAAGGTCATCAGCGCCGTCCAACTCGTCGTCCTGGCCTTCGTGGTGGCGCTGCTGCTGACCGCCCTGCTGGAACCCACCGTCGCCCGCCTCAAGCGCCTGGGCGTGCCCCGGGGGCCCGCGACCGCGCTGACGGCGATCCTCGGGTTCGTCGTCATCGGCCTCATGGGCTGGTTCGTGACCTGGCAGGTCATGGAGAACATCGACAATCTCTCCGACCAGGTCCAGGACGGCATCGAGGACCTGCGACGGTGGCTGCTCAACAGCCCCTTCCACGTCACCGACAAGCAGATCAACGCCATCGCCAAGAACCTGCGGGAGGCGGTCGGCGCCAACACCGACGAGATCACCTCGGCGGGCCTGGAGGGCGTCACCGTCGTCGTCGAGGCCCTCACCGGCATCCTGCTGGCCTTCTTCTCCACGCTGTTCCTGCTCTACGACGGCAAGCGCATCTGGCAGTGGTTCCTGAAGCTGGTCCCGGCCGCCGCCCGGCCGGGCGTGGCGGGCGCGGGGCCGCGCGCGTGGGCGACGCTCACGGCGTACGTGCGGGGCACGGTGATCGTCGCCCTGATCGACGCGATCTTCATCGGTCTCGGCATCTACTTCCTCGACGTCCCGATGGCCGTCCCGCTCGCCGTCTTCATCTTCCTTTTCTCGTTCATCCCGCTCGTCGGCGCGGTGGCCTCCGGGGCGCTGGCGGTCGTCGTCGCGCTGGTGACGCAGGGCGTCTTCAGTGCCGTGATGACCCTGGTCGTCGTCCTTGCCGTGCAGCAGATCGAGGGGCACATCCTCCAGCCGTTCATCCTCGGCCGGGCCGTGCGCGTCCATCCGCTGGCGGTGGTGCTGGCGGTGGCCTCCGGGGGGATGGTCGCGGGCATCGGGGGTGCGGTGGTCGCCGTGCCGCTGGTGGCGGTGACGAACACGGTGGTGGCCTATCTGCACGCGTACTCGCGGGAGCCGGCGGCGCGGATCGCTCCGCGGCCGAGGGGGGCTACGGCGGCGGAGGTGGCACCGGTGAGCGCGCCTTCGGAGGCGGGGCCTTCGGACGCCCCGCCGTCGTGAGCGCGGGGGCGGAGGAAACGGTTGGGCCCCGCTCGCCCGGAAGGCGAACGGGGCCCGTGGTGACCGGAGCTACTCGGCGAGAACCGCCTCCGCGTCCAGCGTCACACCCACCGCCTGAATCACCGAGGCGATCTTGAACGCCTCCTGGATCACCTCACGCTCGACACCCGCCTTGCGCAGCACCTGCTCGTGCGAGTCCAGGCACATCCCGCAGCCGTTGATGGCGGACACGGCGAACGACCACAGCTCGAAGTCGACCTTGTCGACCCCGGGGTTGCCGATGACGTTCATCCGCAGCCCCGCCCGCAGGTTGCCGTACTCGTGGTCCGACAGCAGGTGCCGGGTGCGGTAGAAGACGTTGTTCATCGCCATCACCGCGGCAGCGGACTTCGCGGCCGTGTACGCCTCCGGCGAGAGGTTCGCCTTCGCCTCCGGCTCCAGCTCGCGCAGGACGATGGGGGAGCGCGAGGCGATCGCGGTCGCCAGCACGGTGCCCCACAGCTGCTGTGCGGGAAGGTCGGAGTTGCCGATGACCGAGCCCAGGTTGAGCTTCAGGTCCTTGGCGTAGTCCGGTAGGGCGGACTTGAGGGAGTCGAGGGACATGTCAGCTCACTCCCCGGCCAGCAGCTTGACCGGGTCGAGGGTGTCCTCGCCCTTGGTCCAGTTGCACGGGCACAGCTCGTCGGTCTGCAGGGCGTCGAGGACCCGCAGGACCTCCTTGGGGTTGCGGCCGACGGAGCCCGCGGTGACCATCGTGAACTGGATCTCGCGGTTCGGGTCGACGACGAAGACGGCGCGCTGCGCGAAGCCGTCCTCGCCCTCGATGCCGAGGTCGCGCATCAGCTCGTGCTTGGAGTCGGCCATCATCGGGAACGGCAGGTCCGTCAGGTCCGGGTGGTCCTTGCGCCAGGCGTGGTGGACGAACTCGGAGTCACCGGAGAAGCCGAGGATCTGCGCGTCGCGGTCGGCGAACTCGTCGTTCAGCTTGCCGAACGCGGCGATCTCGGTGGGGCAGACGAAGGTGAAGTCCTTGGGCCACGCGAAGACCACCAGCCACTTGCCCTCGTAGGACTTGTGGTGGATCTGCTCGAACTCCTTGCCCTTCTCCAGCGAGACACAGGCGGTCAGTTCGAACTCGGGGAACTTGTCACCGACAGTGAGCACACGCTCTCCTTGCAGCGAAGAAGCGTCCGGATCGCGGACACTTCCCATGGGTTGGTCCTTCCCGATGCTGGCACAGGGTGCATTGATTGCAGAAATCACTACACTCAGTCAGGTTGATCGGAGGTAGCTATCAGTGACCGTGAGTGATGTCGACGCCAAGGGTGCCGGGGGCGTCAAAGGCGCCAAGGCCGCCGCGGCGACCGGCGGAGTGGGGGTCGGCGTTGGCGTCGGCGCCAAGCGGCGGCTGCCCAGTCTGGCCCAGCTGCGCGCCTTCGCGGCCGTCGCCGAGCATCTGCACTTCCGGGACGCGGCCGCCGCCATCGGCATGAGCCAGCCAGCGCTGTCCGGCGCCGTCTCCGCCCTGGAGGAGACGCTCGGCGTGACCCTGCTCGAACGTACGACCCGCAAGGTGCTGCTCTCCCCGGCCGGCGAGCGGCTCGCCGTACGGGCCAAGGCGGTGCTGGAGGAGGTCGGGGCGCTGATGGAGGAGGCCGAGGCGGTACGGGCGCCGTTCACCGGGGTGCTGCGGCTCGGGGTCATCCCGACCGTCGCGCCGTATCTCCTGCCCACCGTCCTGCGCCTGGCCCACGACCGCTACCCGCACCTCGACCTCCAGGTCCATGAGGAGCAGACCGCCAGTCTCATCGACGGCCTGAACAGCGGGCGACTCGACCTGCTGCTGCTCGCCGTGCCGCTCGGCGTGCCCGGGGTGACCGAACTCCCGCTGTTCGACGAGGACTTCGTGCTCGTGACCCCTCTCGACCACTGGCTCGGCGGCCGGGAGGGCATCGCGCGCGAGGCCCTCAAGGAGCTCAACCTGCTGCTCCTGGACGAGGGGCACTGCCTGCGCGACCAGGCGCTCGACATCTGTCGCGAGGCGGGGAGAGGAATCAGCGGGGCGGGGCGAAGCCCCTCGGCCGAGGGCGGTGGTGGGCGACGGGAGGGCGCGCCGGTGACCACGACCGCCGCCGGGCTCTCCACGCTCGTCCAGCTCGTCGCCGGCGGACTCGGCTGCACGCTGCTGCCGCGCACCGCCGTCACCGTCGAGACCAGCCGCTCCACCCAGCTGCTCACCGGGTCCTTCGCCGACCCCGCGCCCGCCCGCCGGATCGCCCTCGCCATGCGCACGGGCGCGGCACGTGGAGCGGAGTACCGGGAGCTCGCGGAGGCCCTGCGGGAGGCGCTGGGGCCCTTGCCGGTGCGCGTGCTCAGCGGTGACGACTGAGGTCGGTCGATCGGTCAAATGAGCGCCGAACAAAGAGAATTGGCTGCATCGGCGGAGCAACTTCCGTCAGCTGAGAGCAGGTCGGAAATCCGCCGCTGGAATATGCGCCCCGGCTGATACACATTCCCTCCTCAGCGCTACGCGTCAGGCGTATGTGCGACAGGCCAAGGGGAGTGATGTCGGGCTACGAGCTGCTGGCACGCGACCTGGCCGCGTGCGGGCGAGACGGCTTCACCGGGGAAGTGCGGGTGTCCGGCTCGCCCGGGGGCACCGTCCATCTGCGCGGCGGTCTGGTCGTCGCCGTCGAGTCGCCGGGCGCGCCCGGACCGGAGGCGCTGCTGCTGCGCTCCGGGCGGATCGGCGGGGAGGAGTGGGCCGGCCTGGTCCGCGAGTCGGGCGGGGCGCGCTGGCCGGCCGCTGGGCTCATCGCCCACGGCTACACCGGGGCCGCGCAGCTCAGGGTCGTCTGCGCGATGGCCCTCCAGGATGCCGCGTTCGCGGTCGTCGCGGGCAGCGTCGACGGCTGCGAACGCGGTCCGGCCGCCGAACCGCCGCCCGCCGGGGTCGCCGTGGGCGAACCTCCCACCCGGCTCCTGCAGGACGCGGCCCGCAAGCTCAACGCGCTGCTGGCGCTGCCGTGTCCCGTACGCCCGGAGCGGGAACGCCCCGCTCCTGCTCCGCTCTCCCTCGCGGCCGACCGTCTGACCGCGCTGCGGCGCGAGCTGCTCGGCCACGCCGACGGCCGGCGCACCGCCCGTGACCTCGCCTTCCTCACCGGGCGCGGGGTCTACACCGTCACCGTCGAGGTAGCCCGGATGCTCGGTGAAGGGCTCCTGGAGTGCTCCGGCGCGCCCGCCCCTATCCCGGTGCGGTCACCGCCCGACGGGGCCGCGGTCCGTCCGCGGGAACCCGCCCCGCCACCGCCCCCGCCGATCGGCCTGCCTCCGGAACCGGCCGCCCTGCCCCGCCGCAGGCCCGGTGCCAGCGGCATCACCGAGGCGATCGGCGGTGAACGGAACGGGACGAGCTGGAAGGAGTTCTTCCGCCTGCGCAATCCGACGGGGAAGTGAAATCCCCGGCCTTCCTTCGAAACCCCGCTGAATTCCCCCACGTGAAATGCCCCCACAGACGACAGACGGTCATATAGACAGGGGAGTTGCACTCATGGACCATCAAGCCCTCGCGCGGGAAATGCGCGGCCTGCGCGAGCAGGTGACCGGTATCACCGACACCGCGGTCGCGGCGGCCGACGGGCTGCTGATCGCCGCCGACACCGCCGACTCCATCGACCCCGAGGGCCTCGCCGCCCTCGCCGCGGCCGGCCTCGGCCTCGCCCGCCGCACCGCCGAGGCGACCGACCGCGGCGCCCTGCACCGGACGGTGACGTACGGCAGCCACGGCTGCGCCGCCTTCTACGCGGTCGGCGACACGGCGCTCATGGTCGTGCTCGGCGACGAGGGCATGGACGTGGACCGTCTGCACACGGCGACCCAGCCGGCCCTGCGCCGCATCGACCTGATCCTCACCGGGAGGGCCGAGGAGAACGAGAAGTACGAGAACCACGAGAACTTCGAGAACTTCGAGAACTGCGAGAGGGCCGCCATGTCCGAGAAGGCGGTCGAGGGAGTCTGAAGGGATGGCGACGAAGCGTATGACCCCGGGTTTCTCCGACCAGGTGATGGGCCTGGTCAAATCGCTCCGCACGGATGCCCCCGACTGCGTCGCCTCCGGCGTCGTCGACATGTCGACGGGCATGCTCCTGTCCTACGAGACCGTCGACAACCACCCGCCGGAGGTCCTGGACCTGCTGGCGGGCGCGACCCTCGACCTGTTCCAGGGCCGTACGGTCGTGATGATCGAGGACGTCTTCAAGGAGCGGCGCGGGAGCAGCAGTGACAACCACTTCTTCCAGGAGATCCTCGTCAACAGCGACAACCTCACCCACCTGTTCGTGAGGATGACCGAGCAGCAGGACGTCGTCGCGGTGGTCGTGTGCCGCAAGTCGGTGAACGTGGGCATGCTCTTCGCCCAGGTACGGCGGGTGGTGAAGGAGTACAGCCTCTGAAGCGGACGAGGGCCCCTCCCGGCGTCAGCGGGAGGGGCCCTCGGCTCACTCGGTGCGCAGGCCGTCCGGCCGCATCAGCCGCAGCAGCGGCGGCAGGCTGAGCAGCGTCACCGCCAGGACGACGGCGGCGCCGATGCCGGTCATCGACAGCACGCTCGCCCAGTCCACACTCACCGGCGTGTCGGTCATCTTCAGCAGCACCGTGCCCAGCGTCAGGCCGACCGCCGCGGCCAGTGCCAGGCCCAGACCGATCGGGATCGCCGTCTGCCACAGCACCGACAGGCTCAGCGTGCGGCGCCGGGTACCGAAGGCGACCAGCGACGACAGCAGCTTGCGGCGCTCGCGCAACTGCTCCAGCTGCGACACCAGCAGGCTCGCGCCGATCAGCGCCAGTACGCAGGTGGCGCCGACGAAGAGGCCGGTGCGGATCTTGTCGAAGGACTCCGCGCGCGTGCTGGACACCCACATCATCGGTTCGGTGAGCGGGTCCAGCCGCTGGGCCGTGTTGCGTACGTACTCGGGTGCGTCCGCCACCGCCTGGTCGAGAGCGAGGTACATCTGCCCGGTGACTCCCCGCTCGGCCCCCGCGGGCACCGCCTTCGGCGTCAGCAGGAAGCCGCCGCGCTTCATCCCGCTCGGGTCCTCGACGGCCTGCGCCTGCTTCATGTCCGCCGGCAGCGTCCAGGCGGTCGGCTTCTCGTCACCGTCGCCTTCGATCGGGTCGAACCACGCAGTCGAGCCGGGCTTCGCCATACCGGACGACTCCTCCTCGTAGTCGCCGCCCCGCAGGACGAAGGTGTCACCGTCCTCGCACGAGGGCAGGGAGGCCACCTCACGCAGGGACGCGCAGTCGGCGATGGTGACCTGGGAGAAGTGTTCCGGGCCCTTGCGCCGGTCGCCGACGAAGCTCTCGCCGAAGGCGTAGACCTTCCGCACGCCCTTCGTCGTCTCGTACGCGGCCGCCGCCTTGGCGAGCGGCATCCCGTCCGGTGTGCTCACCTGCATCTGGGCGAGGCTGAGGTCGTTGTCGGACTCCTTGGTGTACTGGTCCTGCACCCCGGAGAACAGCATCTGCAGCGCGATGGCGCCCGCCACCGCGACCGCGATGCCGTTGACCATGCGGGCGGCCGTGCCGCTGCTCAGCTGCAGCCGACGGATGGCCAGTTGCCAGGCGACCCCGCCCGATCCCAGCCGGGTGACGACCGCCTCCACGGCCCAGGGCAGCAGCGCGGTGACCCCGACGAGCAGCAGCAGGACGCCACCGATGACCAGGTACTGGTTGAAGTCCCCGTTGTCCCGGCCGTTGCCGATCATCGGGTAGAGCATCCCGATCCCGCCCAGCGGCAGCAGCAGCCGCCACCACAGCCGGCGCTTCGGGGGCTTCGCCGTACGCACCACGCCGAGCGGCTCGATCACCACGCCCCGCAGGGCGAACAGGGTGACCAGGACGGCGGCGGCCGGAACCGCCACCGCGACCAGCAGGGCCAGCGTGGGGGAGGGGTTCAGGTAGCTGGGGAACACGCTGGTGTCCTGAAGCTCCATGGAGCCGGCGGCCTCCCGGCCGATCAGGAAGAAGACCGTGCCGAAGACCAGGCCCAGCACTGCTCCCGCGAGGGCCTCGCCCGCGGCGATCCGCCGGGTCATCCGGCTGTCGGAGCCCACCAGCCTGAGGGCCGCGAGCCGCCGGTCGCGTCGCTCGCCGCCGAACCGCACAGCCGCGGCGATGAAGACGCCGACCGGCATCAGCAGCACCACGAACACCACGAGGATCAGCAGGAGAAGGACGGGATCCATTTCCTGCTTGGTCGGATTCGGGTCACCGAACCGGTCGATGCGGGCGACCCGGTAGGTGTCGTCCGAGAGCACCAGCTTGTCGGTGCCGCGGAAGAAGGTGAGCTCCTGGGAGCCGATCAGGCCGGACTCGCCGATGGTGCCGATGATCCGTTGCGGCAGCCGCTCCCGCAGGAGCTTCCCGTCGTCGGATTCCAGCAGCCGCTTCAGCGCGGGGGAGACCACCATCTCGCCCACCGCCGGGTACTTCGCGACACCCGGCGGCAGGGGCGCCCGGGGCCCCTCGGGCTGAACGTCCCGCCCGCGCACCTCCTTGTCGCGGAAGGTCGTCCCGACGTCGGCGACCAGAAGCGTGTCGTCCGCCTTCGGGATCTTCTTGTTGTTGTACGTGACGTCCGTGCGCGCCTCCTCCCGGTCGTGCCGGACGGACAGCGCGTTCGGGATCGCGGTGGTGAGCAGCAACAGCGCCACGCCGAGCCCCACGCCGACGGCGGTGAGCAGCATCCGCGCCCACCCCTCGCGTCCGCCGGCGAAGGCGAACCTGGCCCCCATGCCCAGGTCCCGGAGCGGCCCCCACGCTCGGCTTCGCTCGCGCGGGAGGTGCCCCCTGCGCAGTTTCATATGACCCGCTCCATGTCCCGCGACTTCCCGTCCCGTACGACGATCTCGCGGTCGGAGTAGGCGGCCACCCGCGCCTCGTGCGTCACCAGCACCACGGCGGCGTTGGCCGACCGGGCCGCCTCGGTGAGCAGCTCCATCACGCGCTCGCCGTTGAGCGAGTCCAGCGCGCCGGTCGGCTCGTCGGCGAACACCACCCGCGGGCTCGTGACCAGCGACCGGGCCACGGCCACCCGCTGTCCCTGTCCGCCGGAGACCTCACCCGGCCGCTTCTTGCCCAGGTCGTCGACCTCCAGCCGCTCCATCCAGGCCAGCGCGGTCCGCTCGGCCTGCTTGCGCGGGGTGCCGTTCAGCCGCAGCGGCAGCGCCACGTTCTCCACGCAGGTCAGCTCCGGCACGAGCTGCCCGAACTGGAACACGAACCCGAATTCCGAGCGCCGCAGCGCGCTGCGCCCCGCGTCGCTCATCGTCGCGAGCTCCTGCCCGTCGTAGAGGATCGAGCCCGAGTCGGGCCTCACGATCCCCGCGAGACAGTGCAGCAACGTGGACTTGCCGGACCCGGAGGGGCCCATCACGGCGACGACCTCGCCGGGGTGGATGGAGAACTCGGCGCCGTCCAGGGCCATCGTCGGCCCGTACGCCTTGCGCAGGTCGTCGGCGGCCAGCAGGGATCCCGCGGGAGCGGTCACGCGGTCACCGCCTCTCGGAGCTTGTCGAGGCGCGCGGCGGTCAGTTCCAGCCAGCGCAGGTCGGCCTCGAGGTGGAACAGGGCGTGGTCACAGATCAGCTGGTCGGCGAGGTCGCCCTTGCGCTTGCGGTCGGTGAGGATGCGCATGCTGCGCAGATGCTCCGAGCGCTGCGTGTCGAGGATGTCGGCCGCGTCGCGGTGGGTGAGCAGCGCGAGGACGACCTTGGTGTAGAGCGTCGACTGCAGGTACGGCTCGGGCTTCTCGGGCGTGGCGAGCCAGCGGGCGACATCGGTGATCCCGGCGTCGGTGATGGCGTACCGCTTCCGCTCCGGGCCGCCGCCGGCCTCGATGCCGTCGACTGCGACGAGCCCGTTCTTCAGCAGCCGGGACATCGTCGAGTAGACCTGGCCGTAGTGCAGGGGCCGGTCGTGACCGAACTTCTCGTCGAAGGCCCGCTTCAGGTCGTAACCGTGGCGGGGCCCGGACTCCAGGAGTCCCAGGAGAGTGTGACCGATGGACATGGAGGGGACTCTACACACCGTGTATACGCCGGATGTATACGCCGAGTGTGGAGTCGGTGGCGCGGGGTGGGGCGCCGCAGGTGGGGGGCGATTGTCACAGGACTGCTACAGGGGTGGCCGGGTGTGTCCGGCCCGCCGTGGGGAGCCCGCGGGCCAGGCCGTTCAGGACGCCGGGGGTCTGGGGCCCGAGCCGCCCGGCGGACGGCCGCGGCGCGGTATCGGGCCGGCCTCGCCGGGCAGTCTCCCCGTCTCCTTCAGTGCCTTGCGCAACAGGAACTCGATCTGCGCGTTCGCCGACCGCAGCTCGTCCGAGGCCCACCGGGCCAACGCGTCGTACACCAGCGGATCGAGCCGCAGCAGCACCTGCTTGCGCTGCTGCGGCCGCCGCCTGGGTGCAGAGCCCTCCGAAGGATCCGCGGGCGAGGTCACTGGTAGAGCGTCCCCGTGTTCAGCACGGGCTGGGGAGCCCGGTCCCCGCACAGCACCACCATCAGGTTGGACACCATCGCCGCCTTCCGTTCCTCGTCCAGTTCCACGATGTCCTGCTCGGCGATCCGGTTGAGCGCCGCCTCCACCATGCCGACCGCGCCGTCCACGATCTCCCGCCGCGCCGCGACCACCGCGCCCGCCTGCTGCCGCTGGAGCATCGCGGAGGCGATCTCAGGAGCGTAGGCGAGGTGGGTGAAGCGGGACTCGATGATCCGCACACCGGCCGCCTCCACGCGCGCGTGCAGCTCGGCGGCGAGCTTCTCGGTGATCTCCTCGGCGTTGCCCCGCAGCGAGAGCCCGTCCTCGTCGTGGGCGTCGTACGGGTACTCGATGGCGATGTGCCGCACGGCCGCCTCGGTCTGGGTGGAGACGAACTCGAAGTAGTCGTCCACCTCGAAGGTGGCCTGCGCGGTGTCCTGGACCTTCCAGACCACGACCGCGGCGAGCTCGATCGGGTTGCCGTAGGCGTCGTTGACCTTCAGGACCGCCGTCTCGTGGTTGCGGACGCGGGTGGAGATCTTCTGGCGGGAGGTGAACGGGTTGACCCAGCGCAGGCCGTCCTCGCGGATGGTGCCGCGGTAGCGCCCGAAGAGCTGGACCACGCGGGCCTCGCCCGGCGCCACCATGTTCAGCCCGCACATCGAGAGGAACGCGCCCGGGGCGACCAGGATGCCGACGACGATCACCGCGGCCTTCGCGGGGCCCGACACCGCCGCCGCGCCGGCCGCGATCAGCCCGACACCGGCCAGCAGTCCGACCAGGCCGAGCAGCAGCGCGAGCCCGCCGCCCACGCTGCGCGCGGGGAACTCGTGCACCCGCGGGGCGGGCATCTCGGGAACGTCGACATCGGCGGAGGCGCCCGGGGTCACCGGCGGGTTCTGCGGGCCGTGCGGGTCGTGTGTGGACATGAGGGTCCCCCGTTTCTCGCGAGTCGTTCTCTCGCGGCGTTAGCTTCGGTCTAGCTAAGTGATATCACTTTATCGGGTGATGGCAACCCTCGGGCCCTTTCGAACGTCGATTCCGGTGGGACGGTGTGCCGGTTCCGCCGAGCGAGGTGCTGATTCTCACGCCCGCCCAGAGCCGGATCGAGAACCCTTCGTCATAGACAGCGGTGTTAGCTTTCTGAGCTGACCTGCCACCGGGCACTGGTGTGACTGCCGAGTAGGAAGCGGAGCGAGCGGACTCATGGGACGAGCGGACGAGAGACGAGCGCGACAGCGCGGTGGCCGCCGCGCGGCGCCCAAGAACCGTTCGTCGCGGGCGGCGGCTCCCGCCTCGCGCAACGAGTCGGTGTCGACGGCCGAGGAGACGACGGCCGCCGCCGTGACCGGCGGCCGCGCGGCGGCCCGCAGGAGCGCGAAGAAGGGCGCCAAGGGCGCCAAGAGCGAGAAGGGCCGCATCCGCAGGCTCTTCACCTGGAAGAAGATGCTCGGCACCTTCCTCGGCCTCGTCGTGCTCACCATCGGCGCCTTCGTCGCGCTGTACATCACGACGCCGATCCCCGACAACGCGAACGCCGACGCCCAACTGCAGAGCAACGTCTACAAGTACAGCGACGGCTCGCTGCTGACCCGCGACGGCAAGCTCAACCGCGAGAACGTGGACCTGGCGAAGGTCCCGAAGCCGGTCCAGCACACCTTCGTGGCCGCCGAGAACAAGAGCTTCTACGACGACGCCGGCGTCGACCTGAGGGGCACCGCGCGCGGCATCCTCAACACCCTCATGGGCAAGGGCGCGCAGGGCGGTTCGACGATCACCCAGCAGTACGTCAAGAACTACTACCTGACGCAGGAACAGACCGTCACGCGCAAGCTGAAGGAACTGGTCATCTCGCTGAAGCTGGACCGGGAGGAGTCCAAGGACTACATCCTGGCCGGCTACATCAACACCAGCTACTACGGCCGCGGCGCCTACGGCATCCAGGCCGCCGCCCAGGCCTACTACCGCGTCGACGCCGAGAAGCTCAACGTCGCCCAGGGCGCCTATCTCGCCGCGCTGCTCCAGGCCCCCAGCCAGTACGACTGGCACGCCGCCTCCGACACCGGCAGGAAGCTGGTCCAGCAGCGCTGGAACTACGTCCTGAACAACATGGTCGAGGAGGGCTGGCTGACGAAGGCCGAGCGCGCCGGCATGACGTTCCCGGTGCCCAAGGAGCCCAAGGCGGCCCCCGGGCAGGAGGGCCAGGTCGGCTACCTGGTGGACGCGGCCAACAGCGAGCTGGAGAAGCAGCTCGTCTCACAGGGCGTCGCGGACAGCCGCAAGGAAGCCGAGGCGATGGTCAACGCCGGTGGCTGGAACATCACCCTCAACATCGACAAGAAGAAGCAGAAGGCGCTGGAGGCCTCCGTCAAGGAGCAGCTGACCAGCAAGCTGGACAAGAAGAAGCGCTCGGTCGACGGCGACGTCCAGGCCGGCGCCGCCTCCGTGGACCCGAAGACCGGCGCGGTCGTGGCGATGTACGGCGGCGTGAACTACGTCGAGCACTACACGAACAACGCCACCCGCACCGACTACCAGCCCGCCTCCACCTTCAAGCCGGTGATCCTCGCCGCCGCCCTCGCCCAGGGCGCCGAGACGCAGGACGGCGAGAAGATCAGCGCGAACACGCTCTACGACGGCACCAGCAAGCGCCCGGTCGTCGGCAGCGACATCGGCTTCGCCCCGGAGAACGAGGACGACGTCGACTACGGCGACGTCACCGTCCAGACCGCGATGAACAAGTCCATCAACTCCGTCTTCGCGCAGATGGGCGTCGACGTCGGCATGGACAAGGTGCTGAAGACCGCGAGCGACCTCGGCATGGACACCGAGGACCTGAAGGCGGTGCCCGCCCAGACCCTCGGCACCATGGGCGCGAGCCCGCTGCAGATGGCCGGCGTCTACGCCACCCTCGACAACCACGGCAAGAAGGTCACCCCGACCCTCATCAAGTCGGCGGAGAACAGCGCCCACACGGTGAAGCCGGCCCAGTCCATCGGCGAGGAGGTCATCAGCCGCGAGGCCGCCGACACGGTCACCTCGGTGCTCACGGGCGTGGTCGACGACGGTACGGCCAAGAAGTCCGTGCGGGACAACCCCCTGCGCAAGGGCCAGAAGGTCGCGGGCAAGACCGGCACCTCCGACAACAACAAGTCGGCCTGGTTCACCGCCTACACCCCCGACCTGGTCACCTCGGTCGGCCTGTTCGGCGAATCCGCCAAGCCCCCGCACCCGCAGGTCACCCTGACCGGCGCGACGACCGGCCTGACCGGCGACGACGGCCGCGTCAACGGCGGTGGCTTCCCGGCGCAGATCTGGGCGGCGTACACCTTCGGCGTCTCCACCAAGGTCACCAAGTTCGACCTGGACACCACCCAGGGCGCCGCGGTCCAGCCGAGCCGCTCGGCCAGCCCGTCGCCGTCGCAGTCGAAGGAGCCGTCGAACGAGCCGAGCTCGGAGGCGCCGACGCCCAGCAAGTCCCCGAAGCCCCCGGTGACCCCGTCCAACACGCCGACGTCGGAGGAGCCGTCGAACGAGCCGAGCTCGGAGGCGCCGTCGCCCAGCAATTCCCCGTCGCCCCCGGTGACACCACCTGAGAACCCCCTGGACCCGCAGTCGGGGCAGTAGGGACGCAAGAGACACACAGAGAGGGGGGGCGGGCCGCCCCCGGGGCGCCCCCCCGGGGGGGGGGGCCGGGGGGGGGGCCCCCCCGCGGGCGGGGGGCCCCCACCCAAACGCCCCCTGGGGGGACTGCGGCCCCCACATACACACCCAGCGGCGCCCCCCGCCCCCCCCCCCCCCCCCTCTCCGTGTGTCTCTGCAGAGGCCGTCAGCCCCGGTTCAGCTCGAACCAGACCACTTTGCCGGTACTCAGCCGAGTGGCCCCCCACCGCCGGGCCAGCCGGTTCACCAGGAACAGCCCGCGCCCGCCCTCGTCCGTGGCCCGGGCCTGCCGGAGCCGGGGCAACTGCGGCACGTCGTCCCCGACCTCGCACCGCAGCACGTCGGTACGCAGCAGCCGCAAGGTGACCGGCCGCGTGGCATACCGCACCGCGTTGGTGACCACCTCGCTCACCAGCAGCTCCACCGAATCGGTGAGTTCCTCCAGCCCCCACCGCTCCAGCGCCCGCCGGGCCAGCCGCCGGGCCTGCCCGGGCGCGGCGTCCTCCGGCTCCAGGAACCAGTACGCCACGTCACTCGGCGCGATCCCGTCGAACCGGGCGGCGAGCAGCGCGATGTCGTCGTCCCGGTCGCCCGGCCCGAGCATGTCCAGCACCTCGTCGCACAGCGCTTCCAGCGGCGGCGGATGATCCGGCCCGGTGAGCTGCGCGGTCGCCTCCAGCTTCTCCCGCAGTTGCTCTATGCCGGTCGCCACGTCCCGCAGCCGGGACTCCACCAGGCCGTCGGTGTACAGCAGCAGCGTCGCCCCGGCGGGCGCGTCCAGCTCCACGGCCTCGAAGTCGACGCCGCCGACCCCGATCGGCGCGCCCGGCGGCACGCGCAGCACCTCGGCCCGGCCGCCCAGATGCAGCAGGACGGGCGGCGGATGGCCGGCGTTGGCGATGGTGATGCGGTGCGAGACCGGGTCGTAGACGGCGTACAGGCAGGTCGCCATGCGGTCGGTGCCCAGGCGCTGGGCCTGCTCGTCGAGGTGGTGCAGCACCTCCTGCGGCGGCAGGTCGAGCCCGGCGAGGGTCTGCGCGGTCGTCCGCAGCTGGCCCATGATCGCGGCGGACGTCATCGAGTGCCCCATGACGTCACCCACCACCAGCGCCACCCGGCTGCCCGGCAGCGGGATGGCGTCGTACCAGTCGCCGCCGACCCGCGCGGTCTCCGCGGCGGGCAGGTAGCGGGAGGCCAGCCGTACGCCCGTGGGACGCGGCAGGGTCTCCGGGAGCATGGTGCGCTGCAGCTCGTCGGCGATGTACGCCTCACGGTCGTACAGCACCGCCTTGTCGATGCCCAGGGCGCTGTGGGTGGCGAGCTGGGCGGCGACCAGCAGATCGTCGTTCTCGAACGGGATGCGGTCCGGGCGGCGGATGAAGACGGCCGCGCCGATCACCCGGCGCCGGCCGCGCAGCGGGGCCAGGATCGCCCGCTTGCCGTCCGGGACGTCCAGCCGGCTGTCCTCGCCCAGCAGCTCGGGCAGCGCGGCGCGG
Source organism: Streptomyces aurantiaciflavus (assembly GCF_049808595.1). Lineage (NCBI taxonomy): Bacteria > Bacillati > Actinomycetota > Actinomycetes > Kitasatosporales > Streptomycetaceae > Streptomyces > Streptomyces aurantiaciflavus. The sequence continues at coordinate 201,671 of NZ_JBNCAQ010000004.1, read as the reverse complement.
GCGGCCGGGCTGTCGGCGAACACCGGGCGCACCCCGCGCAGCACCTCCGCGAGCGCTCCGCCGGGCCGGACCTCGCACAGCTCGGCGACCACCGCCGACAGCTCCTGCCGGTCCGGCGTCTCCGGGGGCGGCAGGCCCAGCGCCGCGAAACCGGTCTCGGTGTCCCGCTCCTCCGGGATCCGGTCGGTGCGCCGCAGCCGCAGCACGACACGGTCCGCCGCCGGGCGTTCGTCGCCCACCGGCAGCGGGTCGCGCAGATGGACGAGGATCGCGTCGGAGAAGGTCGGCACGGTGGCCCGGCACAGCCCCATCACGATCTCGTCCAGATCCAGACCGCGGGCGATCCGCCGGGTGGCCGCGCCCACGAAGCGCAGCCGGTCCCCGTCCCGCCGCATCGGCGTGGGCCGGCCGGGCGCCGACACCTGTCCGGTACGGCGCTCCTGCCCGTCGGGGCCGTGCTCGGCGCCCGGCTGAACCGGGATGGACTCGGGCACCGGGCGCGGCCGGTGGTCCCCCACGCTCGGCTCCGCCCGCCCGGGAAGCGCTCCCATGGACTCGGCGGACACGGGCTGCGAGTGCTCGGGACCGGAACCGGCCGGATCCTTGCCCTTGCCCACCTCTGCCCCCTTGCCTGCCGTGCCTCCCGTGCTTGCCTTACCGGTCCTGCCGTACGGCGCCGGAGAGCCCGGCGTGCCGATGCCCGGGGCCCCGTCGGTGCGGGCCTGGGCGGCGGGGGACGGTAAGACCGTGGAGTCCGGCACGGGCGCCTGGGAACGCAGAAGCGCCCCGCGGGGGTCCGTGGGGTCGCCGCCCTGGGGGCGCTCGTAGGAGGTGGGCTGCTCCGTCACGCGTGTCGAATCCGTCCGTCCGGGGCTGCGCGCCGCGCGTGCAGTGGGTCCCGCAGAGAACCCGATACCCGGAATACATGTCCCCGGAACGGAGTTCCCGCGTGGTCAGAGTCTGTTCCTGTGCCACCGGTGCACCGGGCGCGGCCCACGGGGCCGGCGTCGAGAATCCCGCCCGCCCCACCAGTGTTGCCCTCGTACCCCTCGCTCACGTCCTGCCGCCCCTCGGTGACATTCGGTCAGACCTGGCGTCTGCTCCGGGAGTTGCTGATTCAAGCCCTTGCGGAGGACGATCCTACGTTTGTCGCCCGGGGGCGCAGCAAGGGTCTCATGTGGACAGGTGCGCGGGCGTGCGGTCCCAGTCCTCCGGCAGCAACGGTACGGCCCATGAGGGATTCGGGCGCCAGTCCTGCCAGCCGTCCGAGAACGGCGGCCCCCAGGCGTGGATCACGTCCACCGCGGACCGGCCCGCCTCCCGCACCCGTTCGGCCACCGACGCGTCCATCAGGCCGTCCTGCTGGGCCTGGGCGAACTCGTCCTCGTCGCGCCAGCCCCAGGTGCGGTCCGGGTACACACAGATGTCCAGAAAGTGGTCCTCGGAGTCCACACCGCCCTCCCAACGGGCCAAGGGCTGCTCCAGGTTGACGTACCAGTTCTTGAACTGCCAGCCCGGCTCCCAGAACAGCCACACCGACCAGGGCTCACCGGGCCGGGCCAGCTTCAGCACGCCGGTGCCGAACCAGCGGTCGCGCACCACGGTCCGGGGCCTGGTGTACCGCGTCCGCAGCGGTTCCTGGTGCAGGGGGGTGCCGTCGGCGAGCACGGGTTTGACGCACTGGGTGCCGGGGGCCATCCACACGGCGAGCAGATCCTCGTCGTCGCGTACGACGGTGACGGGCCGGGCGATGTGGAAGCGCTCGCCGCCGTTCTCCCGGTAGCGCCACAGGATCTGCTCCCCGGGCTCCCAGAAGACCGCCGCACCGCCCGTTCCCACGCGTCTCACCGCTCCACCGTCTGCCATGCACAGATATTAGGTGCCATGGCCATACGACGCTGCGGCAGTCGTCACGGTTCTCGCGCCGGACGCCAAAGGTTACGGGCGCGTCATCCGCAGGACATCCAACGCCTCGTCGAGCTGCTGGAGCGTCAGGTCACCGCGCTCCACGTACCCTCCGTCGAGTACCGCCTCCCGGATGGTCTTCCGCTCCGCCAGCGCCTTCTTGGCGACCTTCGCGGCCTCCTCGTACCCGATGTACTTGTTGAGCGGGGTGACCACGGACGGCGACGACTCGGCGTACTCACGGGCCCGTTCCCGGTGGGCGACGATGCCGTCGACGGTCCGGTCGGCGAGCAGCCGGGAGACGTTGGCGAGCAGCCGGACCGACTCGAGCACGTTCTTGGCGATGACCGGCAGCATCACGTTGAGCTCGAAGTTGCCGGCGGCCCCCGCCGTGGCGACGGTGGCGTCGTTCCCGGTGACCTGGGCGGCGACCATCAGGACGGCCTCCGGGATCACGGGGTTGACCTTCCCGGGCATGATCGAGGAGCCGGGCTGCAGGTCGGGGAGGGAGATCTCGGCGAGCCCGGTGCGCGGCCCGGAGGACATCCACCGCAGATCGTTGGCGATCTTCGTCAGCGACACGGCGATGGTCCGCAGCTGACCACTGGTCTCGACGATCCCGTCCCGCGCGCCCTGCGCCTCGAAGTGGTCGCGCGCCTCGGTCAGCGGCAGCCCGGTGACGCGGGCCACCTCCTGGATGACGGCGGCGGAGAAGCCGGGCGGCGTGTTGATGCCGGTGCCGACGGCGGTGCCGCCCAGCGGCAGCTCGGCGAGCCGGGGGAGGGAGGCCTTCAGCCGTTCGACGCCGTACCGCACCTGCGCGGCGTACCCGCCGAACTCCTGACCCAGCGTCACGGGCGTGGCGTCCATGAGATGCGTCCGCCCGGACTTCACCACGTCCGCGAACTCCTCCGCCTTGCGTTCGAGGGCGACGGCCAGGTGCTCCAGGGCCGGGATCAGGTCCCGGGTGACGGCGGCGGTGGCGGCGATGTGGAGGGAGGAGGGGAACACGTCGTTCGAGGACTGCGAGGCGTTGACGTGGTCGTTGGGGTGGACGTCCCGACCGAGGCGCTCGCTCGCGAGCGTGGCGATGACCTCGTTGGTGTTCATGTTGGACGAGGTGCCCGAGCCGGTCTGGAACACGTCGACGGGGAAGTGCTCGTCCCAGCGTCCTTCCGCCACCTCGGCGGCGGCCTCCTGGACGGCGTCGGCCAGGTCCTTGTCGAGCACGCCCAACTCGGCGTTGACCTTGGCGGCGGCGCCCTTGATCCGGGCGAGGGCCTCGATGTGGGCGCGCTCCAGGCGCTGGCCCGAGACGGGGAAGTTCTCCACCGCGCGCTGTGTCTGCGCCCGCCACTTGGCAGTCGCCGGGACCCGTACCTCACCCATGGAGTCGTGCTCGATGCGGTATTCGCTCATGCCGGGTACAGCGATCGGCACCCGGCGGATGTTCCGCGCGCTGCTCCGTCGGGTGCCTCAAGCAGACGCGGACGCCACTCGGCACCGTCGGCAAGAAGGCCGTCAAGGGCTGCAAGCCGGGCTCGGTGGTCGCGCTGGACCCGCACAGCCCGACGACCGTCAAAGCCGGCGACACGGTCGATCTGACCGTCTGCGCCGGCTGACCCGGCCTGAGGCGACGCCCGCCCCTGCGCCAATCAGGGGCGGGCGTCGCTCACAGGGGTCCTGTGAACCGCTGGACCGGCTCGCCCGGCGGGCACCCCGCAGCCCGTCCCGGGGCGCCCCCTCCGGGGAGCTCCGGGACGAGGCCCGGGCGCTACGCCAGCCCGGGCCCCCGCACCGGGATCGACGTGAACGTCGGCTGCGGCGCCGGGTCCTTGAAGAAGTCGTTGCCCTTGTCGTCGACGACGATGAACGCCGGGAAGTCCTCGACCTCGATCTTCCAGACGGCCTCCATGCCGAGCTCCTCGTACTCGACGACCTCGACCTTCTTGATGCAGTCCTGGGCGAGCCGGGCGGCGGGGCCGCCGATGGAGCCGAGGTAGAAACCGCCGTGGGCGTCGCACGCGTCCGTGACCTGCTGGCTGCGGTTGCCCTTGGCCAGCATCACCTTCGAACCACCCGCCGCCTGGAACTGCTCGACGTAGGAGTCCATGCGCCCGGCCGTGGTCGGGCCGAAGGAACCGGACGCGTAGCCCTCGGGCGTCTTCGCCGGGCCGGCGTAGTACACCGGGTGGTCCTTCAGGTACTGCGGCATCTCCTCGCCCGCGTCCAGCCGCTCCTTGATCTTGGCGTGCGCGATGTCGCGGGCCACGACCAGCGGGCCGGACAGCGACAGCCGGGTCTTGACCGGGTACTTGGTCAGCTCGGCGAGGATGTCGTCCATCGGCTGGTTGAGGTCGATGCGGACCACGTCGGACGACTCGTCCAGATGCTCGTCCGTGGTGTCCGGCAGGAACCGCGCCGGGTCGGTCTCCAGCTGCTCGAGGAAGACGCCCTCGGCGGTGATCTTCGCGACGGCCTGCCGGTCGGCGGAGCACGACACGGCGATGGCCACCGGGCAGGACGCCCCGTGCCGCGGCAGTCGCACCACCCGCACGTCGTGGCAGAAGTACTTGCCGCCGAACTGCGCGCCGATCCCGATCCTCTGCGTCAGCTCGAAGACCTTCTCCTCCAGCTCCTTGTCCCGGAAGCCGTGCCCGAGCGGCGAGCCCTCGGCCGGGATCTCGTCCAGGTAGTGCGCGGAGGCGTACTTGGCGGTCTTCAGCGCGTACTCGGCGGACGTACCGCCGACGACGATCGCCAGGTGGTAGGGCGGGCAGGCGGCCGTACCCAGCGAGCGGATCTTCTCCTCCAGGAACTTCATCATGGAGGCCTCGTTCAGAACGGCCTTCGTCTCCTGGTACAGGAAGGACTTGTTGGCGGAGCCGCCGCCCTTCGCCATGAACAGGAACTTGTAGGCGCCGCCGTCGGTCGCGTACAGCTCGATCTGCGCCGGGAGGTTGGAGCCCGTGTTCTTCTCCTCCCACATGGTGAGCGGAGCCATCTGCGAGTAGCGCAGGTTCAGCTTGGTGTAGGCGTCGTAGATGCCGCGGGAGAGGGCCTCCTCGTCCCGCCCCCGCGTGAGCACGTTCTGCCCGCGCTTGCCCATGACGATGGCCGTGCCGGTGTCCTGGCACATCGGCAGCACGCCCGCCGCCGCGATGTTCGCGTTCTTCAGCAGGTCGAGGGCGACGAACTTGTCGTTGCCGGACGCCTCGGGGTCGTCGATGATGCGGCGCAGCTGCGCGAGGTGGGCCGGGCGCAGGTAGTGCTGGATGTCGTGGACGGCCTCCTCGGCCAGCTTGCGCAGGGCCTCCGGCTCCACCTTGAGGAACGTCCGCCCGTCGGCCTCGAAGGTGGAGACACCCTCGGAGGTCACCAGCCGGTAGGGGGTGGTGTCCTCTCCCATGGGGAGCAGATCGGTGTACTCGAACTCAGGCATCGGTGCCCATTCCTCACTCGACAGACAGCGCGGCTGGCCTCCATTGGCAGCGCCCACCAGCGTAGAACCTGCCTCTGACACCGAGCCTGTGAGGTAAGGCTCAGTTGGACGTCCTTCAGCCACCCGGCGATGGCCGAACGGGGGCTATCGCGATCTATCGTGTTTCGGTACGCTGCTGCCGTGGACCTTCAGAAGCAGACCGAACCGCGCGCCCCCGTCGCCGAGTTGCGCGCCTCGGACGCCGACCGTGACCGCATCGCCGACATCCTGCGCGAGGCCCTCGCCGAGGGGCGGCTCACCGCAGAGGAGCACGCCGAGCGCGTCGAGGGCGTGCTGGCCGCCAAGACGGTCGGCGAACTGGACGTGTTCATCCGGGACCTGCCCGCCGCCCATCACCGGCACGCCCCGCCGCACGCGGCGACCCCGAACCGCCCGGCCCCCGGGACGATCCCCGCCGACCCCGACGACAACCTCGTCGCGGTCTTCAGCAGCGCCGTCCGCAGGGGCCGCTGGCGCACGGGCCGCCGTATCCACGCGTACGCGATCTTCGGCAGTGTCGAGATCGACCTGAGCGAGGCGCTGTTCGAGTACCAGCAGGTCGTCATCAAGGCGTTCACGGTCTGCGGCAGCGTCGAGATCCGCGTCCCGGAGAACGTCTCGCTGCGCGGCGCCGGCGGCGGTGTCCTCGGCAGCTTCGAGGTGGACACCCTCGACTCCCCGGAGCCGGACGCCCCCGTCGTCCACGTCGACGGCTGGGCGGTCCTCGGCAGCGTCGAGGGCCGGCCGAAGCGCGGCAAGCTCGTCGCGGACATCCTCGATCGCGTCCAGCACAAGGTCGACAGGAGTTTGCGCAAACACCTCGACCGTTGACGGTTGTGAATGCCGGTGCGCTTCGGGACTCAGTGCATAGGCGCGCGCACAGCGGGTAGGGCTTGCTGCATCGTCTCTCGCTCGCGAAGCCGTCGTCAGGAGTAGACCGTGCTGCAACCGCCGCATTCGTCCCTGCAGGTAGCCGCTGTTCCGGCCCAGCGGGTGCCAGCGCGCGACAGGGACCAAGACGCTCCCTGGCACACCGAGGCCGTGTGCCGGCGCGACGAGGCAGGCCTGTTCTTCGCCCCCTCCAAGGAACCCACCGCCGCCCGCCTCTCCCGCGAGGAGGCGGCCAAGCGGGTCTGCGCCCGCTGTCCGGTCATGGTGGAGTGCCGCGAGCACGCCCTTCTGCAGCCCGAGCCCTACGGCGTCTGGGGCGGCCTCACCGCCGCCGAACGCCGAGTGGTCCTGGCCCGGCGCCGCCGCCGCGACATGGAACTGAAGAAGGCGGCCAGGGCGGCGAACCGCATAGCCGCGGCCGGCTGACCCACCTCACCGTCGAGCAGGGGCGCCCCCTCCGCACCGGGGGCGCCCCCACTTCGGGTCGCTGCCTGTCCGCGGGCTCCCTGCTCGCCCGTGGGGATCCCTGCCGGGACCTGCCTCTGCGGGCTCCTACTTGGCGCGGTCGAAGTCGATCGCGCTGTAGGCCCGCAGCTTGCTCAGCCGGTGCTCGGAGTCGATCCGCCGCACGGTCCCCGACTTGGACCGCATCACGATCGAGTCGGTGGTGGCGGTCTCCGACCGGTACCGCACCCCGCGCAGCAGTTCCCCGTCGGTGATCCCGGTGGCGACGAAGAAGACGTTCTCGCCGGTCACCAGATCCTCGGTCGTCAGCACACGGTCGAGGTCGTGCCCCGCGTCCAGCGCCCGCTGCCGCTCCTCGTCGTCCTTGGGCCACAACTTGCCCTGGATGGTGCCGCCCAGGCACTTCACGGCACAGGCCGAGATGATCCCCTCGGGTGTGCCGCCGATCCCGAGCAGCAGATCGATCCCGGTGCCCTCACGCAGCGCCAGGATCGAGCCGGCGACATCGCCGTCGGAGATCAGCTTGATGCGCGCCCCGGTCTCCCGGATCTCCTGGATGATGCCCTCGTGCCGCGGCCGGTCCAGGATGACGACGGTGACGTCCTCGGGGGTGCCGCGCTTGGCCTTGGCGACCCGGCGGATGTTCACCTCGACGGGTGCGTCGATGTCGACGAACTCGGCGGCCTCGGGGCCGGTGACCAGCTTGTCCATGTAGAACACGGCGGACGGGTCGAACATCGAGCCGCGCTCGGCGGCCGCGAGGACGGCGATCGCGTTCGGCATGCCCTTGGCCGTCAGCGTGGTGCCGTCGATCGGGTCGACGGCGATGTCGCACTCGGGGCCGGTGCCGTCGCCGACGCGCTCCCCGTTGAAGAGCATCGGGGCCTCGTCCTTCTCGCCCTCGCCGATGACGACCACGCCGTTCATCGAGACGGTGGAGACGAGGGTCCGCATCGCGCGTACCGCGGCACCGTCGGCGCCGTTCTTGTCACCGCGCCCCACCCAGCGGCCCGCGGCCATCGCCGCCGCTTCGGTCACGCGGACCAGTTCCAGGGCGAGGTTGCGGTCGGGAGCCTCGGAAGGCACATCGAGTTCGGACGGCAGATGATGATGCTCGGTCATCGGAGCGCACCTTTCTGATACGACGACGGCCGGATGAGGGTTCGAAGCCCGACTCTATCGTCAGTCCGACAAAATGAGCAGGGGACCCCACGGATGAGCGCGCCGGGTACCTGCGACGATAGGGGGCGTGGCAGGTTCGAAAGGCAAGACGCAGACGGTCCGGGACATGGTGCTCTCCCTGGGCCTGATCATGGTCGCCGGGTTCGTCATGTACCTCTTCATCCCGCACGACGACCAGGCTCCTGACATCAAGCGGGTCGACTACCGCGTCGAGCTCCTCACGGCGCGCCGGGCGGCCTCGTACCCGGTGGCCGCGCCCGAGGGCCTGCCGGCCGACTGGAAGGCGACCTCCGTGCGCTTCGACGGCGCCGACTCCGACGCCTGGCACCTCGGCTTCCGCACCCCCGACGACGAGTACGTCCAGGTCGAGCAGTCCGCTCAGGCCAAACGCTCCGAGTTCATCGACGAGGCGACCCAGGGCGCCCGCAAGACGGACAAGACCGAGCAACTCGCCGGCCGGACCTGGACCCGCTACACCGACGGCCGCTACGACGCCCTCGTGCTGGAGGGCGCCGACGGCTCGACGACGGTGGTGGCCGGCACCACGTCGTGGGCCGAGCTGGCGCAGATGGCGGAGTCGCTGAAGACGGCGTGAGCGGCCCCGGGGGGGGGGGGGGGGGGGGGGGGGGCGGGGGGGCGGGGCCCCCCCCCCCGGGCCCCCCCCCGCCCCGGGGCGGGGGCGCCCCCGGCGATTCCGCCGGGGGCCCCCGTCACGTCCCGGTGTCAGACGGTGGTGACGACGTCGTCGTACGCCAGGCGCGGGGAGCGCGGGTAGGAGGCGTTCTCGCCGGGCTTGCCGATGTTCACGACGACCAGCGGGGTGTGGTCGTCGTCCAGGAACTCCTTGCGGACGCCCTCCGCGTCGAAGCCGGTCATCGGGCCGGCGGCCAGACCCGCGGCGCGGACGCCGACGATGAAGTAGGCGGTCTGCAGGGCGGCGTTCAGGGTGGCGGAGCCCTCACGGGCGGCGCGCTCGCTGAAGAAGACGTCCTTGGCCTGCGGGAACGCCGGGAACAGGGTCGGCAGCTCCTCGTGGAACTCGTTGTCCGCGGAGAGGATCGCGACCAGCGGGGCGGTGGCCGTCTTGGCCTGGTTGCCCTCGGCCATGTGCTGCACCAGACGCTCACGGGCCTCGGCGGAGCGGACCAGGGTGATGCGCAGCGGGGTCTGGTTGAAGGCGGTCGGACCGTACTTGACCAGGTCGTAGATCGCCTGGACCTGCTCGTCGGTCACCGGCTCGTCGGTGAAGGTGTTCGCGGTGCGGGCCTCGCGGAACAGCAGGTCCTGGGCGGCGGAGTCAAGAACGAGAGACATGCGTGAACTTTCCAGAGTGCGCGTCCGGATCCGGAGCACCGGACCGGCTGACGTGCACGACAGTACGCGAAAGAAGTTCAATCTTCAACAAAGCTGGGGTGGGGTGACCCGCTTCACAGCCCACCGCCCCTGCTCCCCCTGCTCTCTTGCTCTCTTGCTCTCTCTCCCTCCCCTAACCCTGTTTCTCCTGCTCCTCCTCCTCGGCCAGCGCCGCGTCCAGCCGCGCCCGCGCGCCCTCCAGCCAGCGCCGGCACACCCTGGCCAGCTCCTCACCGCGCTCCCACAGGGCGAGGGACTCCTCCAGCGTCGTACCCCCCGCCTCCAGACGGCGTACGACCTCGATGAGCTCGTCGCGTGCCTGCTCGTACCCGAGCGCCTCGTCCGTCCTGTCCGTCATGCACCCAATCCTTGAGTAACCGCCGACGACGAACCGCCGGCAGGGGACTGCCGGCAGCGAACCGTCACCGACTAGCCGTCGACTCGAACCGTGAACTCGCCCTCGGCGACCCGCGCCCGCAGCGCCTCGTCCGCGGACACCTCGCCCGGATCCCGCACCACGTGCCCGTCCGCCCTCTGCAGCACCGCGTACCCACGCTTCAGCGTCGCGGCGGGGGAGAGCGCCACCACACGCGCGTGGGTGTGCGTCAACTCGGAGTCGGCGCGGTCCAGCAGGTGGCCGAGCGTGCGCCGGGAACGGTCGACCAGCGAGGCGACCTGCTCCGCGCGCTCGTCGATCATCCGGTGCGGATCCTGTATCACGGGCCGCGCGAGCGCGTGGGCGAGCCCGCGCTCCTCCCGCTCCACGAAGGCCTCCATGCACCGCCGCGCCCGGCCGCGCAGCATCCGCACCCGCTCCAGCTCCTCGCCGACGTCCGGTACGACCTTCTTGGCCGCGTCGGTGGGCGTGGAGGCGCGCAGGTCGGCCACATGGTCCAGGAGCGGATTGTCGGGCTCGTGCCCGATCGCCGACACGACGGGCGTACGACAGGCCGCGACCGCCCGCACCAGCTGCTCGTCGGAGAACGGCAGCAGATCCTCCACGCTGCCGCCGCCACGCGCCACGATGATCACGTCCACGTCCTCCAGCGCGTCCAGCTCCTTCACGGCCTGGACGACCTGCGGCACGGCGTGCACCCCCTGGACCGCGACGTTGCGCACCTCGAAGCGGACGGCGGGCCAGCGGTGCCGGGCGTTCTCCAGGACGTCCCGCTCCGCGGCGGAGGCCCGCCCGCACACCAGCCCGACGAGCTGGGGGAGGAAGGGCAGCGGCTTCTTGCGCTCGGGGGCGAACAACCCCTCCGCCGCGAGGGACTTCTTCAGCTGCTCCAGCCGCGCCAGCAGCTCCCCGACCCCCACCGGCCGTATCTCCACCGCCCGCAGCGACAACTGCCCCCGCGGCGCGTACCACTCCGGCTTGGCGTGGACGACGACCCGGGCGCCCTCGCCGACGACGTCCGCGACCGCGTCGAACACCTGCCGGAAGCACGTCACGCTCACCGAGACGTCGTACGACGGGTCCCGCAGCGTCAGGAACACGACGCCCGCGCCCGGACGCCGCGACAACTGGGTGATCTGCCCCTCGACCCACACCGCGCCGAGCCGGTCGATCCACCCCCCGATGAGCCGGGACACCTCACCCACGGGCAGAGGCGTCTCGGCGGACGTGTTGACAGCCATGCGCTCGAGACTATCGGCCCCGACTGACATGGCGGCCACGTCCACTTTCCAACGCCGGTCACGGCAATGCAGCCCGTCCGGCGCTTGAGGACGAGGCCCCTTCAGGGCCGAAGCGGGGGTCTGGGGGCGGCAGCCCCCAGTGACCCATCGGCGGCCGCACCCGGCCTTACGATGGGACGCATGACCGCTTCGCCTGGCCGCCGTGTCCTGCTCGCCGCCCCCCGGGGCTACTGCGCGGGTGTGGACCGCGCCGTGATCGCCGTCGAGAAAGCCCTGGAGCAGTACGGCGCTCCCGTCTACGTCCGCCACGAGATCGTCCACAACAAGTACGTCGTGCAGACCCTGGAGAAGAAGGGTGCGATCTTCGTCGAGCGCACGGAGGAGGTGCCCCCGGGCAACATCGTCATGTTCTCCGCGCACGGGGTCGCCCCCGTCGTCCACGAGGAGGCCAGGCGCGGCCGGCTCGCCACGATCGACGCGACCTGCCCGCTGGTCACCAAGGTCCACAAGGAAGCCGTCCGCTTCGCCGACGAGGACTACGACATCCTCCTGATCGGCCACGAGGGGCACGAGGAGGTCATCGGCACCTCCGGCGAGGCCCCCGACCACATCCAGCTCGTCGACGGCCCCGAGGACGTCGCCAAGGTCGAGGTACGCGACCCCTCCAGGGTCGTCTGGCTGTCGCAGACCACCCTCTCCGTCGACGAGACCATGGAGACCGTCGACGCCCTGAAGGAGAAGTTCCCGCAGCTCGTCTCCCCGCCCAGCGACGACATCTGCTACGCCACGCAGAACCGTCAGCTCGCGGTGAAGCAGATGGGCGCCGAGGCGGAGCTGGTGATCGTCGTCGGCTCCCGCAACTCCTCCAACTCCAAGCGGCTCGTCGAGGTCGCCAAGCTCGCCGGCTCGCGCCAGGCGTACCTGGTGGACTTCGCCAGTGAGATCGACGAGGCCTGGCTGGAGGGCGTGACCACGGTCGGCGTCACCTCCGGTGCCTCCGTCCCGGAGGTCCTCGTCGAGGAGGTCCTGGCCTGGCTCGCCGAGCGTGGCTACGGCGACGTCGAGCTGGTCAAGGCCGCCGATGAGCACATCACCTTCTCGCTGCCCAAGGAACTCCGCCGTGACCTGCGCGAGGAGGCCGCGGCGCTGGTGGCCGAGCGGGGCGGCAGCGGGCCGGCGGACGCCTCCGCCGAGTGACCGGCGGAGTGACTGTCAGTCGATCGTCGTAACGTAGAGCCATGCAGATCTTCGGCGTGGACATCGGTGGATCCGGGATCAAGGGCGCCCCTGTGGACCTGGACAGGGGCGACCTGGCCCAGGAGCGACACAAGGTGCTCACCCCACACCCGGCGACGCCGGACGGCGTGGCCGACGGCGTCAAGCAGGTCGTCGACCACTTCGGGTGGACGGGACCGGTGGGGCTCACCTTCCCGGGCGTGGTCACCGGCGGCTCCACGATCCGCACGGCCGCCAACGTGGACAAGAGCTGGATCGACACGGACGCGCGGGCCCTGTTCAGCGAGCGGCTGGGCGGCCTGCCGGTGACGGTGGTCAACGACGCGGACGCGGCGGGCGTCGCCGAGGTCGCCTTCGGCGCGGGCCGCGACCGCAGCGGCACGGTCATCCTGCTGACGTTCGGCACGGGCATCGGCAGCGCCCTCTTCGTCGACGGCGTCCTCGTCCCCAACACCGAGCTGGGCCACCTCGAGCTGAACGGCCATGACGCGGAGAAGCGCGCCTCCAGCAAGGCCAAGGAGGACGCCGACCTCACATGGGAGCACTGGGCCCGCCGCGTCCAGAAGTACCTCGCCCATGTCGAGATGCTCTTCTCGCCCGAGCTGTTCGTCATCGGCGGCGGCGTCAGCCGCAAGGCGGAGAAGTTCCTGCCCCACATCCAGGGCATCAAGGCGGAGATCGTCCCGGCCCAGCTGCAGAACAACGCGGGGATCGTGGGGGCGGCGATGCGGGCGGCGAAGGGCAGTTAGGCCCTGTCGTTCGGATCGTCCCGGCGTCGCGGGGACCAGGGCCTTTCGCCGAAAGGCCCGAAAACCTCGGCCCATGGGCCGAGGGGTCAGCGCCGGGCGCCTGCCCGGCCGCGGCGGCGACGCGCCCTGAGCGCCACCCTCACCCGGCGCACCAGCGCCGCCGCCGCCGCCAGGAGCGTCCCCCCGTACAGCCAGCCGGCCTGGGTGGCCAGGGCGGTGAACAGGCCCATCAGGCGGGATCCGAGCCCGTCGCCGCTGTGGGCGACGGGCACGAGCCCCACGGCGAAGGCGATCGGTACGACGACGGGCGCGGAGAACAGTTCGGCCCGGCGCACCCACAGCGCGGTCAGCAGGCACACCGGCAGGAACAGCACGCTGTACACGGTCGGCGAGGCGCCGAACAGCAGCTGGTCCAGCCAGCCGAACGCCAGCATCAGCGCCACGCTGAACAGACCGCCGCCGAGCCCGGTGAGCCGGGGGTTCGGCAGCCGCCGTACGGCGGCCGGCGGGGGCGGGGCGGGAGCCCCGGGGGCGCGGGCGGGCCGGGGGAGCGTCGAGGGGCGGCGGGCCCTCGGAGGCGTACCGGAGCCGGGCCCCCGCCTCGGCGGGTCCGCAGGACCGGCAGCGGCCCATGGCGTGTCCGCCCGCCCGGCGGCCCGCACCGAGCCGGTCCGGCCGGCGCCCCCGCTCCCGTCCCTGCCCCGGCCCTGGGGCGGAAGGTGGGTGCCGCGTCGCGTTCCGTTCTGCGAGGGGCGCGTCCTGTGTTGCTCCATCGGTCCAACTTAGGTCGGTTTATGTGCCGAATCGGGGGCGGGACACGCCGGGGCCGAGACCTGGGCCGCGCGTTCGAGCTGTCCGCCGGGGCGGGTGCGGGCACGCCGTAAACTGGTGGATCGGCCAGCCCTCTGGCCCCCTGGCCCTCTCACTACGGGAAGTCGCAACGTGTCGCTCACGATCGGAATCGTCGGTCTGCCGAATGTCGGCAAGTCGACCCTGTTCAACGCCCTGACCAAGAACGACGTGCTGGCGGCCAACTACCCGTTCGCCACGATCGAGCCCAACGTGGGCGTGGTCGGCGTCCCCGACGCCCGCCTCACCAAGCTGGCGGAGATCTTCAACTCGCAGCGGATCCTCCCGGCGACCGTCGACTTCGTCGACATCGCGGGCATCGTGCGCGGCGCGAGCGAGGGCGAGGGCCTGGGCAACAAGTTCCTGGCGAACATCCGCGAGTCCGACGCGATCTGCCAGGTCATCCGCGCCTTCAAGGACGAGAACGTCGTTCATGTCGACGGCAAGGTCTCGCCCAAGGACGACATCGAGACGATCAACACCGAGCTGATCCTCGCCGACCTCCAGACCATCGAGAAGGTCCTGCCGCGCCTGCAGAAGGAGTCGCGGATCAAGAAGGACATCGCCCCCAAGGTCAAGGCCGTCGAGGAGGCGAAGGAGATCCTGGAGAAGGGCGACACGCTCTTCGCACACGGCGTCGTCCAGGGCAGCGAGCGCGCGGAACCCCTCCACGACCTGCACCTTCTGACGACGAAGCCCTTCCTCTACGTCTTCAACGTCGACGAGGACGAACTGGTCGACGACGCCTTCAAGGACGAGCAGCGCGCCCTGGTCGCCCCCGCCGAGGCGATCTTCCTCAACGCCAAGCTGGAGGCGGACCTCGCCGAGCTCGACGAGGAGGACGCGATGGAACTGCTGGAGTCGGTCGGCGCCGAGGAGCCCGGCCTCGCCACCCTCGCCCGCGTCGGCTTCAACACCCTCGGCCTCCAGACCTACCTCACGGCCGGCCCCAAGGAGTCCCGCGCCTGGACCATCAAGAGGGGCGCCACCGCCCCCGAGGCCGCCGGCGTCATCCACACCGACTTCCAGAAGGGCTTCATCAAGGCGGAGGTCATCTCCTTCACCGACCTGGTGGAGACCGGCTCGGTGGCGGAGGCCCGCGCGAAGGGGAAGGCGCGCATGGAGGGCAAGGACTATGTGATGCAGGACGGGGACGTCGTGGAGTTCCGCTTCAACGTGTAATAGGCCTATTACTGCACGCTAGGTGATCCGTCAATCGTGCAGGTCGAAAGGGGTCGACTCCTTCGGGCGTCGACCCCTTCGTCATCACGGTGCTGGATGGGTGCTGGATATTCTGACGTTGGATCAGCTTGAGTCAGGTGCCGTAAACGGTGGAGCGATGCCCGACGTTACGACCCAGACCACGAGCTCTCCGTTGTCGATCGTGTAGACGACCCGGTAGTCGCCGACTCGCAGTCGACGGCGTTCCGGCTGCGACACGAGCGCGGTGGTGTTGAAGCCGAGGGGGTCGCTCTCCAGCTCGGTCAGCTTGGCGAGGATGCGCAGTGCCATGTCGCGAGGGATCTTCCGAAGCTCGGCCTGCGCCTCGGGTCGGAAGACGGTTCGGTACTCACTCACCGCGCGCCAGCGTCTCCCTCATGATCTCCTCGATCGGGATGCCGGGTGCCGGGCTGGCCATGCGCTCGTCGATGATTCGGTTGATCTCGCGCTCTTCCCACTCCTGGTACCTGCGCAACACCTCGATGGAGACGACGGCGGCGACTTCCTTCCCCCGGCGCGTAATGACCGTGGGCACGTCGTCGCGGTCCGCACGCTCCACGACTTCCGCCAGGTGTGCACGCACGTCGCGGATGGACTCTATGGGCAGCGGCTGCGTCATGCGCCCAAGTGTACCGAGTGTGCCATGTGTACACCACTCCTTTGATGCTGGATGCACTGGATGAACTCGCACCGTGCTGGATGGGTGCTGGATGGCCACGTCCAGAACCGAGTTTTCGCAGGTGGGAGCGCCGTGCTGCAGGTTCCGCTTCAATGTGTAGCGGGTGCGACACGCCGCCGATCAGGTAACAGGCAGATCAGGAGGGGCCGACCGTTCCAGCCGCGCTGGAACGGTGCGACGTTCGCCCCGTTGTCGGCCGGCCGTGTCAGGCCGTGCTGAACGGGCGGTTCACTCGGTCTCGAGTTGGTGGTCGGCCCAGACGTAGCTCTCGGGCAGCAAGTCGGTGATGAGGACGGTTCGGACGCGGTCGTCTGCGCCGACGATGACCTTCAGGCCGGGGAAGTAGTCGAGAAGGACCTGACGGCACCGGCCGCAGGGGGGAACGACCCCGCGGTCGCGGTCGCCCACGGCGACGACGGTGTCCAGCTCGTAGGCGCCCTGGGCGGCTGCCGCGCCGATGAGGACCAGCTCGGCGCAGGGGCCTCCGGTGAAGTGATAGGCGTTCACCGCGGTGACGATCCGGCCGTCCCGGGCACGGGCTGCGGCCGCCATGGTGTGGTTGTCGCCCCGGCAGCGTGTGCGGGCGACTTCGGCCGCGGCCTGGACGAGTTCGTGGTCGACATGCTGGATCTGCGTGGTCATCTTCTCTGCCTTCGTCGGGTGCCAGGCGACGTTGACCCGAGTGACCAGGGTGCGCAAGCGAATATCCGCGCTGGCTCCGGAGTTCGTGCCGCGGGCGGCCGCCCTTCTCCGGAGCACGGGTCGCGACGACCCGCGCCCCATGCCCCACGCCGGGGCAGACGTCGGCACGTACGGCCTCGGCGCCGTCCGCTTGCCGTCCGATCGTCCGCTGGGCGCCGCCAAGGTCCGTCGGGGCCCGTCCGAGCGGTGGGAGGATGCGGGGACGGCGAGTGAGGGGTGGGGACCCGTGGGGCGTGGAGAGCGGGACGTGGTCGCGAGGGGAACGCGACTGTACGAGGCGGCGCGGAACGCGGTCGCTGACCACGGCAGGGCGGTCGAGGCGGTACGGGCGGCACTGACACCGATCCACGACGCGGCGGTGAAGCGGGAACTCGACGCCATTCCCGTCGCCCGGCTGCAGGACGTCACGGAAGGCCGGCTGCGGCTGGGGAGCGTCGAGCACAGCGGACTGCGCACGGTGGGCAGTGTGCTCGAGGCAGGCTCCTATCGGTTGCGGCAGATCCCCGGTGTCGGACAGCGCACTGTCGACCAGATGCTCGCCGCGGCCCGCAGGCTCTCCGAGGCCGTGCGTGAAACCGTGGCCGTCCACATCGACGTGGATCGGCCGGAACTGAGCACCACCGCGCTCGTCGTGGCCTTGCACGTCCTGGCGGAGGCGGGCCCAGACGCCCGGCGCGCCGTCGACCGGGCCGGCGCGGTGCTGGAGCGACTGGATCCGCTGCTGGCCGACGCCCGGCCCGCTGCCGGGCGCTTGCGGATGCTCCTCGCGGGCCGGGAGAAGAAGGCTCGCGCGCTGGCGGCGGTGACCGAGCTCCGCTCGCTGGTGGACGAGGCGGAGCGGGCGCTCCTGCCTGAGCTGTTCGCCCAGGCCTCGGTGGACCTGCTCCGCGGGCCGTCGTCCGACATCGCCGCCTGGGTGGACTTCGAACTCCGCTCCGCCGAGTACTACAGCCTGCTCGCGGAGATCTCCGGACGGTCGCCCGACGCGGCCGCCGCCGAGGGCTTCCTGCCGGACGAGATCGCCGAACGCGTACGGAGCCAACACCTCGACGACGCGCACCGGCGGGTCTCCCTGCGTGGCTACCAGGCGTTCGGCGCGCGTTTCGTCCTCGCCCAGCGCAAGGTGATCCTCGGTGACGAGATGGGTCTCGGGAAGACCATCCAGGCGATCGCCGTGCTGGCACACCTGGCTGCCGAGGGGCAGAGCCACTTCATGGTCGTGTGTCCGGCGAGCGTCCTCGTCAACTGGACACGGGAGATCGAAGCCCGCAGCGCTCTGCGCGTCATGGTGCTCCACGGCCCTGACCGGCACTACGCGTTCGCCGACTGGAAGGGGCGGGGCGGGGTCGCGGTGACCACGTTCGACGCCCTGCGCGGATTGCCCGCACCGGGCGGAGGCGAGGTCGGCCTGCTCGTGGTCGACGAAGCGCACTCCGTGAAGAATCCGAAGGCCAAGCGGTCCCAGGCGGTCGCCCAGTGGGCGGAGCGCTGCGAGCGCGCCCTCTTCATGACCGGAACCCCGATGGAGAACAGGGTCGTGGAGTTCCGCAGCCTGGTCGCAATGCTCGATCGCGACGTCGCGGAATCCCTGGGCGAGCGGGACGCGCTGGCTGGATCGGTCGCCTTCCGCAAGGCCGTCGCACCGGTCTATCTGCGGCGCAACCAGAAGGACGTGCTGACGGAACTCCCGAGCCTCCAGCAGACCGACGAGTGGGAGGAGTTGAGCGCGTCGGACGAGGACGAGTACCGCGAAGCCGTGCGCGCCGGCAACTTCATGGCGATGCGCAGGGCCGCCTACATGCGCCCCGAGAAGTCGGCCAAGCTGGGCCGGCTCCGGGAGATCGTCCAGGAGGCCGGTGAGAACGGGCGGAAGACGGTGATCTTCTCCAACTTCAAAGACGTGTTGCGCGTGGTCGAGGAAGCACTCGCCGCGAGACCCGCCGACGGCACTTTGGTGTTCGGTCCGCTCGCCGGCAGCGTCCCTGCCGGGCGGCGGCAGCAGATCGTCGACGACTTCGCCGGTGTCCCGGGCCCCGCAGTGCTGCTGGCGCAGATTCAGGCGGCGGGCGTCGGCCTCAATATGCAGGCCGCCTCCGTCGTCGTCATCTGCGAACCCCAGATCAAGCCCACCATCGAACACCAGGCAGTGGCCCGCGCCCACCGCATGGGGCAGGTCAGACCGGTCCGCGTGCACCGCCTCCTGGCCACCGGAGGGGTGGACGAACGCATGGTGCGGATGCTGGAGGAGAAGACCCGCCTGTTCGATGCCTACGCCCGCCGCAGCGCCGTGGCCGAAGCCACCCCGGACGCGGTCGACGTGTCGGACACCGAGCTGGCACGCCGGATCGTCGAGGAGGAACAGGCACGCCTGGGCGTGACGGGCGGGAACGGCATCGAGCCGAGTGAGTGAGTCGGGGGATCATCCGCACAGTCGCGCACACGGGCTCCCGTCCGTCGACAGTTCGTCTGCGTTCCCGACCCGGTTCGGTTCGTCGCTCGTCCGGGTCGGCATCGGTTGCTCCGTCACGGCTGGCGGTACACGGAAGGCGGATGCCGCTACGGCCGTGCAGCGGCGCGATGGACCCTCGTGGGCGTGTGCGCGGACGGGGGGCCGGCTCACGCCCACGAGGGGGCTGGGTGGGGTCAGGGCTTCAGCAGCGTCTTGATGGCGCGGCGTTCGTCCATGGCCTTGTAGCCCTCGGCGACCTGCTCCAGGGGCAGGGTGAGGTCGAAGACCTTGCCCGGGTCGATCCGGCCGGTCAGGACCCGGTCGATCAGGTCGGGCAGGTAGCCGCGCACGGGAGCCGGGCCGCCGCGCAGGCCGACGTGGGAGAAGAACAGCTCCTGCCCGTCGATCGCGACGTCGTGCGGGACGCCGACGAAGCCGACGTTGCCGCCGGGACGGGTGGAGTGCAGCGCCTGCCGCATGGACTCCCCGGTGCCGACGCACTCCAGCACGGAGTCGGCGCCGACGCCGTTCGTCAGCTCCTTGACGCGGGCGATGCCTTCCTCGCCGCGCTCGGTGACGATGTCGGTGGCGCCGAACTCCAGGGCGAGTCGCTGACGGTTCTCGTGCCGGCTCATCGCGATGATCCGCTCGGCGCCGAGTTCCCGGGCGGCGATGACGCCGCACAGGCCGACCGCGCCGTCACCGACGACCACGGCGGTGGAGCCGGGCTTGACCTCGGCGGCCCGGGCGGCGTACCAGCCGGTGCCCATGACGTCGGAGAGCGTCAGCAGGCTGGGCAGGAACGTGTCGGCCGGGTGCTCGTCGGTGGCGACGAGCGTGCCCTGGGCGTTCGGGATGCGGACGTACTCGGCCTGGCAGGTGCTCATGAACTCGCGGTGCACGCAGTTGGACTGATAGCCCGCCAGACAGTTCGGGCACGTGTTGTCGGAGGTGGCGAAGGAGCCGATGACGAACTGGCCCGGCGTGACCGAGGTGACCTCGCTGCCGACCTCCTCGACGACGCCGACGTACTCATGGCCCATCGGCTGCGGCTGGTTGACGGGGTCCGTGCCGCGGTAGGCCCACAGGTCCGAACCGCACACACAGGTGACGACGGTCCGGATGATCGCGTCGGTCGGCTTGACGATCTCGGGCTCGGGAACGTCCTCCACCCGGATGTCACCGGGGGCGTGAATCATGGTTGCTCGCATGGCTTCTCTCCTGATCTGGTCTTTCGGTGGGGGGAAGGCCGACGCGCCGGCGTCAGCGGGATGTGCGGGTGCTGACGCGCGGGCCGTCGTACTCGGCGTCGGTGACGTGTTCGAGCCAGGTGTTCTCCGGGCCGCCGTCCGGGCCGGGGCTCTCCCACAGAGCGAGATGGATCATGAACTGGTCGGGCCCGGCGCCGTGCCGGACGTCACCGGAGAACCGCGCCGGGCCCTTGCCGGTCGGCGACTGCTTCAGGAGTTCCATTGCGTTTCTCTTCGTACGGTGCTGCTTTGCCGGGGGTTCAAGGCGCCGGGTGATGTGTTCAGGAGGGTTACGTCTTTCTCATCTCCTCCGCATGCGGCTGCGCAGTACGGAAGCCCGCGACGGGAAATGCCGAGGCCGTGGGAAAAGCACTTCGACTCTGTCACCGTGCGCGGGGCCAGTACAGAGGAGAGTTCCATCCCGGGCGAGACGTATCCAGGGATAAAACTGTCCTACCCTGCCGGCCAGCGCTCCTGTGCGTCCGCGGCCGTTCCGGGTGGCGCCGCGCCGGGTCCGGAGGTCAGTGCAGGAATACCTGGAATCGCCGTGGGATTCCCAGTCTGAATGAGGCCTGCGAAGAGACCTCAATGAGGCCTGCGAAGAGACGTTAATGGCGACCTGTGAAGAGCAGTGTGCCGCTCCGGGTGTCACTCAGCCAGGTACAGATCTTTCCTACCTTCGGCACCGGAATCCCGTGCAATGCTTCAGGAGCACCACTTTCCCAGCCTTTTTTCCGAGGAGCAACACCCCATGTCCTCCACCCCCCGCCCCACTGTCGCCGTCGCGTTCCATTCCGGATACGGCCACACCGCCGTCATGGCCGAGGCCGTGGTGCGTGGTGCGACTCGAGCGGGTGCCTCCGTGGTGTCCATCGCCGTGGACACGATCACCGACGAGCAGTGGGTGCGGCTGGACGCCGCCGACGCGATCGTCTTCGGCGCCCCCACCTACAGCGCTCCTACCTGTACGAGCTCGCGGCCAGGAGTGACTACCGCCCGGTTCGTCGCAGGCCGCGCCCCAAGGTCCAGCCGCAGTTGCAGCGCATGCTCGACGACATGGCGCACACTCCCGCGTTCGTGATCGGGCCGCGTACCGAGATCGTCGCCTGGAACGCCATAGGCGCCGCCCTGATCACCGACTTCGGGAAGATCCCCGAGAAACAGCGCTACTACATCAGGCTGCTCATCACCGACCCGGCGATGCGCGAGCTGTACGCGGACTGGGAGGGCGTCACCCGGCTGGCCGTCGCGCAGATGCGGATGCACAACGCGAAGAATCCCGGTGACGCGCGGCTGGCCGCGCTGGTGGGCGCACTCGGTCCGGGACGACCGGTTCCGCCGGTGGTGGGCCGCCCACGACGTCGCCGTCAGGGACACCGGGACCAAGCACCTGCGCCACCCCGTCGTCGGGGACCTGCGTCTCGACTGGAACGCCGTCACCTGGGCCGCCGACCCCGACCTGCAGATCATCGTCTGGACCGCCGAACCCGGCACACCGTCCCACGACAGCCTGCGCCTGCTGGCGTCCTGGGCGGCGGACCCCAGCGGCACCACCAGCGACAGCCGGGCCTGACCGCCCCCGGCTACGTCACGGGCGGCGCTGCTCCGGCCGCCACGGCCAGGCGGCAGGCCCGCGCGTACGCCCGCACCAGCGGCCGCTGCCCGTCCTCGCGGCGCCAGGCCAGGACGTAGCGGCTGGGGGCGACGCCGCGAACCGGGCGGGTGAGGACGCCGCCGAGGGTCAGGAGCGGGACGTTGCCCGTGGCCACCAGGCAGATGCCGAGGCCGGCGACCAGGGCCTCGTACGTCTCCTCGGTGCCGGCGATCTCGGCGCCGATCACGGGTGGACGGCCGCCCCGGGCATCCAGGGCCAGCCAGTGGTCGCGTAACGGGCCCGAGCTCTCGGGAAGCGCCAGGAACGGCTCGTCCAGGAGGTCGGTGAAGTCGATCTCGGCGCGGGCGGCCAGGGGGTGGGTCTCGGGGAGGGCGACATGGACGGGCTCCTCGGCGACCAGCGTCCAGCCGTAGCGCTCCTGGTCGGGCAGCGGCAGCCAGACGAAGGCCACGTCCGTGTCTTCGCCGGCGAGGCCGGCGGTCGGGTCCTCCCAGTTCACCTGGCGCAGCCGGACGACGGTGTGCGGGTGGCCGGCCGTGAAGCGGGAGCGGATCGCGGGCAGGAGGCCGCCGCGGCCGGGGCGGGTGCTCATGCCGACGACCAGCGTGCCGCGTTCCGCCGCCCGCAGCTGTTCCACCGCCGCCGCGCCCTCCGCCCAGGCGTCCAGCACCCGTCGAGCGTGTGGCAGCAGCGCCGAACCCGCCGACGTGAGCGCCACGCCGTGCCGGTCGCGGCGGAACAGCTCCACGCCCAACTGCCGCTCCAGCGCCCGGATCTGCTTGCTCAGCGCGGGCTGTGACACGTACAGGCGCTCGGCGGCGCGCGTGAAGTGCAGTTCCTCGGCCACGGCGGCGAAGTAGCGCAGGTCCCGGAGATGGACGTCGGTGGTCATGGCCATCGGTTATCACCCTGGGTCTTGGACGGGCAACCGACACCCGCAGCAAGCTCGTGCACAGAGGACCGACGGACTGGGAGTGGTCATGAACAAGGTGTGGCTGGTGACGGGCGCCAGCAGCGGTTTCGGGCGGGCGATCGCCGAGGCGGCGCTGGCCGACGGCGACGTGGTGGTCGGCGCGGCCCGGCGGACCGGGGCGCTGGCGGACCTGGTGGCCGCCCACCCCGACCAGATGGAGGCGCTGTCCCTGGACGTCACCGACACGGCCGCCGCGGAGGCCGCCGTACGGGACGTGGTGGCACGGCACGGGCGGATCGACGTGCTGGTCAACAACGCGGGCCGGACGCACGTCGGCGCCTTCGAGGAGACCACGGAGGCGGAACTGCGGGAGCTGTTCGACCTGCATGTCTTCGGACCCGCCGCGCTCACCCGGGCCGTCCTGCCGCACATGCGGGAGCGGCGCTCGGGCGCGATCGTGCAGATGAGCAGCATGGGCGGGCAGATGTCGTTCGCGGGCTTCTCCGCGTACAGCGGGACCAAGTTCGCGCTGGAGGGCCTGAGCGAGGGGCTCGCCGACGAGGTGCGGGAGTTCGGGATCAAGGTGCTGATCGTGGAACCGGGAGCCTTCCGGACCAGCCTGTTCGAGGCCGCCCGGGCCGGGGCCAGCGCCGACAGCGGGGTGTACGCCAAGGTCAGCGAGACCCGAGGCTTCGTCTCCGGCGGCGACGGCAGCCAGCCCGGCGACCCGGCGAAGGCGGCGGCCCTGATCCGCGCCGCGCTCGACGCGGAGGAGACCCCGCTGCGCCTGGCTCTCGGCGACGACGCGGTCACGGCCGTCCTCGGCCACCTGGACGCCGTACGGGCCGACATCGCGGCCTGGGAGAAGCGGGCGCGGGCCACCGGCTTCGAGGACTGAGGCTCAGCCGACGACCGCCGTGTCGTCGGCCGGTCCTAGTCCTCCTCCCGGAACGGCTCCGGATCCGCCACCCACCCCGCGGCCAGCACCAGACGCGAGTGGCGGTGCAGGGCGAGGAAGGCGAAGGGACGGTCGAAGCGGGCCTCGATGACGGTGGTCATCCAGCGGAGCGGGGGCGGGCCGCTGCCCGGCGCCGCGGCGATCGGCGTCACCGCGGCCGCCTCGAAGCCCAGCGCGCCGAACCTCGCCAGCGCGGACTGCCGGGCCGACCCGATGGCGAGCGGCTGGGCGCTGACGCCGGGAAAGTGGCCGCGAGCGGGGTCCAGGGCGGTCCTGAGCCCGAACAGCTCGGACCGCATCGCGAGATCGTGGTGCCCGGTGATGTCGTACGCCGCCGTCGTCACGTCGAGCAGGGGCGGATCGGGTGTCGTGGAGCGCTTCTTGACGACGCTCAGGCCCGGGCCCACGTCCCCGTAGGGGAGTCGGGGGCCGGGCAGGACCGGGTACCGGCGGGCCAGGATGCCCACGCCCGCCTCCAGGACCTGACCCGGCGCCATGTGCTCCTCGCCGAGCAGCAGATGGACGTCGACGCCGGTGTCGCCGAGGACCTTCAGCTCGGTGACATGGCCGTCCGGGGTGTCCGCCACGCCGATCCGGTCCAGCAGGGCGGACGTACGCCGCAGGCCGAGCCGCTCACGGTCGTTCCAGTGCCGGCTCTCCAGCGGGACCTCGTCGAAGGGCCGCAGCCAGCGTGTCCGCAGCGCCAGCGCGCTCGCCAGCACCACCTCCGTATGGTCCGTCAGCCCGACGGGCATCCGCTCGACCAGCCCGCCCGTCCGCTTCGCCGCCCAGGCGTCCAGCGTCCCGTGGTCGGCTGCCAGGTCCCCGGTGAGGACGCCGTGCGTGTCCATGGGCAGCCCCGCCGTCCACTCCTCCCGCAGCTCCAGCGTGCGTTTGGTCCATACGCCGAGGGCCGTGTCGAGGCCCCGTATGCCCGCCATGGCGGTGAGCAACTGCCGTGCGGCGTCGCCGGCCTGATCCGCCGGCAGTCCCAGCGCCTCGGCCAGTTCCTCGCGCGCCGGTCCCGCCCCGCCGTCCGCGAGGAGCGCCAGCAGCGGCCACACCCCGGCGGCCGAGAAGACGGAGTCGCCCTCGACGATCCCCGCCCACCGCGCGGTAAGCCCGTTCACCGCCCGGATCGTCGCATTCGCGACCCCCATACCGCCCCCGTTCGTCACGCGCTTACCATGCGCCCAGTCGTACGTCAGTTCCCCGACCGTCTGATCCAGGAGCACGGTACTCGTGTCCATACCCCCGCCTCCCGGGCCGCAGCAGCCCCAGGACCCGTACCAGCCTCCGCAGCAGCCGCAGAGCCCGTACGCTCCCCCTCCCCAGGGCACATCTCAGGGAGTGCCTCAGGGGCCGCCGCAGGGACCGTACGGAGGGCCGCCGTACCCGGGCTGGGGACAGGGTTTCATCCCCCTGCAGAACCGGCCCGCGCCGGTCAACGGGGTCGCCATCGCCGCCCTCGTCCTCGGAGTGCTGTGCTTCCTGCCGGCCGTGGGGCTGATCCTCGGGATCGTCGCGCTGGTGCAGATCCGCAGGCGCGGGGAGCGCGGCAAGGGGATGGCGATCGGCGGCGCGGTGCTGTCCTCCGTGGGGCTCGCGCTGTGGGTGCTGGCGATCGCGACGGGTGGCCTGTCCGCCGCCTGGGAGGGCTTCAAGGAGGGCGCGAGCGGCAACTCCAGCCTCTCGCTCGCCAAGGGCGAGTGCTTCGACGTGCCCGGCGCGACCTTCGACAAGGACGTCTACGACGTCGACAAGGTGTCCTGCTCCGGTGAGCACGACGGCGAGGTCTTCGGCACCGTCCCGCTGTCCGGCGGCAGCTACCCGGGCGACGACCGCGTCACCGACACCGCCGAGGCCAAGTGCTGGGAGCTCCGGGACAGTTACGCGATGGACCCCTGGGCGCTGACCGACGAGGTCGACGTCTACTACCTCACGCCCACCCGGGAGAGCTGGAGCTGGGGCGACCGTGAGATCACCTGCGTCTTCGCCCACACCGACGAGCGCGGCACCCTCACCGGCTCGCTGCGCGCCGACGAGACCACCCTCGACGCCGACCAGCTGGCCTTCCTGAAGGCGATGGACGCCGTCGACCAGGTGCTCTACGAGGAGCCCGAGGACTACGCCGAGGAGGACCTGGAGGCCAACCGGACCTGGGCCGGCAAGACCGGGGACGTGACCGGCGAGCAGGCCGACGCGCTGAGCGGGCACACCTGGTCCGCCGGCGCCCGCCAGGCCGTCGCCGGCCTGGTGAAGGACATGAAGGACGCCGGCAAGGAGTGGGCGAAGGCGGCGGACGCCTCCGACGTGGACGCCTTCTACGAGCACTACGACAACGCCTACGACTACGTCGACGGCGACAGCACCGTCACCGCACGCGAGGCTCTGGGCCTGGCCACCACCCCGCCCACGTACGACGAGGACCCGGAGAGCGGGGGCAGCTCCAAGGACGCGGGCGGTCTCGATGTGTGATCGTGTCCATACCGGGGAGAAAGTGCCTGGGTAAAGCCTCTCCCCGGGAGAAGTCATCACATCGAGTGGTTCTCTGGCCTTTGCTTGCATGGCTCAACCCACGGTTGCCAGGCTGTTGCTGTCTGTACAACCTGATGGGAGCGGCCAGTGACATTCGGTGAGCAGCCGGCGTACCTGCGCGTCGCGGGTGATCTCCGCAAGAAGATCGTCGACGGCTCGCTGCCACCCCACACCCGCCTCCCCTCCCAGGCCAGAATCCGCGAGGAGTACGGCGTGTCGGACACCGTCGCCCTCGAGGCGCGCAAGGTGCTGATGGCGGAGGGCCTGGTCGAGGGACGCTCCGGGTCGGGGACGTACGTGCGCGAGCGGCCGGAGCCGCGCCGGATCGCCCGCTCCGGCTACCGCCCGACCGGCGGCGCCACCCCGTTCCGCCAGGAGCAGGCCGACGCCCGCGCGCGCGGGACCTGGGAGTCCAGCAGCGAGCAGACCGACGCGAGCCGGTCCGTCGCCGAGCGGCTCGGCATCCAGCCCGGCGACCGCGTGATGCGCACGAAGTACGTCTTCCGGGAGGCCGGCGAGGCGATGATGCTCTCCACCTCCTGGGAGCCCCTCGCCCTCACCGGCCGCACCCCCGTCATGCTCCCCGAGGAGGGCCCCCTCGGCGGCATGGGCGTCGTCGAGCGCATGCGCGCCATCGACGTCATCGTCGACAACGTCACCGAGGAGGTCGGCGCCCGCCCCGGCCTCGCCGAGGAACTGCTCACCCTGGGCGGAGTCCCCGGCCATGTCGTCCTCGTCGTCCAGCGCACGTACTACGCGTCCGGCCGCCCCGTGGAGACCGCGGACGTGGTGATCCCGGCGGACCGGTACCGGGTCGCGTACCACCTGCCGGTGAGGTAGCCGGAGTTCCCGCTCGCCGACCCGGCGCCCGGCGGGAGTCGCACGCCGGCTGCGTACGCCCGAGCCGCCCGCGGGAGTCGTGTCCGCCCGTCCAATGGTTGCGGTTCGGACGGTCGCTGAGGTGTGGGGCGGTCGTCGGTGAGGTAGCGCATGGAGTGAGACAGCGCACACCCTTCCGGCAGTTGCCTCCGGAAACCGCCCTCCGCGAGGCCGCTCGCGCGCCGTCGGAATCCGGTCGAATCCCGTCGTTCCCGCAGGTCGCCCGCCAGATGTCCGGCAACGCGCCGACCGGAGGCGTCGTGCCCCGCGCACGGCGCGTTCGGTCTCGTGCGCCCCCTCCGTCTTGGCTGGTTGCGTACCTGTTTGTGAAAAGCCGTATTCGCTGCGTAAAGGTTAGGCGTACGCTCGGGCATATGCGGATTGCGGTTTCCTTGGAGGGCGGGGCGCGGAGCGCGCCGCGGACGGGATCCGGGCGGGCCGGGACGAGAAGGGGGCACGGGACGCGATGAACGACAGCACCATCTCTCTGCCCTGGCTCGTCATACGGCAGGACGACAACGGCAATCGCTACCGCGTCGGCCGGTACGCGACACGCGCCGAAGCCCAGAAGATCGCGGACAGCCTCGACCACCGCGGACACAAGCAGCTCTACTGGGTCGAACGCATCGGGCAGAACGGAGACGCCTCCCGGAACTGACCTCCCCGGCACTCCCGTAGGCTCCGGCGCATGACGGAACGGATCGTGGTGGTCGCCGCCGCCCTGCTCGACGGCGACCGCCTGCTCGCCGCGCGCCGCAGCGCGCCCCCCGAGCTCGCCGGGCGCTGGGAACTGCCCGGCGGCAAGGTCGAGCCGGGCGAGCGGCCCGAGGACGCCCTCGTGCGCGAACTGCGCGAGGAGCTCGGCGTCGACGCCGAGGCCGTCGAGCGCGTCCCGGGGGAGTGGCCCCTGAAATCCCCCCACGTCCTGCACGTCTGGACCGCCCGTCTGCGCCCCGGCTCCCCGCCGGCCGCTCCCCTGGAGGACCACGACGCCCTGCGCTGGCTCACCCCGGAGCAGATCTGGGACGTGGACTGGCTCGACCAGGACGTGCCCGCCGTACGGGAGACGATCGCGCGACTGAGGACGAGGGCGCGCTGACCGCCCTTTCCTGAGCGGCGCGGTTCCCTCTTTGAGCGGCACCAAGTTCCCTTTCACCGGGCGGCACCGGATCCCCTTCCCTGAGCGCCGTCGGCGTCTGCGCCGTGGTGCCACAGCGCGCGCTCTCACGCGGTACTGGCCCCGGTATATCGGGTATGTGCCCATTAACCCCACGAAACCGGTCATGGGTGTACGTCGCTGGCCTGGGAAGTGATCGGCGTGAGCGACACCGAAGGCGACTGCGCCGAGTGGACGTTCCCCGCGGACCCCGGCGCGGTGCGTACCGCCCGGAGCGCGGTGCGGGGGCAGCTGCGCGGCTGGGAGCTGGACAGCCTCGGCGACATCGCGGCCCTGCTGGTCAGCGAGCTGGTGACGAACGCCCTCCGGCACGCCACCGGTCCCATCGGCGTCCGCCTGGTCCGCCCCGCGGGTCTGGAGGGCGTGCTGCTGGTGGAGGTCTCCGACCCGCTGCCCGACCCGCCCCGCGAACGCGTCGCCCTGCCCCTGGACGAGAGCGGCCGCGGACTGCAACTGGTGGCCTCCTCCGCGCGCCGCTGGGGCACCCGGCCCGGGAACTCCGGCAAGACGGTGTGGTTCGAACTGACGGTGCCCGGCTGAGTCGGCGTCACCGAAGCGGGAGCGGTTGGCGATTCGCCGTCGTGGGAACCGCTGTTGTCGGATTCGCTGTAGCCGGCGACCAGGTCTGGGAGGCTGAGGGACCAGGATGCACGCCCGTCGGCGGGACTGTCCGCAGACCCGTGCCGGAAGGTGTGGTTCGACGACGTGTCCGCTGGTTAGAAGACTGGAAGTGTTGTCACGGATCGGTCCGGAAAACGCCTGGACCGTGCTGTGATCGTGAACACCGTGCCGCGCGGCGCCGTAGTGCTGGATACTGCGGGCAGCCGCCCCCGGTGACCGATGCCGGGCGCGGTGAGCTGGAGGGGACGGTTCGCGTGAGCGAGATACCAGCGAAGGCCACGGAGTCCGAGGACCCGTCGGACGGCGCGAGGGCTGCGGCCGCGGGTGCGCTCGCGGACGAGGCCGGGCACATCCTGGGTGAGGGCGAGGGTGAGGTGCCGACCGGAGACGCCCTGTGGCAGAGCAGTCCGCCCGGCTCCATCTACGACTACATCAAGGTCGCCTCGTTCTCCATCGGCGCCGACGGGCTGGTCGACCAGTGGAGCCTGCGCGCCGAGCAGATCCTCGGCATCTCCGCCGAGCGGGCCGTCGGGATGGACCCCATCGACGCGTTCATCGACCCGGATCTGCGCGAGCGCGGCCAGCGCAAGATGGCCGAGATCCTCGACGGGCGGGAGTGGACCGGTGTGGTCCCCTTCCGGATGCCGGACACCGCCGACGGCCGGCGCGGTGAGGAGGGCCTCGCCGAGGTGTACGTCATGCCGACGCGCACTCAGGAGGGCGAGAAGGCCGCCGTGTGCATCGTCGTCGACGTCCGCACGCTGCGCAGCATCGAGACCGATCTCGCCGCATCGCAGGCGATATTCGGTCAGTCTCCGTTCGGATTCCTGCTGATCGACCCCGAGTTGCGGGTCCGCCGCGCCAACGAGCGGTTCGCCTCCGTCTTCGGGGGCACCCCCGACGACCACCGCGGCAAGGGCGTGCACGACTACCTGCCCCGGTCCGAGGCCGAGCGGGTCAGCGCGATCCTGCGCCGGGTGCTGCAGACGGGCGACTCCATCACGGACATGCACGTCACGGGCTTCGTGCCCGGCTCCGACGAGCGCCGCCACTGGTCGATCAACCTCTACCGCGTGAACAGCGGTTCGGGCCGCCCGATCGGCGTCGCCTGGCTCGGCATCGACAACACGGCTCGCCGCGCCGCCGCCCGCGAGGCCGCCGCCGCACGGCGCAATCTCGCCCTTCTGAACGAGGCGGGCGCCCGCATAGGGAACTCCCTGGACCTGGAGACGACGGCGCGCGAACTCCTCGACGTCGTCGTGCCCGGCTTCTGCGACCTGGCCACCGTCGACCTCTACCAGGGCCTCCTCGTCGGCGACGAGACCCCGCCCGGGCTCGCCGACGGCAGCGCCGAACTGCGCCGCGTGGCCTTCGCGTCGGCGGTCTCCGACGCCCCCTTCGCCGGCACCGGCGCGCCCGTCGCGGTCGGCGCGGTCCACCACTTC
This sequence comes from Streptomyces aurantiaciflavus, assembly GCF_049808595.1. Lineage (NCBI taxonomy): Bacteria > Bacillati > Actinomycetota > Actinomycetes > Kitasatosporales > Streptomycetaceae > Streptomyces > Streptomyces aurantiaciflavus. Next base: position 171,475 of record NZ_JBNCAQ010000004.1, on the reverse strand, counting down.
CCGTTCAACTCGCCCTGCGCGGACGCCCTGCGCACCGCCCGCCCGCAGTCCATCCCCGGCGAGGACGGCGGGCTCGTGCAGTCCACGCTCGCCATTCCGATGGTCGCCCACGACACCGTCGTAGGCCTCGCGCAGTTCTCGCGGACGAAGGGCAGCGAGCCGTTCGGGGACCGGGACCGGGATCTGGCGGTGGAGTTGGCGGCGCGGGCCGCCGTCTGCATCGACAACGCGCGGCTGTACCGGCGTGAGCACGAACGGGCGTTGATACTGCAGCGGTCGCTGTTGCCGCCGGGCGACCCCGTGGCCTCCGGCCTGGACATCGCCTGCCGCTACCTGCCCGGGAACGCCTCCACCGGACGCCCCAGCGAGGTCGGCGGCGACTGGTTCGACGTGATCGAACTGCCCGGCCACCGTACGGCGTTGGTGGTGGGCGACGTCATGGGCCGCGGCCTGCGCGCGGCCGTGGCCATGGGCGAACTCCGCACGGCGGTGCGCACCTTGGCGCTCCTGGACCTCGAACCGGCCGAGGTGCTGTCCGCGTTGGACGAGATCGCCCGGGGACTCGGCACGCCCGGCGGGGTCCAGCAGGCCACCCGGGCCGCCCGCCGCCCCCGCGAGGCCGACCTCTCCGAGGTCTACCTGGCGACGTGCGTGTACGCGGTGTACGACTCCGTGACGCGCCGGTGCACCTTCGCCAACGCCGGTCATCTGCCGCCGGTCCTCGTCGAACCCGGCGAGCCGGCCCTGATGCTCGACGTGCCGCCGGGCATGCCGCTCGGCGTCGGCGGGGAGCCCTTCGAGGAGGTCGAGGTCGAACTCCCCGAGGGCGCGCTGCTCGCGCTCTACACGGATGGACTGGTCGAATCCCGCGACCATCCGCTCGACGAGGGCCTGCAGGCGTTCGTCGGAGCGCTCACCGACCCCTCCCACCCGTCACCCGACCACCACTCCTCGACGGCGGCGGCACGCGCCGACACCCATCGAAACCTGGAGGACGTCTGCGACCACGTCCTCAACACCCTCGACACCCACCACGGCGAGGACGACATCGCGCTGCTGATGGCACGTGTACAGGGCCTGCCCGCCGAGTCCGTCGGCGACTGGACCCTGCCGCGCGAGCCGCGCAGCGTGGGCCGCGCCCGCGAGTACGCCCGCGGTCAGCTCCTCAGCTGGGACATGGAACCGCTCGTCGACACGGCCGAACTGCTCGTCAGCGAGCTGGTGACGAACGCGCTGCGCTACGGCGAGGGCGAGATCAGGCTGCGGCTGCTGCTCGACCGGACGCTGGTGTGCGAGGTCTGGGACGCGGGTCTGGTCCAGCCTCGCCGTCGCCGGGCCCGGGACACCGACGAGGGCGGCCGGGGCCTGCAACTGGTCGGCCTGCTCTCCGCGGCCTGGGGCTCGCGGCGGACCGGACGCGGGAAGACGGTGTGGTTCGAACTGCCGCTCCCGGACGGGGAGACGGGGCTCACGGACCCGGCCGAGGCGCTGCTGAGTCTGTTCTGAGACGAGGGGACGAGGGCCCGGGGCTCAGCTCCCCGACGGCTGCGGACGGTCGCGGCGGGCCGCCGTGCGGGGGCCGCCGAAGCTGTTCGCGGGGGCGGGGTCCAGGGCCGGGTTTCCGTGCAGGCGCACGTCCTGTTCGGCGAGTTCCCGTGCCCGGCGGGCCAGGGTGTCGGCGTGCATCCGGCCCGTGAGGGTGGCGGATGTCGGGGCCGGCCCCTCCGCCACGGTGTCCGGCCGGGTGGGTTCCGCCTGCAGTGTGTCCCGGGCCGCCGCCAGCAGGGTGCGCGCCTCGGCGCCCACCACCGCCCGGTGCGTCTGCACGAAGCCGTCCGCGCCGGCGATCGCGCCGCGTGCCGTGAGCAGGGCAGCCGCCGCGAGGACGCCGGTCCGTCCGGCGGCGATCGGTGCGACCGCCTCGACGATCCGGCGCAGGAGGTCGAGCGGGTCGTCGCGCTGCCCACCGGTCAGCGCGCGTCGTACGGCGGTCAGGACGGTGTCGGCGTGGCCGAGCCGCGCCCGCAGCTCGCCCTCGGGGAGGTTCGGCGCGGCGGCGTCCGGCTGCCTCGGCGCACCCGCGAGCACCTCCCTCACCACCGCCAGTTCCGTCTCCGCCCCGGTCAGCGCCGCCGGCACCAGCCCGGCCGCCGTCCTCAGGTCCCCGGCGAGCCGGTCGACCGCGGTGAGGAACACGTCGGCCTGGGCCACGGCGCTCTCGGCGGCACGGAGGCTGTGCACCGCGCGGTCGGTGTCGTCCGCGTCGCCGGCCTGACGGGAGTGGTTGAGGTGGGTCGTGGCGAGGACCAGACGGTTCTTCGCTTCTTCGACGTATCCGGTGACCGGGGCGGTGGCGGAGGGGGCGTACCGCCGGGTGAGGCCGGTGACGGTCGCCTCCGTGACCGGAGTGCGGGCGGTCAGCTCCCGGAAGCGTGTCTCCGCGATCCGCACGGCGTCGCCGGCCTCCCGTTCCAGAGCGCGGAGTTGGTCGAAGGCGGGTGCCTGCGCGTCCAGGCGGCTGCCCGCCTCGTGGCAGCGGCCCACGATGCCGGCGAGCGCGTGCCGTCGGGACGGCTGGTCCGCCGGGACGCCGGCGTCGTAGCGCCGTCGTATGCGGAAGGCGGCGGAGAGTTCGCTCTCCGCGTCGCGCAGGGCCCGGGCGAAGGGAGCGACGGCCTCGGCTCCGTGGCGGGCCTCGGCGAAGGTCAGTTCCTCGCGACTGGTGCGGATCCAGTTGTCGGCCTCGGTCAGCAGGGCCCGGGACTGGGCGTCGAGGTCGGTGAGGGGCGGGGCGGCCGGCGTGACGGGAGCGCCGCCGGGGGTCGTGCGGTCCCTGGCCCGACGGGTGCGTCGTATGTAGGCGTACCCGGCGAGTGTGCCCGCCGCGGCCATCACGACGACCGGCAGGGCCAGGTCCGTGGGCGACGTCTTCTCGTCCTGCGACTCGGCGGCGGCGACCGGGGTATCGGCCTTGATCGCAACCGGAACATCCGTACTGATCGTCGTCCCTGGCAACAGCAGCCACCCGACCCCGGCCGCACCGCCCAACAGGGCATGCGCCACCCGCACGGCTGTGTGCGAGGCAGGACGCCGGGGCCGGCCCCGTATCAAGGAAGACGTCACATTTGGGAGCGTATGAGGAGTAATGCGGGCACGCGAGCGGGGTGAGGTGGGTGGGGGTACGCCGATGAGAAGGGGGAGCGCGATGGAACGTTCCGGCGGGACGGGGCCAGAGACAGGGACGGACACGGAGTCGGAGAAGGAGACGGAGACGGAGACGGAGACGGAGAAGGAGACGGAGAAGGAGAGGGAGTCGGAGAAGAAGCCGGGAAGGGAAGAGGAGCAGGCGCCGGAGCGGGATGCGGGAAGCGAGTCCTCCGAGGGCGCCGAGGGGGAGCGGGGCGTACCGGAGCCGGGGACCGGGCGCCGGCCCTGGGTCCGCCGGGCCCGGCGCACCGCCCTCGGTCTCGTCCTCGCCCTGCTCCTCCCCGTCCTGGCCGCCCTCACCGCCCTGCGGATCAACTACATGGGCGACCCGGCCGACGGCACCCACACCCGAGGCAAGGACGCTCTCTGGCTCGGGCACGCCTGGGTCGACGGGCGCAAGAAGGACGCGGACGTCACCGCGTTGGCCGACCGCCTGAAGGACACCGGCATCCGCGACCTGTACGTCCACGCCGGACCCCTGGAGCACGACGGCACGCTCCCCGAGTCGGCCTACGCCAACGCGCGGTGGTTCATAGCCGCCGTCCACCGAGAGGCTCCCGGTGTCCGGGTCCAGGCCTGGCTCGGTGACGTGCTCGCCAGTGAGGGATCGCACGGCATGCGGCTGGAGCGCGCGCGGACCCGCGCCGCCGTCGTGCGGTCGACCCGCGAGATCCTCGCCACCGGCTTCGACGGCGTCCACTTCGACCTGGAGCCCCTGCACTCCGACGACCGGAACTACCTCACGCTCCTCGACGACCTGCACCGCGTCACCGCGGCCCAGGACGTCCCGCTCTCCGTCGCCGCCCACCAGATCGACCCGCTCCCGGGCCTGCACTCCGCCCGGGGCGCCGTCACCGGCCACCCGAAGTGGTGGTCGCAGGAGTTCTTCGGGCAGGTCGCCCGCCGCGTCGACCAGATCGCCCTCATGTCGTACGACACCATGCAGCCGCTGGAGAGCACCTACGGCGGCTATGTCGCCCAGCAGACCTCGCTGGCCCTGGAGGTCACCCCGGAGAGCACCGACCTGCTGATGGGCCTGCCCTTCTACCACCAGAAGGGGTTCGGCCACTGGGAGCACGCCGAGACCGTCTCCGCCGCCGTCCGCGGCGTCCGCCTCGGCCTGTCCCGCACGGACGCCGACCGTGCCAACTTCGGCGTCGCCGCCTACGTGGACTTCGCGGCGACGGAGGAGGACTGGACGGCGTACCGGGAGGGCTGGGTGCGGTCAGCGACCCGGGACTGAAGCCCCGGGCCTGCCCAGCGGGCGCCACGGCACCGGCGACCCGATCCGGTCTCAGCCCGACGAGGTCCGGCGGCGGATCCTGTTCCCGAGCCACACGATCGGGTCGTACTTGCGGTCCACGGCCCGTTCCTTCAGGGGGATCAGCGCGTTGTCCGTGATTCTGATCCCCTCGGGGCAGACCTCCGTGCAGCACTTGGTGATGTTGCAGTAGCCGAGGCCGTGCTCGTCCTGGGCCGTGCGCTTGCGGTCCAGGCCGGTCTCCTCCGCCGCGTCCAGCGGATGCATGTCCAGCTCCGCGACCCGCATCAGGAAGCGGGGGCCGGCGAAGGCCCGCTTGTTCTCCTCGTGGTCGCGGACGACATGGCAGGTGTCCTGGCACAGGAAGCACTCGATGCACTTGCGGAACTCCTGCGGCCGGTCCACGTCCTCCTGGAACATGCGGTACTCGCCGGGGCCCACCCCCTCGGGCGGGACGAACGCCGGGACCTCCCTCGCCTTCTGGTAGTTGAAGCCGACGTCGGTCACCAGGTCGCGGATCACCGGGAAGGCGCGCAGGGGAGTGACGGTGATCGTCTCGTCCCGCTCGAACACCGACATACGGGTCATGCACATCAGCCGGGGCCGGCCGTTGATCTCCGCGGAGCAGGAACCGCACTTGCCGGCCTTGCAGTTCCAGCGGACGGCGAGGTCGGGGGTCTGGGTGGCCTGGAGCCGGTGGATGATGTCCAGCACCACCTCGCCGTCGTTGACCTCGACCTCGAAGTCCTCCAGGCCGCCGCCGTCCGCGTCACCCCGCCACACCTTGAAGCGGGCCTCGTAGCTGCTCACTCGTAGAGCTCCTCTTCGGCGAGGTACTTGACCAGCTCCTCCTTCTCGAAGAGGGCGAGCAGGTCGGGGCGGATGGGGTCGGTGGTCTCGCGGGCGAGGGTGATCTGGCCGTGCGTCGGGTCGGTGGCCGCCAGGGCGCCCGTCGGATCGGTCAGCCGGCACAGCAGGTTCACGTTGCGCCAGGCGCGGTCCATCGACGGATGGTCCTCGCGGGTGTGGCCGCCGCGCGACTCGGTGCGTTCCAGCGCGGCCCGCGCCACACACTCGCTGACCAGCAGCATGTTGCGCAGGTCCAGGGCGAGATGCCAGCCGGGGTTGAACTGGCGGTGGCCCTCCACCCCGGCCCGCCGGGCCCGTACGCGCAGGTCCGCGAGCTTCTTCAGGGCCTGGGCCATCTCGCTCTCGCGGCGGATGATGCCGACCAGGTCGTTCATGGTCTGCTGGAGTTCCTGGTGGAGGGTGTACGGGTTCTCCGGCTGGGCCCCCGCCGGTTCCTCGCCCTCCGCCGAGAAGGGGCGCAGCGCCTCCGCGGCGGCCAGGTCGACCTGGACGTCGTCCACCACCGGGCGCTCGTGGGCCAGCCCCGCCGCGTACTCGGCCGCGTGCCAGCCCGCCCGGCGGCCGAAGACCAGCAGGTCGGAGAGGGAGTTGCCGCCGAGCCGGTTCGAGCCGTGCATGCCGCCGGCCACCTCGCCGGCCGCGTACAGCCCCGGCACCCCGCGCGCGGCGGCCGTGTCGGAGTCGACGGCGATGCCGCCCATCACGTAGTGGCAGGTCGGCCCGACCTCCATCGCCTCGGCCGTGATGTCGACGTCCGCCAGCTCCTTGAACTGGTGGTACATGGAGGGCAGCCGGCGCTTGATGACCTCGGCGGGCATCCGCGTGGACACGTCGAGGAAGACACCGCCGTGCGGGGAGCCCCGGTCCGCCTTGACCTCGGCGTTGATGGCGCGGGCGACCTCGTCGCGCGGCAGCAGCTCCGGTGGACGCCGGTTGTTGTCGGGGTCCTCGTACCAGCGGTCGGCCTCGTCCTCGGACTGGGCGTACTTCTCCTTGAAGACGTCCGGGACGTAGTCGAACATGAACCGCTTGCCCTCGGAGTTCCTGAGCACCCCGCCGTCGCCGCGCACGGACTCGGTGACGAGGATGCCCTTCACCGACGGCGGCCAGACCATGCCCGTCGGGTGGAACTGCACGAACTCCATGTTCAGCAGGGGCGCCCCGGCGAGCAGGGCGAGGGCGTGGCCGTCGCCCGTGTACTCCCACGAGTTCGACGTCACCTTGAAGGACTTGCCGATGCCGCCGGTCGCGATCACCACGGCGGGGGCCTCGAGGACGAAGAAACGGCCGGTCTCGCGGTCGTAGGCGAAGACCCCGGAGACCCGGCCCGCCCCCGCGGCGGAGCCGCTGGCCGGCACGGTCTTGAGGATCCGGGTGACCGTGCACTCCTGGAAGATCTTCAGCCCGGACTCGTAGTCACCGGTCTCCTTGTGGTCCTGCTGCTGGAGGGCGACGATCTTCTGCTGGAGGGTGCGGATCAGCTCCAGGCCCGTGCGGTCGCCGACGTGCGCGAGACGCGGGTACTCGTGGCCGCCGAAGTTGCGCTGGGAGATCCGGCCGTCCTTCGTGCGGTCGAACAGGGCGCCCCAGGTCTCCAGCTCCCACACCCGGTCCGGGGCCTCCTGCGCGTGCAGCTCGGCCATCCGCCACTGGTTGAGGAACTTGCCGCCGCGCATGGTGTCGCGGAAGTGGACCTGCCAGTTGTCGTGCTCGTTGACGTTGGCCATCGCCGCCGCGATGCCGCCCTCGGCCATCACCGTGTGCGCCTTGCCGAACAGCGACTTGCAGATCACGGCCGTACGGGCGCCCCGCTCGCGCGCCTCGATGGCGGCGCGCAGGCCGGCGCCACCGGCCCCGACCACGACGACGTCCCACTCCTGCCGGTCGACCACGGACATCACAAGGCCCCACTCATCTAGAAGAAGCGCGGATCGTCGAAGACGCCGGACGCGACGAGATAGACGTAGAAGTCGGCGAGCGCCACGCTCACCAGCGACGCCCAGGCGAGCTGCATGTGCCGGGCGTTCAGCTTCCCCACCCACTGCCACATCCGGTAGCGCACGGGATGCCGGGAGAAGTGTTTGAGCTTGCCGCCGACGATGTGCCGGCAGGAGTGGCAGGAAATGGTGTACGCCCAGATCAGGACGATGTTGATCAGGAAGACGAGGGTGCCGAGGCCCATGTGGCCCCACGCGTGGTGCTCGTCGCGGAAGGCGAGCACGGTGTCGTAGGTCAGGATCCCGGCGACGAGGATCGCCGCGTAGAAGAAGTACCGGTGGATGTTCTGCAGGATCAGCGGGAAGCGGGTCTCGCCGGTGTACGTCCGGTGCGGCTCGGCCACCGCGCAGGCCGGCGGGGAGGCCCAGAAGCCCCGGTAGTAGGCCTTGCGGTAGTAGTAGCAGGTCAGGCGGAAGCCGAGCGGGAAGATCAGGATGATGATCGCGGGGGAGATGCCCCACCAGCCGCCGAAGATCTCCCAGTTCGGGCCGGCGTGCATGGGCTCGCAGCGCTCGGCCAGGCAGGGCGAGTAGAACGGCGAGACATAGGGCGCCGCGTAGTAGTCCGCGTCCGCGAAGGCCCGCCACGTCGAGTACACGACGAAGGCCAGCAGGCCGGCGGCGGTGGCCGCGGGGGCCAGCCACCACCGGTCGGTGCGCAGATGCGGGGCGTCGATCGCGGCGCGCGTACCGGTGCGTACGCCGCCGCTGCCGGGATGGGGTTCCGTACCAGTGGCCAATTCATGACTCCGGTCGGCTCGGGACTCCGGGCGGTTCAGGGGGCACGGCGGTCACGGGCGCCGAGACCCTCGTCGTCCGTGTCGATCCACAGGGAGTCGTCGTAGGGGGTGTCGGGGATGGTGACGAGGTCGGGGCGCTTCTGCGTGGCCGGGGTGGAGGCCGCCTCGCGCAGCAGTGCGACGCTCTCGCGCAGGTGGTCGGCGTCGGCGCGGACGCGGCGCATCTCCAGCCCGCGGGTGCCCAGGTGCTGCTCCAGGCGGCTCACGGACCGCGACAGATCGTCGAGACAGCGCTGAACCGATGCCAGATCGTCTTGCACGGACATGACGTGACCTCACTTCCGCGGGCCCGGGGGCCCTGGACGGCGACGCTCATGTGCGCCTGCGAGTGTTGCGCGTCACACCTGTCGGTGTGAAGGCGTGTGCAGCGATTGGCCGATCGTGCACCACCGCCGCACGCCCGAACGCGCGCTGTGTGCGCCGGGGCGTGCGTTGCTCCGCACGGGTGGGGTTGTGCGCCCCCACCGCCGTGTCGCCCCCGGCAGGCGAACCCTTTCCTCTTCAGTGAGCCGTAGATCAGATCAGCTCCAAAATACTGCCAAATGTGAACATAACGCACTCGAATCAGCGGCGGCAGCGGCTCCACGGAGGTACCTGAGATGTCCCACGACGGCGTCGGACCCCGCGCGGTCACGCGCTCGGTCGCCTTCCTCACCGCGGGTGTGCTCGCGATCCCCACGCTGGCCGCCTGCGGCACCGACGACCAGGCCGGCAAGCCGCTGGCCGCCCAGGACATCGCCCCGGCCGCCCGCGCCCAGGTCGCCGACGGCGGCACCCTGCGCTGGGCTGTGGACTCCGTGCCGGAGACCTTCAACACCTTTCAGGCCGACGCCGACGCCACCACCACCCGGGTCGCCCAGGCCGTCCTGCCGTCGATGTTCCGGCTCGACGCGAGCGGGCGGCCCGTGCGCAACCCCGACTACCTGGAGTCCGCGAAGGTCGTCGAGACCGAGCCCAAGCAGGTCGTCCTGTACAAGCTCGACCAGCAGGCCGTGTGGAGCGACGGCCGCGAGATCGGCGCCGCCGACTTCGCCGCCCAGTGGCGTGCCCTGTCCGGCCGGGACAGCTCCTACTGGACCGCCCGAAACGCCGGCTACGACCGCATCGAGAAGATCGAGCGCGGCGCGAACGACCTGGAGGTCCGGGTCACCTTCGGCCGCCCCTACTCCGACTGGCAGTCGCTGTTCTCGCCGCTGTACCCGAAGGACGTCATGGGCACGCCCGACTCCTTCAACGACGGGGCGCGGCGCAAGCTGAAGGTCACCGCGGGGCCGTTCGTGGTGAAGCAGGTCGACCGGGGGAACGCCAGGATCCGGCTCACCCGCAACCCGCGCTGGTGGGGACGGCCCACCAAGCTCGCCGAGATCGCCCTGACGGCCGTCAAGCGCGAGCAGCGGGCCGCCGCGCTCGCCTCCGGCACGATCGACCTGGCCGACGTCGATCCGGCCACCGCCGAGCGCATCGACGGCGCCGCCCAGGGCGCCGCCGGACCGCTGACCGGCTCCGGCGGCCGCTCCGCCGCCAAGGCGCTGCGCTCCTGGGCCATCGCCCACGGCTCCGACGAGAGCGCGGCCGAGGACGAGCAGCACGCCCGCAGGAAGCTGAGCCAGGCGATGGCGACCTGGGAACGCCAGCAGAAGGCGCTGCGCGACTACGAGGTGCGCAAGTCGCTGGAGCCGGCGTACACACAGCTCGCGCTGAACGGCGCCGACGGCCCGCTCGCCGACGAACGGGTGCGCCGGGCGGTGGCCCGCGCGCTGGACCGCAAGGAACTGGTCAAGCTGGTGCTGGGGCCGCTGGGCCTGCCCACCGTGCCCCTCGGCAGCCACCTCGCCCTGTCCGGGCAGGAGGCGTACGCCGACAACAGCGGCGCGCTCGGCGGGCAGGACAGGAAGGAGGCGCAGGCGCTGCTCGCGGACGCCGGCTGGGTGCCCGGCGGCCCGGTCAAGGAGCAGAAGAAGACGGAGAAGGCGGCCGGACCCAAGGGCGAGAAGGCCGACGCCGACGCCACCGACCCCTCCGAGGGCGGCGACGACGGCACGTACATCGTCGGCGAGGACGACAAGGCGCCCGCGGAGACGGACACCGGGCAGCTCGCACAGGACGGCAGGCAGTCCGTCACCGGGCACGGCGCGCCCGGCGCCTACGCCCCCCGCGGCACCGCCGCCCCGGCCGGCGCCGCGGGCGGGGCGCTGGCCAAGGACGGCAAGGCGCTCACCCTGCGGTTCGTGCTGCCGAGCGGTCCGGGCGCGGAGCCCCTGCACCTGGTCGCCGGGCGGATCGCGCGGATGCTGGACAAGGTCGGCATCGGCACCGAGCTCACCAAGGTCTCCGACGAGAGCTACTTCAAGGACCACATCGCCTCCGGCCAGTTCGACCTCGCCCTGTACTCCTGGCCCTCCTCCGCCTTCCCGGCCACCGACGCCCGGCCGATCTACGCCAAGCCGGTCCCGGCCGCCGACGGCTCGCTGAGCGTCGAGCAGAACTACACCCGGGTCGGCACCGACCAGGTCGACCAGCTCTTCGACGAGGCGATCTCGACCCTGGACGAGGAGGAGGAGCGGTCCCTGATCCGCAAGGCGGACTCCCGTATCTGGGCGGCTGCCGGATCGATTCCCCTCTACCAGCGCCCCCAGCTCACGGCCGCGAAGAAGAACGTGGTCAACGCCGGTGCCTTCGGCTTCCAGACGCCGGTCTACGAGGACATGGGCTTCCTGAAGAAGGGCGCGAGGATCCCGGCGAGCGCGCCGGCCGAGAAGTGACGTGAGGTGAGCCTCGTGGCCCTGTGGAAGTCGTCCGCCGCGGGGCCACGTACCATGGGGTGAGGCCGTGGCGTGTCAAGCCCGGCAGGGCCCGCGTAACACAGACGTACGCAGCAGGGCCGGTCCTCACACTCCGGGAGAACGCCGCTTTATGGCCGTGTCCACAACACGTCACGACATCCGCAACGTAGCCATCGTCGCCCACGTCGACCACGGCAAGACGACCATCGTCGACGGCATGCTGAAGCAGGCCGGCGCCTTCGCCGCCCACCAGCTCGACTCGGTCGACGACCGCATGATGGACTCGAACGACCTGGAGCGTGAGAAGGGCATCACGATCCTCGCCAAGAACACCGCGGTGAAGTACCACCCGAAGGACGGCGGGGACCCGATCACCATCAACATCATCGACACCCCCGGCCACGCCGACTTCGGCGGCGAGGTCGAGCGCGGTCTGTCGATGGTCGACGGTGTCGTCCTGCTCGTGGACGCCTCCGAGGGCCCGCTGCCGCAGACCCGCTTCGTGCTGCGCAAGGCGCTCCAGCAGCGGCTGCCGATCATCCTGTGCATCAACAAGACGGACCGGCCGGACTCCCGGATCGACGAGGTCGTCAACGAGACCTACGACCTCTTCCTGGACCTGGACGCGGACGAGGAGCAGATCGAGTTCCCGATCGTCTACGCCTGCGGCCGTGACGGCATCGCCTCGCTGACCAAGCCGCAGGACGGCACGGTCCCGGCCGACTCGACCAGCCTGGAGCCGTTCTTCTCCACGATCCTGGAGCACATCCCGGCCCCCACCTACGACGCGGACGCCCCGCTCCAGGCCCATGTCACCAACCTGGACGCCGACAACTTCCTCGGCCGTATCGCGCTGCTCCGCGTCCACCAGGGCGAGCTGAAGAAGGGCCAGACCGTCGCCTGGCTGAAGCGCGACGGTTCGGTCGCCAACGTGCGCATCTCCGAGCTGATGATGACCGAGGCGCTCACCCGCAAGCCGGCCGAGAAGGCGGGCCCGGGTGACATCTGCGCCGTCGCCGGCATCCCCGACATCATGATCGGCGAGACGCTCGCGGACACCGAGAACCCGGTCCCGCTGCCGCTGATCACGGTCGACGAGCCCGCGATCTCCATGACCATCGGCACCAACACCTCGCCGCTGGTCGGCCGCGGCGGCACCGGCAAGGGCGCGGACAACAAGGCCGCCGTCAAGGACCGCAAGGTCACCGCCCGCCAGGTCAAGGACCGCCTCGACCGCGAGCTGATCGGTAACGTCTCGCTGCGCGTCCTGGAGACCGAACGCCCCGACGCCTGGGAGGTCCAGGGCCGTGGCGAGCTGGCGCTGGCCATCCTGGTCGAGACCATGCGCCGCGAGGGCTACGAGCTGACGGTCGGTAAGCCGCAGGTCGTCACCAAGGACGTCGACGGCAAGGTCTACGAGCCGGTCGAGCGCATGACGATCGACGTGCCCGAGGAGCACATGGGCGCGGTCACGCAGCTGATGGGCGTCCGCAAGGGCCGGATGGACAACATGTCCAACCACGGCTCCGGTTGGGTGCGCATGGAGTTCGTGGTGCCCTCCCGTGGTCTGATCGGCTTCCGGACCGAGTTCCTCACCCAGACCCGTGGCACGGGCATCGCCCACTCCATCCACGAGGGCCACGAGCCCTGGTTCGGCACCCTGCAGACCCGCAACAACGGTTCGCTGGTCGCCGACCGCGCCGGTGCCGTCACCGCGTTCGCGATGACGAACCTTCAGGAGCGCGGTGTGCTCTTCGTGGAGCCCGGCACCGAGGTGTACGAGGGCATGATCGTCGGTGAGAACTCCCGCTCCGACGACATGGACGTCAACATCACCAAGGAGAAGAAGCTCACCAACATGCGGTCGTCCACGGCCGATGTGGCCGAGTCGATCGTGCCGCCGCGCAAGCTGTCGCTGGAGCAGTCGCTGGAGTTCTGCCGCGACGACGAGTGTGTGGAGGTCACCCCGGAGGCGGTTCGCATCCGCAAGGTGAACCTGGACGCCCGCGAGCGCGCCCGCGCGGCGAGCCGCGCCAAGCACGGCTGACGCTTTTTCACCCGGCCCCGGCTCTCCGTCAGGAGGGCCGGGCGTTCGGCGTGCCCGCACAGCCGGCGTGGGGCGCGGTCCGGGCACGCTCCCGGCGCCGGCCGAAGGCTGACTGTTCGCGTCCGTGATGTGACCGTCCGGTTATCGGTTAACAGGCCAGCACGTTGCGGACATGTAAACCAAAATTGCTTACTTTATGTCCGAATTGCTAAACTGTCATCCGGCGTGTCAAGCGCGCGCAGGTGTCAATCTTTGCAATTTTTCCTCAAAATATGGACGGTAGGGAGATCCCTACGCCTTGTGCCCTTGACGCGCGTTGAACACTTTGGCGAAAGTTCCCCCAAACCACAGAACCTGCCGGTATCTGTGCTGCGCTCAACTCTCCAACCCCCCGGGGGAAGAACACACATGACCAGTCCAGTCAAGGCCGAGGGCTCCGGGTCCACGGTCGCCATGGACCCTGAGCTCGACGCGACCTCCGATGTCGCCAAGGGCGAGAAGAAGCTTGAGGGCCGCTCCCCCGGTCAGTTGATGTGGCAGCGCTTCAAGCGTGACCGTACCGGGGTCGTCTCCGCATGCGTAGTGATTTTCTTCTTCGCTGTGGCCGCGCTCGCCCCGGTCATCTCCAAGGTGTACGGCAAGGACCCGTACACGCTGTACGCGCAGGAGCCGGACTACCCCTTCCTGCTCGACGACTTCGCCATGCCGACGGGCTCGTTCGGGGGCATGTCGGGCGACTTCTGGTTCGGTGTCGAACCGAAGCTGGGCCGCGACGTGTTCACCATGCTGCTGTACGGGATGCGCACGTCCCTCTACATGGCCGTGGTCGTGACCTTGGCCAGCGTGGCCACGGGCGTGCTCGTCGGCATGGTGGGCGGCTACTTCGGCGGCAAGGTCGACTACTGGCTGGGCCGGGTCACCGACTTCTTCCTGGCCTTCCCGAGCCAGCTGTTCTTCATCGCCTTCATGCCCGTCGTCACCGCGATGTTCGTCTCCCCGCGGGACGAGACCCCCACCTACCTGCGGGCCGTCGCGATCATCCTGGTGATGTGGTTCCTCGGCTGGATGGGCATGGCCCGTCTGGTGCGAAGCTCCGTGCTCTCGCTGCGGGAGCGTGAGTTCGTCGAGGCCGCCAAGGTGTCGGGCGCCTCTCCCTGGCGCATCGTGCGCAAGGAGATCCTGCCCAACATCGTCACCCCGATCCTGGTGCAGGGCACGTACATCCTGCCCAGCACGATCCTTTCCATCGCCTTCCTGTCGTACGTCGGTGTCGGCTTCGTCGAGCCGACGCCGGACTGGGGCCGCATGTTCGCCATCGGCTCCGAGATCTACGAACAGGACCCCATGTTCATGGTCTTCCCGGGCGTGGCGATGGTGGTCTTCGTGCTGGCGTTCAACCTTCTCGGAGACTCCGTCCGGGACGCATTCGACCCCAAGACCGGGCGCTGAGCCGTCCGCTGGTGGTGGGGGGGACTGCCACCCCCGATCCGGGATTCCCGGACCGTCAGGCAGTACTCGTGGACAACTATCGACAGGCAGGTGCATCGGCATCATGACGCCCATCAGAACGCGCAGCGTGCGCGCCGTAGCGGTGGCCATCGTGGCCGGATCGCTGGCACTGACCGGCTGCTCCGACAACAGCAAGAACAGCTCCAAGGACACCTCGAAGTCCAAGGACGACGCCGCCGAGCAGTCGAAGCCTGTCGCCTACGGTGACGCGAAGGCCTCCACCGGCCCGGCCCAGGAAGTGGCCGGCGCCAAGCCCGGCGGCACGATCAACGTCTACATGCAGTCGGACCTGAGCCACATGGACCCGGGTCAGATCTACGTCAGCGACGCCGGCCAGTTCGCCAACCTGGTCCACCGCGGCCTGACGAACTACCAGGAGGACGCCAAGGGCAACCTGACGGTCGTCGGTGACATCGCCACCGACTCCGGCAAGTCCTCCGACGGCGGCAAGACCTGGACGTACACGCTCAAGGACGGCGTCAAGGACGACCAGGGCAACGTCATCACGTCCGCCGACGTCCGCCACACCGTCGAGCGGCTGTACTCGAAGGTCATCTTCGACGGCCCGACCTACCTCCAGAGCTGGCTGTCCGGTTCGGACTACCGCAAGGCGCTGCCGGACGGCCCGTACAAGGGCAAGCACCTGCCCAACACCGTCCTGGAGACCCCGGACGCCAAGACGGTCGTCTTCCACTTCGACAAGCCGCGTCCGGACCTGCCCCAGGCCCTGGCCATGGCCGGCTACTCCATCGTGCCCGCGAAGCGCGACACGAAGGAGAAGTACGACAAGGCGCCCGCCTCCCTCGGTCCCTACAAGATCTCGGACTACAAGCCGGGCAAGTCGCTCACGCTGGTCAAGAACGACCAGTGGGACCCGAAGACGGACGCGGTGCGTCACCAGTACGTCAACGGCTACCAGTTCACCACCACGATCGACCAGGGCAGCCAGACCAAGCGTCTGATCGCCGACCAGGGCGACGCCAAGAACGCCATCCAGTTCACCGACTCGGTGGACCCGGCCCAGCTCTCCACGGTCATCGGCAACGCCGACGCCAAGAAGCGCACGGTCCAGGGCTACCAGCCCTACGTGTGGCAGATGACCTTCAACCTGGACCGGATGAAGGACAAGAAGGTCCGGGACGCCATCACCTACGCGATCCCGAGCCAGTCCATGGTCCAGGCCGACGGTGGCCGCTACGGCGGTGAGGTCGCCGGTGGTCTGATGGCCCCGACCCTGCCGGGCTTCGACCCGAAGTACGACCCCTTCGGCAAGCTGAAGAAGCCGAACGGTGACCTGGAGAAGGCCAAGCAGCTGCTGAAGGAGGCGGGTGTCAAGGAGGGCACGAAGCTCACCTACGCCTACTCCAACAGCCCGCGTGGCCAGGCCCAGATGGTCATCATCAAGGACGCTCTCGCCAAGATCGGCTTCAACGTCCAGGCCAAGGAGATCGAGCGCGCCAGCTTCTACGAGCAGATCGGCAAGCTGAACAACCCGTACGACCTGTACATGACCGGCTGGGGCCAGGACTGGTCCTCCCCGTCCACGGTCATCACCCCGGTCTACGACGGCACCCTGGTCGCCGACGGCGCCTCGAACTACTCGCACATCAAGGACGCCCAGGTCGACGCCCTCATCCAGAAGGCGCTGACCCAGCAGCCGACCGAGGCCGCCAAGACCTGGGAAGAGGCGCACCACCGCATCGTGGAGCAGATCAACCCGGCTGCCCCGGTGTACTACTCGAAGCAGATCCAGCTCTTCGGTTCGAACATCGGCGGTGCCCGGTACAGCACCGAGTCGAGCTACATCGACATCAACGACCTGTTCCTGAAGCAGCCGTAACCGGTCAGCTCGGCTGACCCGCGGGGGTGTGCGCCAGGCGGAGCGCACCCCCGCGGTCGTTACCCCCTCACACCGCCGTATTTCGAAGAGAGCATCCACCCGCCATGCTTCAGTTCCTTCTCCGCAGGCTGACCGGCGCCGTCGTGATCTTGTTCCTGATCGGTGCCTTCACCTTCTTCCTGTTCTACACAATCCCCCAGGACTTCGCCGAGCTGTCCTGCGGCAAGAACTGCACCCCCGAGAACATCGCGGTGATCCGCGAGAACCTCGGGCTCGACAAGCCCATCACCTCCCAGTTCTGGGAGTTCATGCTGGGCATCGTGTCAGGCCGGGACTTCCCCCAGGGGCACTGCTCCGCGCCCTGTCTGGGTGTCTCCTTCAGCACCGGCGAGTTCGTCTGGGACTCCATCATCGACCGCTTCCCGCTGACGCTGTCGCTGACCGTGGGCGGCCTGGTCATCTTCCTGCTGTTCGGTCTCGGCACCGGCCTGCTCGCCGCCTGGAAGCGCGGTACCGTCGTCGACAAGGTCGTCAGCGGCGCGTCCATGGTCCTGAGCTCGTTCCAGATCTACTTCCTCGGACCGATCGTCCTCGGGATCCTCGTCTACAGCACGGGCTGGATGGACGACCCCAAGTACGTCCCGTTCACGGACAATCCGGGCGCCTGGTTCATGGGCATGCTGATCCCCTGGCTCGTGATGTCCACGATCTTCACCGCGCAGTACACGCGTATGGCGCGTTCGACCATGATCGAACAGCTGCAGGAAGAGCATGTCCGCACCGCGCGGGCGAAGGGCATGAAGGGCGGGTACGTCTTCTTCCGCTACGCCTGGCGCGGATCGCTCATCCCGATCGTCACTATCATCGGTATGGACCTCAGCGCGCTCCTCGCCGGAGCCGTGGTCACCGAGTTCACCTTCGACCTCGCCGGCATCGGCCGTCTCGCGGTCGAGTCCTCGCTGACCAAGGACCTGCCGCTGACGATGGGCGTCATGCTGTTCGGGGCGTTCTTCATCCTCGTCCTGAACATCATCGTGGACCTCGCCTACGCCTACATCGACCCGCGCGTGCGCCTCGCCTAGGAGAAATACCGTGACCACACTGACCAAGACCGAAGGTGCCCAGGCTCCGACCGGGCCCGAAGCCTTCCTGTCGGTCCGTGATCTGCGGGTGCGGTTCTCCACCGAGGACGGCATCGTCAAGGCGGTCGACGGGCTCTCCTTCGACGTCGAGCGGGGACAGACCCTCGGCATCGTGGGCGAGTCCGGCTCGGGCAAGTCGGTGACCAACCTGACCATCCTCGGCCTGCACAACCCCAGGACCTCCACCGTCGAGGGCGAGATCGTCCTCGACGGCAAGGAACTGGTGACGGCGACCGAGCGGGAGATGGAGAAGCTGCGCGGCAACAAGGTCGCGATGATCTTCCAGGACCCGCTGACCGCGCTGTCGCCGTACTACACGGTGGGCCGGCAGATCGCCGAACCCTTCATGAAGCACACCGGAGCCTCCAAGAAGGAGGCGAAGGACCGTGCCGTGGAGATGCTGGCCAAGGTCGGCATCCCGCAGCCCAAGACGCGCGTCGACGACTATCCGCACCAGTTCTCCGGCGGTATGCGCCAGCGCGCGATGATCGCCATGGCGCTGATCTGCAACCCCGACCTGCTGATCGCGGACGAGCCGACCACCGCCCTCGACGTGACCGTGCAGGCGCAGATCCTCGACCTGCTCAAGGACCTCCAGCAGGAGTTCGGGTCGGCGATCATCTTCATCACCCACGACCTCGGCGTGATCTCGCACATGGCCGACGACCTGTTGGTGATGTACTCGGGCCGGGCGGTCGAGCGCGGCAGCGTGCGCGAGGTGCTGCGCAACCCGCAGCACCCCTACACCTGGGGCCTGCTGGGCTCGATGCCGCGGCTGGGCGGCGACACGGCGCACCCGCTCACCCCGATCCCCGGCAACCCGCCGAGCCTGCTCAACCCGCCCTCGGGCTGCCCCTTCCACCCGCGCTGCGCCTACCGGTCCGAAGTGCCGGGGACCGCGTGCACGGACGAGCGGCCGCCGCTGGCCGAAGGACGCGCGGCCGCCTGCCACCTGACGGCCGAGCAGAAGCAGACCATCTTCATCGACAAGATCCAGCCTCGGCTGCGCTAGGAGATCCGAGACATGAGCGACAACGTCACACTCTCCGCGCAGCAGAGCTCCACGGACACTGCCAGGGAGACCCTCCTCCAGGTCGACGGGCTGACGAAGCACTTCCCGATCTACGGCGGCTTCCCGATCAAGCGCAAGGTCGGCGCCGTCCAGGCCGTCGACGGCGTCGACCTGACCGTCGGCGTCGGCGAGAGCGTCGGCCTGGTCGGCGAGTCCGGCTGCGGCAAGTCGACCACGGGCCGGCTCATCACCCGGCTGCTGGAACCGACCGGCGGCAAGATCACGTACGCCGGGCAGGACATCACGCACGCCTCGCGCCGGCAGATCGCGCCCGTGCGGTCCGAGATCCAGATGATCTTCCAGGACCCGTACTCCTCGCTGAACCCGCGCCAGACGGTGGGCACGATCATCAAGTCGCCCATGGAGGTCAACGGGATCAACCCGCCGGGCGGCCGGGAGAAGAAGGTCAGGGAGCTGCTGGAGCTGGTCGGTCTCAACCCCGAGCACTACAACCGCTTCCCGCACGAGTTCTCCGGTGGTCAGCGCCAGCGCATCGGCGTGGCCCGTGCGCTCGCCCTGAACCCGAAGCTGATCGTCGCCGACGAGCCGGTCTCCGCGCTGGACGTGTCGATCCAGGCGCAGGTGGTGAACCTGCTGCAGAAGGTCCAGGAAGAGATGGGCATCGCCTTCCTCTTCATCGCCCACGACCTGGCCGTGGTGCGGCACTTCTCGCAGCGGGTCGCGGTCATGTACCTCGGCAAGGTGGTGGAGGTCGGCGACCGCGAGTCCATCTACAACCGGCCTCGGCACCCCTACACGCACGCCCTGCTGTCGGCCGTGCCCGAGGTCGAGATCGAGGACGAGGACGCCGACCGCGAACGGATCCGTCTCTCCGGCGACGTCCCCTCGCCGATCCACCCGCCGTCCGGCTGCCGCTTCCGCACCCGTTGCTGGAAGGCCCAGGACAAGTGCGCCACCGAGGAGCCGCCGCTCGTCCAGATCTCCGGCAACCGTGAGGGCCACCTGACGGCCTGCCACTTCCCGGAGGACCCGACCACGGAGGCCCGCGACGAGGACGTCGTGATGGACCCGGCGCTCAAGGCGCTGGAGGAGAACGCGGAGGCGGACGCGGACGTCACGAAGGACTGACCCGCGCCCCACAGCCACTGGAGCCGGCCCGTCGCTCACCACGACGGGCCGGCTCCGGTCTTTCGATCGCCCCGGCCTCGCTGATCGGTGCGTTCGGGAGGCTCGTCCCACCGGGCGCGCCGCCCGTCGGCGGCACGGGAGGGCGGCTCGACGACCCTGCCCCTACCGGCCCCGACCCGTGCGCACCCCGGCGGGTTCCCCGGCTCCGGTCGCGGCCTCCGGGTGGTGGCACGCCGTGAGGTGACCCGTGCCGTTGCCCTCGATCCTGGTCAGTGGCGGCGCCTGAGTCGCGCACCGCTCCGTCGCCTTCCAGCAGCGCGTGCGGAAGCGGCAGCCGGAGGGCGGGTCGATGGGGGAGGGGACGTCGCCGGTGAGGAGGATGCGTTCGCGGCGCGGGGCGTCCCGGGCGGTGACCTCGGGGACCGCCGAGAGCAGCGCCCGGGTGTACGGATGGCGCGGGTTGTCGTACAGGTCGGAGCGGTTCGCGATCTCCACGATGCGGCCCAGGTACATCACCGCCACCCGCTGGGAGAAGTGGCGGACCACGGACAGGTCGTGGGCGATGAAGACGAAGGCGATGCCGAGGTCCCTCTGGAGGGTCTGGAGGAGGTTCACCACCTGCGCCTGGATCGAGACGTCCAGGGCGGAGACCGGTTCGTCCGCCACGATCAGCTTGGGGGACAGGGTCAACGCCCTCGCGACACCGATGCGCTGACGCTGGCCGCCGGAGAACTCGTGCGGGAAGCGGTTGTAGTGCTCGGGGCTGAGGCCGACGGTCTCCAGGAGTTCGCGGACCTTCTTCTCCCGGCCGCCCTTCGGGTCGATGTCGTGGATCTCCATGGGCGACTTGATGATCGTGCCCACCGTCTGGCGCGGGTTCAGCGAGGAGTACGGGTCCTGGAAGATCATCTGGATCTCCGGGCGGACGGTCGCCAGTTGCTTGCGGGAGGCGTGGGTGATGTCCCGGCCCGCGTAGGTGATCCGGCCGGCGGTCGGTTCCAGGAGCCGGGTGATCAGGCGGCCCGTGGTGGACTTGCCGCAGCCGGACTCGCCGACCAGGCCCAGGGCCTCGCCCTCGGCGACCTGGAAGTCCAGGCCGTCGACCGCCCGTACGGCACCGATCGTGCGTCTGACCGGGAAGCCACCGCGGATCGGGAAGTTCTTCGTCAGGCCGCTGACGTCCAGGAGGGGGTCTGGGGTGGTCATGCGTGGGCCGTTCTTTCTCTCGTACGCCAGTCGACCTGCTCCACCGCGTAGTCCGCGAAGTACTCCCGGCGCTGCTCCGCGGTGAGGTGGCAGGCCGCCCCATGACCGTCGGGTGCTTCCAGCGGTGGCTGCCGCGTGGCGCACAGCCCGTCCGGGACCTTCTCCGCGAAGGCGCACCGCGGATGGAAGCGGCAGCCGGGCGGCGGAGCGAGCAGGGAGGGCGGGAGGCCCGGGATCGGGGAGAGCGGCACGTCCACCGGGCCGTGCAGGCTCGGCATCGAGCCCAGCAGGCCCAGCGTGTACGGGTGCCGGGGCGCCCCGAGGACCTCCGCGCGCCGTCCCTTCTCCACGCACCGGCCGCCGTACATCACCAGGACGTCGTCGGCCATCCCGGAGATCACCCCGAGGTCGTGCGTGATGAAGATGATCGCCGTGCCGAACTCCTGCTGAAGGTTCCTGAGCAGGTCCATGATCTGGGCCTGGACCGTCACGTCCAGGGCCGTCGTCGGCTCGTCCGCGATCAGCAGCTCGGGGTCGCAGACCAGCGCCATGGCGATCATCGCGCGCTGCCGCATGCCTCCGGAGAACTGGTGCGGATAGTCGTCCACCCGGACGTCCGGCTGGGGGATGCCGACGCGGCGCAGCATCTCGACCGCCCGCTGCCGCGCCTCATGGCGTGACGCCCCGGTGTGCTTGCGGTACGTCTCGCCGATCTGCGCGCCGACCGTGTGGTACGGCGACAGGGAGGCCAGCGCGTCCTGGAAGATCATGGACATCGTGTTGCCGCGCAGCCGCTCCAGCTCCCGCTCGGTCGCCCCGAGCAGATCCCTGCCGTCCAGCAGGACCTCGCCGTCGAGGTCGGTGCGCGCGCGGTCGTGCAGGCCCAGGATCGCCAGGTTGGTGACGGACTTGCCGGAGCCCGACTCGCCCACGATGCCGAGGGTGCGGCCGCGCTCCAGGTCGAAGGAGAGACCGTCGACCGCCCTGACCACACCGTCCTCGGTGGAGAAGCGCACCCTCAGGTCCCGTACGGAGAGGAAGGGCGCACCCGCGTTCCTCTGTGTGCCTGTGCTCATCGGTCCTCCTAGACCAGTCGGACCCGTGGATCGATGAGCGCGTACACCGCGTCCACCACGATGTTCGCCAGGACGATGGCCGCGGCCGCGACGAGGACGACCCCGAGCAGCAGGGGCAGGTCGTTGTCCCGTACGGCCTTGATGGACAGCGCCCCGATGCCGTGCAGTCCGAAGGTCTCCTCGGTGATGATCGCGCCGCCGAGCAGGTAGCCCAGGTCGAGGCCGAGGATGGTGACGATCGGGCCCATGGCGCCGCGCCAGGCGAACCGGAAGAAGACCGTGTGGCGGGCCAGGCCCTTGGCCCGGGCCGTCCGTACGTAGTCCTCGTTCAGCGTCTCGACCAGCTGTGAGCGGGTCATGCGGGTGTAGTTCGCGGTGAAGATGAGCGCCAGGACCAGCCAGGGCAGCAGCAGGCCCTTGAACCAGGCGGCGGGGTCCTGGGTGAAGCCCGCGCTGTCCTGCGGGCGGGGCAGCAGATGCCACTCGTCGGAGAGGTAGTACATCGCGACCACGCCGACGATGTAGATCTGCAGGGACGAGCCGACCAGCGACGCCGACGACGCGATCTTGTCCAGGGCCTTCCCCTGGTTGAGCGCGGCGATCATGCCGGTGCCCACGCCGAAGACGACGAACACCGCCGCGCTGCCGAGCGACAGCGAGAGCGTGGTCGGGAAGCGGTCGGTGATCAGGCCCAGGACCGGTTCGTGGTTGGTGAACGAGTAGCCGAGGCACGGGGCCGAGCAGTGCCCGAGCCCCGTGTAGTCCCGGCCGGCGAACACGCCCACCAGCCAGTGCCAGTACTGGACGGGAAGGGGATCGTCGATGCCCAGGTTGTGGCGGACCAGGGCGAGGGTCTGCGGGGTGCAGACCTTGCCGCAGGCCGTGCGGGCGGGGTCGCGGGGGGCGACGTAGAAGAGGACGAAGGTGATGGCGCTGATGATCAGCAGGATCAGCAGCGCGCTCAGTGTCCTGCGGGCGATGAAGCGCAACATGGCGGACGTCAGGCCTTGGCGTACAGCTTGTAGAGGATGAAGGCGGAGAACAGCGGGTCGAACTCGGCGCCGCCGACCTTGGCGCCGTACAGGTAGTAGCGCCGCTGGTACGTCTCCGGGATGATCGGCGCCTCCTTCTGCATGATCTGCTTGTCCAGCGCCGCCCAGGCCGCGTTGGCCTTGGTGACGTCGGTGATCGCGGCGTCCGTCTTGATCGCCGCGTTGACCCAGCTGACGTTGAGCTGCGAGACGTTGTTGGCGCCGTTGGCGATCGTCGTGCCGTCGAAGAGGGGCTGGATGAGGGTGTAGGCGGCGGGCCAGTCCGGGGACCAGCCGAACCACATCACGTCGAACTGGTTGTCGATCTGCTGGACCTGGTCGTAGTAGCTGGTGGAATCCACCGGCTTGACGACCGGGTCGAAGCCCGCCTCCTTCAGGGCGTTGGCGATGACGACCTTGGTCTTGTCGTACGCGTCGTTGGCGCCCTGCGGATAGGTGTAGACGATCTTCTGGCCGAGCTTGCCGGCCTCCTTCAGCAGCGCCTTGGCCTTGGCCGTGTCGCCCTGCGGCTTGGTGAGCTTGCCGTAGATGTCGTACTTCACGCGGCCCGCGATGTCGGGGCTGAGGATGGTGGTCGCGTAGTCGCCCGCGGACGGGCCGCCGTAGATCGTGCGGATCTGCTCCAGCGGCCAGGCGTAGTTGAGGGCCTGACGCACCCGTACGTCGGTGATGCGCTTGCAGTTGATGGCGTAGTAGTACAGGCCGGTCAGCAGGCCGTCGACGGTACGGGCCTTGAGGTCGGGCGTGGTGATCACCTTCTGGATGCGCTCGGCCGGGACGCCGCTGTAGGCCATGACCGCGTACTGGTCGGTCCCGGAGTCCGCGATCAACCGGTCGGTGGCCTGGAGGGCCTCCGGGCCGAACTCGAAGGCGAAGGAGTCGGGGTAGGCGGTGCGGATGGCGTCCGTCGCCGGGTCCCAGTGCGTGTTGCGCACCAGCGTCATGGACTTGTCGACGGAGTGCTGCTTGATCCGGTACGGGCCGCAGGAGACCGGGTCCTTGTCGTACTTCTCCTTGGTGTCCTGCCCGACCGGCACGGCGCCGTAGGAGTGCATCGCCAGCGCCCAGTTGAGGTCCCCGCGGGGTGTCTTCAGATGGAAGGTGATGGTCTTCTTCGCGGTGTCCGTGACGATCGAGTCCAGGTGCTTGCCGCCGTACGGGCCCTTGTAGATCGACCGGAAGTCGGGGGAACCGGTCAGCCAGGTCTGGACGTAGGTGGCGCCCTCGGTGGTGAAGCTCGCGAAGCCGCGCTCGATGCCGTGCCGTACGTCGTCGACGGTCAGCTCGCTGCCGTCCTCCCACTTCAGCCCGTCCTTCAGGGTGAAGGTCCAGGTCTTGCCGCCGTCGGACATGGTGCCCGCGTCGGTGGCGAGGTCGCCGACGAGCTTCATCGAGCCGTTGGGGGCGATCTTGTAGCCGGTGAGGCAGCGGATGTAGAGGTTGCCGACCGTGGAGTTCCAGGCGAAGTAGATGCGCTGCGGGTCGAGGTGGGAGAAGTCGTCCGGGCCCAGGGCGTGGATCGTGCCGCCCTTCTTCGCGCCGGTGACCTCGGGGGCGGGTCCGGTCGAGTCGTCCTTCGTGCCGATCGTGACCGAGGAGTACTTGGCGGAGGCGGCCGAGCCGCCGCCCGTGTCACCGCCTCCACCACTGCTGCACGCCGAGAGGACCATGGAGCCACCCGCCGCGACCGAGGTGGCGATGACGAAGTTTCTGCGGGAGAGAGACATGCGGTGTCCTGCCTGAATCAGGGAGAGGGGGGAGCTGTGCGTCTCCGGCGGGCCCCGTCGCCCGGGCCGGAGGAGAGGGGATGCGGCGCGGGTCAGCGCCGGATCTTCGGGTCGAGCGCGTCGCGCACGGAGTCGCCGAGGAGGTTGAACGCGATCACGAAGATCACCATCGACAGACCGGGGAAGAGCATGTACGTGATGTCGTTCTGGTAGACCTGGGAGCCGCGCTGGATCATCACGCCCCAGTCGGGCGTGGGGTCCTGGAGCCCGACGCCGAGGAAGGCGAGGGCCGCCTCCGTCGTGACGTACATGGGCAGCGCGAGGGTCGCCTGGATGAGGATCGGCGTCCACAGGTTGGGCAGCAGTTCCTTGAAGATGATCCGGGCCGGTGAGGCGCCGGTGACCTTGGCCGCCTCGACGAACTCCCGTTCGCGCAGGGCGAGTACCTCACCGCGCAGCAGCCGGGCCATGGGCGCCCAGCCGAACGCGGTCATCACCGAGATCAGGCTGACGACGACCAGCCAGGTCGGCGTGTTGTCCTCCGGCGAGACGAACATCGAGATCATCACGGGCCAGAAGGCGAGGAAGAAGAGCGTGGAGGGGAAGGCCAGCAGGATGTCGATGACCCGGCCGACCAGGTTGTCGATCCGGCCGCCCAGGTAGCCGGCGGTGATGCCGACGACGATGCCGAGCACGATGACCAGCAGGGTCGTCACCGTGGCGATCAGCAGTGAGTTGCGGATGCCGTACAGCAGCAGGGTGAGGACGTCCCTGCCGAGCTGGGGCTCGATGCCGAACCAGTAGGAGCCGCTGATGCCGCCGTTCGGCTTGACGGGGAAGCCGAAGTCGTTCAGCAGACCCGGCTGGTTCTGGCCGTACGTCGTGTACGGGTCCTTGCCGTACAGCTTCGCGATCAGCGGCGCCGCGATGCCGGCCACGAAGAAGAACAGCACCACCCAGCCCGAGACGACCCCGGTCCGGTCGCGGCGGAAGCGTTGCCAGGCGATCTGCCGGGGGGAACGGCCGGCAGCGCCCTGTGACGGGGCGGCGGGCGCCGGGGGTACGGCACCCGGATCCGTCGCCACCTGCAACGGGGCGGCGGCCGGTGGCATGGGGGAGGTCATGGTGCTCCTGGCCTGGATGGGGCGAGGGGGCGGCGCGGGGTGTGTGCCGTCGGTACGACGGAACCCGACGCGCCGTCAGCACGGAGCGGACCCGCGTGCCGACAGCGCACCGCCGACTCCCGAGCCGTCGGGGCGGCAGAACTGCGGACTGTCGGTACGCGGCATCCCCGTGCCGGCGGCATGGGGGATGCCCATGCGGTCGGCACGGCGATGACTCCGTGCCGTCGGCACGAGGTGAACCGACGTGCCAAGCGCGACTTTTCAACTCCGTTCAGGCCAGCGTCAATGAATCGTTTACGGCTTTGATCTGCTCTTTTGCCGTTTGACCCCGGTGTGGGGGGCCGCATGGTGCCGCTTTGTACTGCGATGACCAAAGCGGGGGACGCGGCGCGCGCCGGCTGGTGGGTCCGATATGCGGGAGCCGGCCTGTCGGAATGCGTACATCCGGACGGCCGCGGCCCTCGCACGGCCGGGGAGAATGTGCGCCATGTGTGCAATAGGGCGATATGGGCCGGTAATGAACGGAGCCCGGCGCCCGGATCATCACGAGGAGGCCGTCATGCGTGCGGCCCTGGTGGTGGTCCCGCCCGAGGTGACCCGGGGGAATCATGGCGTCGCGGGCGCATACCAGCACATTTGTGCAGCAACTGCGTTAACACGCAGGCAACTTGGCTGACCCGATTCCGATATACGGACGCGTCAGGCTGAACAGCGTACGGCCGTGCGGGTGCCGTGAACGGGCCGGGGACGCGCCATGTCGTCCCCGGCCCGTTGCTGTGCCTAGACCAGGCCGAGCGAGCGCTTCAGGAAGTCCACCTGAAGCAGCAGCAGGTTCTCGGCGACCTGCTCCTGCGGGGTCATGTGGGTGACGCCGGACAGCGGCAGGACCTCGTGCGGGCGGCCGGCGGCCAGGAGGGCGGAGGACAGCCGCAGGGCGTGGGCGACGACCACGTTGTCGTCCGCCAGACCGTGCACGATCATCAGTGGACGGTGGGGCTCGGCGGGGGAGGAGAGTCCCTCGTCCGTGACGAGCGAGTTCCTCGCGTACGTCTGCGCAGCGGCCGTCGGGTCTCCGAGGTACCGCTCGGTGTAGTGGGTGTCGTACAGCCGCCAGTCCGTGACCGGGGCGCCCGCGATGCCCGCGTGGAAGACGTCCGGGCGGCGCAGCACCGCCAGGGCCGCCAGATAGCCGCCGAAGGACCAGCCGCGGATCGCCACCCGGGTCAGGTCCAGGGGGTGCGTCTCGGCCAAATCCCGCAGCGCCTCGATCTGGTCGTCGAGGGCGACCGTGAGGTCCTGGTGGATCGCCTTCTCCCAGCCGGGGGAGCGGCCCGGTGTGCCCCGCCCGTCGGCGACGACCACCGCGAACCCCTGGTCGGCGAACCACTGGGAGGTCAGATGCGCGTTGTGCGCGGCGAGGACGCGCGGTCCGTGCGGCCCGCCGTAGGGGTCGAGGAGTACGGGGAGAGGGGTGGCGTGCGAGGTGTCACCGGGGTAGTCCGTAGGCATAAGCACGGCGCACGGGATCCGCCGTGCGCCCCCCTCGGTGAGCTTCACGCGGGGGGACAGGCCGGGATCTTCCGCAAACGACCGGACAGTCGCCACCGTCGCCCAGCCTCCGGCCGGGGGGACCCCCATCTCCCTGCGCCCGCCGTCCCGCAGCACCCGCACCTGGCTCCCCGGCCGGTCCGGCACCGCCGAGACCAGCACGGTCACGTTCCCCGAGCGCACCGCCGAGTGGACCCCGGGCTCCTGGGAAAGGCGCTCGACGCCGAGCTCGTTGACGCGGTAGACATGCACCTCGCCGATCTCCGGACGCTCGGCCTCCGCTCCGGCCGAGGCGGACACCAGCACGTCGTCGGCCGTGACGTCCAGCACCGCCCGCACATGCAACTGCGCTCCGGTCAACGGCCGTTCGCCCACCGCGAGGACCCGCGCACCCCCCTCGTCGGCGATCCGCACGAGCTGTCCCGAGGGGCTCCAGCACGGCACCCCAGCGAAAAGATCCAGCCAAATCCGATCTTCGTCGGCGTGCACCATCCGGGTCGCCCCGGAGCCGGTGTCCACCGCCAGGTACAGCTGACTGCGCTGGTCGCGCGCCTGTACGAGCAGCAGCGGCGCACCCGCCGCTGACCAGTGCACTCGCGCCAGATACGGATAGCGCGTCCGGTCCCAGACGACCTCCGTGCGCGCCCCGTCGAGGCCGGTCAGGAACAGCCGGACCTCCGCGTTTGCCGTCCCGGCAGCCGGATACCGGACGTGTTGTGGGTCACGTTTCGGCTGGGCCGGATCCGAGATCCACCACTGCTCCACCGGCGTGTCGTCCACCCGCGCCACGAGCAGCCGGTCGGACTCCGGAGCCCACCAGAACCCCCGCGCCCGCCCCATCTCCTCGGCCGCGATGAACTCGGCCAATCCATAGGAAACCGCCTCCGACTCCGGTTCGGCGAGCGCCCGATCGCCCTCCCCCTCGGCGCCCACCACCCGCAGGGCGCCCTGCGCGACGTACGCGACGAGCCGCCCGTCGGGCGAGGGGCGGGGGTCGATCACCGGCCCGGCGACGGGGAGTTCGCGTGCCGTGCCGGCCCGCAGCTCCGCCGTGAAAAGCCGCCCTGACAAGGCGAAAGCCGCCAACTCGACGGCCTCGTCGGTGGCGTAGCCGACGATCCCCGCACCACCCTCGCGGCTGCGTTCGCGGCGCGCCCGCTCCTCGGGCGAGAGGTCCTCCGAGGCGCCTCCCAGCAGCGCGCGGGGGTCCGCGGCCACGCGCTCTTGACCGTCCGCCGGATCCAGCACCCACAGCGCGTTGGCGCGATCCGTGCCGGAGTGCGAGCGCAGGAACACGACTCGGGAGCCGTCGGGGGCCACCGTGAACGAACGCGGCGCGCCGAGCGTGAAACGCTGGGTGCGGGCGTGCCGCCGGGGGAAGGAGTCGGACTCGGTCTTCATGCCCTGACCATATTGGCCATGCGCCCCCTTGTGCGGCTGTGCGCCACTCGATGCGCACGCACTCATAGTTATGATCACTAGCGCTGTGTGGGTATGAACCTGCTGGCAGTTGTATGGATTTACAAGTTCCCTCGCTCTGTTTCCCCCACGTACCCGGGTTCTTGGAGGTGAGCCGCCGTGGCACTCTCGATTTCGGCGGTGGTGCTGCTGGCGATCATCGTCTTCTTGCTGATCAAGAAGTCAGGACTGAAGGGTGGTCACGCAGTCGTCTGCATCCTGCTCGGCTTCTACCTCGCCTCCTCGACGGTCGCGCCCACGATCAGCGATCTGACGACGAGCGTGGCGAGCATGATCGGCAGCATCAAGTTCTGACGCGGATCGCGCCGCGGGCTCCGGTGGGCGGTCGACCGGAGCTCGTCCTTCACCGCCACAGTCCGCGCCTTCCCCGCATTCGGATCCGTAAGCCTGCCGGATCCGGGACGGGTACGGGGCTGGAGCGGGGGCGTGAACGGTCACGGCGCCGCGGCGATCTCGCGGCCATGGACACGACGGCCGGAGCCGTGACGCCACACGGGGGGCCCGCCTCGTAGGGTTGCCCCATGACGGAACCGCCCTCCCGGCGTCTGCTGCTGGTGCACGCGCACCCGGACGACGAGTCGATCAACAACGGCGCGACCATGGCCAGGTACGCGGCCGAGGGGGCCCACGTGGCCCTGGTCACCTGCACCCTCGGTGAACGCGGCGAGGTCATCCCGCCGGAGCTGGGGCATCTCACCGGCGCCGCCCTGGGCGGGCACCGCCTGCGTGAGCTGAAAGCCGCCATGGCCGAACTGGGCGTCGACGACGTCCGGCTGCTCGGCGGCGCCGGCCGTTACGCCGACTCCGGGATGATGGGCATCCCCGACAACGACGACCCCGCCTGCTTCTGGCAGGCCGACGTCGACACCGCCGCGGCCTCCCTCGCCGAGGTCGTCCTCGAACTGCGCCCCCAGGTCCTCGTCACGTACGACGACGACGGCGGCTACGGCCACCCCGACCACATCCAGGCCCACCGCGTCGCCATGCGCGCGGTGGAGCTCGCCGCGCACGCCGGCTGGAACGTTCCCAAGGTGTACTGGAACCGCGTCCCGCGCTCCGTCGCCGAGGCCGCCTTCACCCTGCTCCAGGAGGAGCTGCCCGGCCTGCCGTTCACCAAGAGCGCCTCCGTCGCGGACGTACCCGGCGTCGTCGACGACGACCGCGTCACCACGGAGATCGACGGCACCGCGTACGCCGCCGCCAAGGCCGCCGCCATGCGCGCGCACGCCACCCAGATCGAGGTCGCCCCCGACGGCCGCTCCTTCGTGCTCTCCAACGAGCTCGCCCAGCCCCTCTTCGTCACCGAGTACTACGAGCTGGTGCGCGGTGAGCGGGGCGGGACGGGGGTCCCGCCGGCGGGAGGCCGGGGGAGTGCGGAGAGCGGCGGCCGGGAGACCGATCTGTTCGCCGGGCTGGAAGGGGTGGTCTGATGTCCGACCGCGGTTCGATGCTCGCCCAGCCCCTCCAGGGGCCCTCCGCCGGACGGATCGCCGCCTACCTCGGGCTCCTGCTGCTCGGCGCGGTCGCCGGCCTGGCCGGGGCGCTCGTGCAGGCCGGCTGGTTCCCCGGCGGGCTGCTGCTCGCGCTCGCGGGCGCCGCCGGGCTCTTCCTCGGCGGGGCACGCGCCGTCCGCAGTCGGGGCGGGGCCGTCGCGCCCGCCGCCGGCTGGCTGATCTCCGTCATCCTGCTCACCGCGGCCCGCCCCGAGGGCGACTTCCTGTTCGGCGCGGGAAGCGGCTCCTACCTCTTCCTGCTCGGCGGCATGGCCCTGGCTGTGATCTGCGCCACCCTTGGCTCCGGGCGGCAACCGGTCGGCGGCGACGTCCGACTTGGCAAGTGACGTACCACTTCTCCACGGCGCGGGCGTGCGAGTCCGGTGTGGGTTTCCCCGGCGGTCGTGGGATACGCGCCAGAAGTGGCCAGTATGGTGGTGCGCGCCGCCGAGCTGCCCGTGAGGTCGTGGCGGGCGGCGGAGCCAACCTGGAGAACCTGCCTTGAGTCGTGAAACTGACAGTCCGTCCTCCGGTCCGAACGGGCGCGGCGGAGCCGCATACCCCTCGGGCACGCCGCCGTACGGCACCCCCGTGGTGTCCGACGGCGGTGCGGACACGGGCCGTTCGGCCGTGCAGCCGGAGGAACGCAAGACCACCGAGACGACGCTGACGACCCGGATCCGGATCAACATCCCCGGGTCGCGGCCCATTCCGCCGGTCGTCGTGCGCAAGCCCGTCGCGGAGGCGGAGGGCGCGGGCGAGGACGGCGGCGCCGACGCGCGGGCCGCTGGCCCCGCCACGGGAACGCGCGCCCCGAAGGCCTCCGGACCGGCCGGCGGCGGGAGTTCCGCTCCCTCCGCGGGAACCGCCGAGGCACCGGCCGAACCGGCGCCGCCCGCCGGGGAGAAGACGAGCGACTGGTTCGCACCGCGCAAGTCCGGGCCCGCCAAGGGCGGTCAGGGCGGCGGCTCCGCCAACGGGGCGCCGACGGCGGGCGGTTCGGCCGCGGGCCCCGCGACGGGTGCCGGCGCCGCTTCGGGTGCCGCCGCCAACGGCGGTGCGCGTCCGGCCGGTTCGGGTTCCGGTGCGCCCGGTGGCGCACGTCCGGGAACCGGGCGGCCCGGCGGTGTCGTCGGCTCCATGAGCGCGCCGGGCGCCACCCGCCCCGGCGGCACGAACGGCGCCGGGCTCCCCGGCGCCACCGGCGGTCCCGTGGCTCCGGGACACGGCGGCGGCACCGGCTCCTTCGACGTGACCGAGGCGCTCGCCGCGGGCCCCCTGGGCAACGGCGCGCGTCCGGGACAGGGCGCCGCCGAGCCGCGCCGCGACGACCTGCCGTACTTCACGGACAACGACGGCGGCCGCGGCGGCTACCACGGGACCAACGGCCAGGGCGGCGCCCCGGGCGGTCCCGGCGCCCCGGGCGGCCCCAGCGACTTCAACGGGCCGGACGGCCCCGGCCGCCGCGGTGGCCGGGGCGGGCCGCAGGGCCCCGCCGGTCCGACCACCGGCCCGGTCACCGGCGACGGCCCGATGGTGCCGCCGATGAACGGCTCGGCCCCCGGCGCGCCCGCCGGTGCCGTGGGCGCGCCGCACGCGCCCGGTGGCCCCGGCGCCCCCGCCGGTTTCGGCGGCCCCGGCACCGGTCGCCTCCCCGGCGGCGGTCTCAGCGACGACACCGCGATCCTCACCCCGCAGAAGCCGGCCCCCGAGCCCGCCGCCGGCGGCTACGGCCGGCACGACAACGTCTCCGGACAGACCGTCACCAGCGGCATCCCGGTCGTGCCCCCGCCCGGCCAGGGCACCGGTCCCGGCGGGCCGTTCGCCCCCGGCGCGCACACCGACGGGCCGGCGCGGCAGACCCCGCCGAAGCGGCCCGAGCCGACCGCGCAGAGCACGCCCCCGGCCGCCTCGAAGAAGACGAAGAAGAAGGGCCGCAGCAAGCTGGTCCTGCTCGGCGGCTTGGTCGTCCTCGGCGGAGTCGGCGTCTACGGCGCCGGGCTGCTGATGAACCACTCCGACGTGCCCAAGGGCACCACCGTGCTCGGCGTCGACATCGGCGGCGGCACCCGCGACGACGCCGTCAAGAAGCTCGACGACGCCTTCGACGGCCGGGTGAACCAGGCACTGAAGCTGTCCGTGGACGGCACCACCGTCACCCTCAAGCCGGAGCAGTCGGGCCTGCAGTTCGACATGCAGGCCACGGTCGACGCGGCCGCCGGGAGCGACTACAACCCGGTCTCGGTGATCGGCTCGCTGTTCGGGGAACACCGCGTGGTCGAACCGGTCATGCCGGTCGACGAGGAGAAGCTCCGGGCCGCCCTGGAGACCGCCGCGGGCGGCTCCGGCTCGGCCACCGACGGCACCATCAAGTTCGAGTCCGGCAAGGCCGTCGCCGTCTACGGCAAGGCCGGCAAGGGCATCGACGCCGCGAAGGCCGAGACGGCCGTCGTGGACGCCTACCGCGCCCAGGTGGAGACCGGCACGCCCACCGAGGTCAAGGTCCCCACGACCACCAGGCAGCCGACGGTGTCCAACGCCGAGGTCGACCGGATGATGAAGGAGTTCGCCGAACCGGCGATGTCCGCCAAGGTCACCGTCGAGACCGACCCGGCGCACTCCGTCCCGATGAGCCCGAAGAACTCCCTGTGGAAGTTCCTCGGCGTCAAGGCCGTCAACGGCAAGCTCGTCGAGTACTACGACAAGGCCGCCCTGAAGGAGCTGTACGGCGGCGCCTTCGACGGCGTCCTGATCACCCGCGGCAACGGCCAGAAGACGCCCGTCACCGTGGAGGACGTCATCAGCGCCCTGCGCCCGGCCCTGACCAGCAAGACAGACCGGGTCGGGGTCATCGACACCGACCCGAGCTGACGCCGCACTTCAGCGAAGGGCACCCGGCTCCGCCGCCGGGTGCCCTTCGCGCATGACATCTGTCATACGGCACTCCGGACGCCCGACACTGCCGCCGGCCCGGCCCCCGCGGCGATGATCGACGCATGACGACGACACCACCGGTGGTCGAGTTCGACCAGGTGAGCAAGGGTTTCGGAGACGTACGGGCGGTGGACGGGCTCAGCCTCGCACTGCACCCGGGGGAGACCGTGGCGCTGCTCGGGCCCAACGGGGCCGGCAAGTCGACCACCCTCGACCTCCTCCTCGGCCTCAAGTACGCCGACAACGGCACGGTCCGCGTGTTCGGCACCAGCCCGCGCGAGGCGATCGTCGCCGGGCGGGTGGGCGCGATGCTGCAGAGCGGCGGCCTGATGGACGAGGTCACCGTCGCCGAACTGGTCCGCCTCGCCTGCGAGCTGCACCCGCGGCCGTACCGGCCCGCCGACGTGCTGGCCCGCGCGGGCGTCACCCAGATCGCCGACCGCAAGGTCGACAAGCTCTCCGGCGGCCAGGCCCAGCGCGTCCGCTTCGCCCTCGCCACCGCCGGCGACAGCGACCTGATCGTCCTGGACGAGCCCACCACCGGCATGGACGTCACCACCCGCCGGGCGTTCTGGGCCACCATGCGCGAACAGGCCGACCAGGGCCGCACGGTCCTCTTCGCCACCCACTACCTGGAAGAGGCCGACGCGATCGCCGACCGCGTCCTCGTCCTGCACCGCGGCCGTCTGCTCGCCGACGGCACGGCCGCCGAGATCAAGGCGAAGGCCGGTGCGCGCCGTATCTCCTTCGACCTGGACGGCGAGATCGACGAGCCGGCCCTGCGCGCCCTGCCCTTCCTCACCACGCTGACCGTGTCCAAGAGCGGCTCCGCCGCGGGGTCCGGCCAGACCGTCCGCATCCAGTCCGGCGACGCCGACGCCACCGTGCACGCCGTCTACGCCCTCGGCCTCTACCCCCGCAACCTCGAGGTCACCGGCCTCGGCCTGGAGCAGGCCTTCGTCACCCTCACCGCCGCCGAGGAGGCACGCACGTCATGAACGGCATGATCAAACTGGAGCTCACCCGCGCCCTGCGCAACCGCAAGTTCCTGTTCTTCTCGGTGATCTACCCCTCGGTGCTGTTCCTGCTCATCGCGGGCAGCGCCGACGGCACCTCGAAGGTCGACGGCACCGGCCTGACCCTGCCGACCTACATGATGGTCTCCATGGCCTCCTTCGGCGCCCTCACGGCCGTCCTGATGGGCAACAGCGAGCGCATCGCCAAGGAACGGCAGAGCGGCTGGGTACGGCAGCTGCGGCTGACCCCGCTGCCCGGCCGCGGCTACGTCCTCGCCAAGACCGCCAGCGCCGCCGTCGTCAGCCTGCCGTCCATCGTCGTCGTCTTCGCCGTCGCCGCCGCCGTGAAGGACGTTCGGCTGGACGCCTGGCAGTGGCTCGCGCTCACCGGCGCGATCTGGGCCGGCAGCCTCGTCTTCGCCGCCCTCGGGGTCGCGATCGGCTACCTCGCCAACGGGGACGCGGTCCGCCCGATCACCATGATCACCTACTTCGGCCTGTCGATCCTCGGCGGCCTGTGGATGCCGACGACGACCTTCCCCACCTGGCTGCAGGACATCGCGAAGTGGGTGCCCACACACGCGTACGCTGCCCTGGGACAGGCCATCGAGCAGAACCAGGCGCCGCACGCCAAGGACATCGCCGTCCTCGTCGTCTTCTTCGCCCTGTTCACCGGCGGCGCGGCCTGGCTGTACCGGAAGGACACGCTGAAGGCGTGAGCGGCATCGGCATCGGGCAGCGCCCGGAGAACCGCAAGCAGCGGATCGTGAAGTCCCTGTGGACCGGCATCTGGCTGGTGTACCTGAGCGCGCCCGTCACCGACCTGCTCCACGGCGGTCACAGCACGGGCGCCCGGGTCCTCGGCTGGATCGGCCTGGCCGCCTTCGTCGGCTGGTACATGGTGCTGGTCTTCCGCACCGGCCGCGGCGAGCACAACAACCTGGTGCTCGGCTCCCTCGGGGTCCTCGCGGCCCAGTCCACCCTCCTCGCCCTCACCCTGGGCCGCGAGTGGCTCGTCCTCTTCGTCTACGTCTCGATCGCGTCCGGCGCGGCGCTGCCCCTGCGCCTCGCCCGCTGGACCATCCCGGCCACGTCCGCCCTGATGGCGGCGCTCGCGTTCGCGGTGCCGGGCGGCAAGGCCTACCTGGCCGGACTCCTCATCCCGGCGCTGCTGGGCGGCTTCGCCATGACCGGCGTACGCGAACTCGTCCGCACGACCATCGCCCTGCGCGAGGCCCGCGCCACCGTCGCCCAGCTCGCCGCCAACGAGGAGCGCCTCCGCCTCGCCCGCGACCTGCACGACCTGCTGGGCCACTCGCTGTCCCTGATCACCCTGAAGAGCGAGCTCGCCGGCCGTATGCTCCCCGACCACCCCGACAAGGCGGCCCGGCAGGTCGCCGACATCGAACAGGTCAGCCGCCAGGCCCTCGTCGACGTCCGCGAGGCCGTCACCGGCTACCGCCGCCCCCGCCTCACCGCCGAACTCGCCGGCGCCCGTGCCGCCCTGACCGCGGCCGGCATCACCGCCGACATCCCCGCCGAACCCGACCTCGCCGGAGTCTGCGAGGACAGCGAGTCCGCGCTCGCCTGGGCCCTTCGCGAGGCGATCACCAACGTCGTACGGCACAGCGGCGCCCGCCGCTGCACGGTGGAACTGCTGCGCCGCCAGACCCTCGACGGCCCCGTCCTCGAACTCGCCGTCGAGGACAACGGCTCCGGCGCCCCGGGCCAGGGCCACGGCAACGGCCTCACCGGGCTCACCGAGCGCCTGGAGAAGGCGGGCGGCGTCCTGGACGCGGGCAGCACCCGGCAGGGCTTCCGCCTGGTCGCCCGCGTCCCGGCGGGCTCTTCGCCGGACGTAGGATCCCGGCCATGAGTGGCACGATCAAGGTTCTCCTGGCCGAGGACCAGTCGATGGTCCGTGAGGCGCTCGCCGCCCTGCTCGGCCTCGAGGACGACATCGAGGTGGTCGCCCAGGTGGCCCGCGGCGACGAGGTCCTCGCGGCCGCGCGGACCCACGGCGTCGACGTGGCCCTCCTCGACATCGAGATGCCGGGCGCGACGGGCATCGAGGCGGCGGCCCTGCTCCACAGAGAGATCCCGGGGGTGAAGCTGGTCGTCCTCACCACCTTCGGCCGCCCCGGCTACCTCCGCAGCGCCATGGAGGCCGGCGCCGACGCCTTCCTCGTCAAGGACGCCCCCGCCGCCCAGCTCGCCGACGCCATCCGCAAGGTCCTGCGGGGCGAACGGGTCATCGACCCCACCCTCGCGGCAACGGCCCTGGCCGAGGGCGCGAACCCGCTGACGGAGCGGGAGCGGGAGATCCTGAAGGCAGCGGCGGACGGCTCCACGAACGCGGAACTGGCGACGGCGCTCCACCTCTCCCAGGGCACGGTCCGCAACTACCTGTCGACGGCGATCCAGAAACTGGCGGTACGGAACCGGGCGGAGGCGGTACGGGTGGCAAGGGAGAAAGGCTGGCTGTAGCCGCCCCCGGGCTCCCGTGGACGCCGTACGACCTCAGTTGAGCCTCGCCCGCGCGGCGGACGCCTGCTCCCGCACCCGCTCGGCCGCCCCCTCGTCCACGGCCCCCAGGATCTCCGCGTACGCCTCCAACTCCACCGCCCCCTCGACGAAGTCCCCCCGCTGCACCAGCACCTGCGCCCGCTCGTAGCGCAGCCGGGCCGGATGAGAAGGCAGCAACAGCGACAACTCCACCGCCCACAGGGCGACATCCGACCGCTCCGGCCGTGCAGCGGCCCAGGCCCGGACGTTGTTCAGGATCCGCAGCACGACGTCCAACGGCTCCGCCGGCACCAGCATCGACGGATCCAGCGGAGCGCCCGTCGCCCCCGCGACCAGCAACTCCGCATCACGCCCCGTCAGCACCCGCCCCCCGTCGAACGGATCGACCAGCACCTGCTGATCCGGAGGACCGAACCCCACCACGAAGTGCCCCGGCAGGGCGACCCCGTACACCGGCGCCCCCGCCCTCCGGGCGACCTCCATCCACACCACGGAGAGCAGGATCGGCAACCCGCGCCGACGCCGCAGCACCTCGTGCAGCAGCGAGGACTCCAACCGCTGGTAGTCCGCGGCGGAGCCATGGAACCCGTACCGCTCACCGAGCAGCTCCCGCAGCGCCACCGCCCACGACCGCGGCCCGCCGGGCCGGAACGGCACCTGCCCCGCCAGCAGGTCCAGCTCGACCTGCGCCGCGTCGAGCCCGGCCTCGTCGAGCGTCCCGTCGGCCTCCGCGCCCACCAGCAGGCACAGCGCGGCCAGGTCGGGCCGCTCGGCCCGCGCCTCCTCGGCGAACCGCCGCCGCACCTCGGCGGGCTCGAACC
Source organism: Streptomyces aurantiaciflavus (assembly GCF_049808595.1). Classification (NCBI taxonomy): domain Bacteria; kingdom Bacillati; phylum Actinomycetota; class Actinomycetes; order Kitasatosporales; family Streptomycetaceae; genus Streptomyces; species Streptomyces aurantiaciflavus. Next base: position 133,856 of record NZ_JBNCAQ010000004.1, on the reverse strand, counting down.
CGGTCACGGCGCACCAGCCTCCGGTTCCCGGTAGTGGTGGTACGAGTGGTGTGCGCCGAAGCCCAGCCCGGCGTACAGCGCCCGCGCTCCCTCGTTGTCCTCCTCGACCTGCAGCCAGGCAGCGGAGGCCCCTTCCTCCAGCGCCCGCCGCGCCAGCGCGGCCATCACCACCGTCGCCAGTCCCCGCCGCCGCTGCCCCGGATCCACCTCGATCGCCGCGAACCCGGCCCACCGCCCGTCCACGACACACCGCCCGATGGCGGCCGGCGCCGCGCCCGCCACGCCCGGCACGGACGCGAACCACACCGACGGCCCTCCCCCGCTCTCGGCTTCGTTCGAGCGGTTCGCGCGGGAGGGACCCCCGTGCGCGGGGGATGCCGACCCCAGCACCTGCAACGCCACGTCGCTCACCCCCTTGCGCTGATACCGCGCCAGCCACGCCTCGTCGGCGGCGCGGGCGAGCACCACACCCTCAGCCTCCGCCCGGTCGGCGACCGGCGCCAGTGCCCCGATCCACAGCTCGGCGGTCACCTCCCGTATCCAGCCGCGCCGCTCCAGCTCGGCGCACAGCAGCTCCTGGGTGCCCTCCGCCCCGGTCGCGGTCTGCACATAGGCGGGCAGCCCGCGCTCGCCGTACCAGCGCCGTACGGCGTCCAGGGCCGCGTCGAGCGGCAGACCGGGGTCGCCGAGGGGGAGGACGGAGTTCGCGCGGCGGGTGAATCCGGCGGCGGCCCGCAGCTCCCACTCGCCGAGCCGCTCGCTCTCGACGGGCCGCCAGGCCCGCGAGGCGACCCGCGCGAGTTCCTCGTACGAGGCGGCCGGCCCCCGGCGGCGCGCCGGAGCGGCCGGGACGACCTTCCCGGCGACCAGCGAGGCCTCGTCGATCCGGACGCTCTCGCCGCTCTTCCGTGTGATCACCAGCACACCGGCGTCCCATGATGTGAGAACACCCACCGTGTCGGTGAATTTCCCCTCCGTGACTCCAGGTTCGCTCAAGCGCCGTACGGAGACACGTTTGCCCACGTCAGCAGCGGTGATTCGGACCTCGAGGCGTCCAGCGGCCGAGATTTCCACAGGTCGGTCCACCCCTCCTGTTCGGATCATGCCCAAGAACGGAGATACTAGGGGCGGGCATCGACGACGCCGCGCTCCCGCGCGCCAGGCGGCGGAGCCTGAGGAGGCCCGCCAGCGCCCTATCGAGGAGGAACGACAGCGTGACCTACGTCATCGCGCAGCCTTGTGTCGACGTCAAGGACAAGGCGTGCATCGAGGAGTGCCCGGTCGACTGCATCTACGAGGGCTCCCGGTCCTTGTACATCCACCCGGACGAATGCGTCGACTGTGGTGCCTGTGAGCCGGTCTGCCCGGTCGAGGCGATCTTCTACGAGGACGACGTGCCGGAGGAGTGGAAGGACTACTACAAGGCGAACGTCGAGTTCTTCGACGAGCTGGGCTCGCCCGGCGGCGCCAGCAAGCTGGGGCTGATCGAGCGTGACCACCCCTTCGTCGCCGCGCTGCCGCCGCAGGCCGAGTAACCACGCAAGCGGCCCGCGTCACCGCGCCGCCTCGGTCCCGTACGGCCTGATCGCCCTTGATCGCCGTACGGGACCGAGGCGTTTGCGGTACGAGCCGCCGTACCGACGAAAGTGAGCCAGTAACCGTGTCCGCAGTCTCCGACCGCCCGCCCGTCGCCCGCCACCACCCTTCCAAGGAGTCGCTGCGCGACCGCCTTCCCACTTTCCCGTGGGACAAGCTGGAGCCGTACAAGAAGACGGCCGCCGCGCACCCGGACGGCATCGTCGACCTCTCCGTCGGCACCCCCGTCGACCCGGTCCCCGAGCTGATCCAGAAAGCGCTGATCGACGCGGCGGACTCCCCGGGCTACCCGACGGTCTGGGGCACCCCCGCGCTGCGCGACGCGATCACCGGCTGGCTGGAGCGCCGCCTGGGCGCCCGTGAGGTCACCCACCGCCACGTCCTGCCGATCGTCGGCTCCAAGGAACTCGTCGCCTGGCTCCCCACCCAGCTGGGCCTCGGCCCCGGCGACAAGGTCGCCCACCCACGCCTGGCCTACCCCACCTACGAGGTCGGCGCCCGCCTGGCCCGCGCGGACCACGAGGTCTACGACGACCCGACGACCCTGGACCCGACGAACCTCAGGCTCCTCTGGCTGAACTCCCCGTCCAACCCCACGGGCAAGGTGCTGTCGAAGGCCGAGCTGACGAGGATCGTGGCCTGGGCGCGGGAGCACGGCGTGCTGCTCTTCTCCGACGAGTGCTACCTCGAACTGGGCTGGGAGGCCGACCCCGTCTCGGTCCTCCACCCGGACGTCAACGGCGGCTCCTACGAGGGCATCGTCGCGGTCCACTCCCTCTCGAAGCGCTCGAACCTGGCCGGCTACCGCGCGGCCTTCCTCGCCGGCGACCCGGCCGTCCTGGCCCCTCTCCTGGAGATCCGCAAGCACGGCGGCATGATGACGTCCGCGCCGACGCAGGCGGCGGTGGTGGCCGCCCTCGGCGACGACGAGCACGTCCGCGTCCAGCGCGAACGCTACGCGGCCCGCCGCGCCCTGCTCCGCGAGGCCCTGGTGCACCACGGCTTCCGCATCGAACACAGCGAAGCCAGCCTCTACCTCTGGGCCACCAGGGACGAGTCCTGCTGGGACACGGTCGCCCACCTCTCCGACCTCGGCATCCTGGTCGCCCCCGGCGACTTCTACGGCCCGGCGGGCGAGAACTTCGTACGCGTGGCACTGACGGCGACGGACGAGCGAGTGAAGGCGGCGGTGGAGCGCCTCAGGAGCCGCTAGCCGCCCGCAGCGCCGCGCACCGGGAGACCGGCCCCGGCCGCTGCCGACGCAGGCCGGCACAACGCGACGGGGCCCAGGGAAGCACCCTGGGCCCCGTCGCCGTTCAAGCCGCTGCTCAGCCGAGCGGCAGCGTCTTCCCGGTCTTGGTCAGCGAGTCCGTCGACACCCCGTTCTTCTTCGCGGTCGACTCGGCGTCACGGAGCACACCGCCGGCGGCGCCCGCCGTCTGCTTCACGGCCTTGTCGCCGGTCTTGTCCACGGTCGGCACCGCCTGCTTGACCGTGTCGACCGTGTCGCCGACGTTCGTCCCGTCCGCGGCGGTCACACCGCCGAGGTCCGGGGTGGTGGGCAGGGCGGGCGCCGCACTGGCGGAGCCGGCCGCACCGACCCCGGCAGCCGCTCCCGCAGCGACGAGCAGCGCGGCACGGGCGATCCTGCGGGACAGGGGGAGGGACATGATGCTCCTTCGACGGGTGGAACAGTCGTTGAACGTCCGGGCTCGGACGCAGTGACTACCGCTCGAAGCCCGCGAAGGTTGCGGACGGCCAACGTAAAGAGTTGGCAATACGTCGCATTATCGGCTGCGGATGAAAGGGGGCGAAAAGCCCCCGACGTGAAGGCCCGCCAAACCCCCGGAGCCCTTTGTTCTCAACGGTTTCGGCGGATACGGGGGTGAGGGCGCGAAAACCTGACCGCACGGCATCCCAGGCCCGCCGGACATAACTCGTGAGGGTGAGGACCCGTACTACCGCGCGGTGACGATCCGTACGGCGCTCGTACCGGAACCGGCCGTCGAACCCGAGGTCCCGGCGGCCTCCGTCCCGCCCGTCCTGGTCGCCCGCCACTTGCTGTCGGTGTTCCCGGCGACCCACTCCCGGCCGCCGTACGTGACCCGCTCGATGTGCAGGGCCGAGGCGTTGGCCACCGCCCAGTGGGCGAGCTGCCAGCCACGCTCGCTGATGCCGCGCCCGGCGGCGGTCTCGTCGGTCACGGGCAGCGTCACGGTCCGCCCACTGGTCTCGGCGGCGGGCACGTCCGCCGCCGCGGAGGGCGTGGCGGCCGCCTCCTCGACCTGCGCGCCCGCCTGTTCGAGCGCGCCCCGCCCGAAGTCCCGGACGAGCGCCGCGCGCACCGCGTCCGGACCGGTGGCCGTCGCGGTCTGCGGGCGCCCTTCGCAGGTCAGCGTGGCCGCCGAGGCGCCGGTGAGCGCGGCGGCCAGCAGTGTGGCGTCCGGCTCGTGCTTGGCGTACGCCTCCGGGTAACCGCTGCGCTGCACGCGCTGCGCGGCGACGGTGAGCGGCAGTTCGGTGTAGTCGCGCACCTTGGCGAGGTGCTCGTAGAAGATGTTGGCCGCGTAGGCGGGGTCGGTGACCTCCCGTGCGGTGCCCCAGCCCTGCGAGGGCCGCTGCTGGAACAGGCCGAGCGAGTCCCGGTCGCCGTGGTCGAGGTTGCGCAGCGCCGACTCCTGCAGCGCGGTCGCCAGCGCGATGGTCACGGCTCGTTCGGGCATGCCCCGGTTGGTGCCGACGGCCGCGATCGTGGCCGCGTTCACCGCCTGCTCCGGCGAGAACTCGTACGTCGTTCCCCCGCCCTCGGAGGAAACGACTCTGCACCCCGGATCGCCCGCGCCGCCGGTGACGTACTGGACCACGACATAACCCGCGACGGCGGACAGGACCACACAGGCCGCCCCGAAACGGAGGAGGCGGCCGCGGCGCTTGGGGGAGGGTGTCGGCTCTGGCACGCGTACAAGGTACTGGAGAGTAGGGAGGCTGGGGAGGTGAGATGCGAACGGTGGGGCCAGCGCGACGCGCAGTCGGCGCGTTAGGGTCGACGGCATGGCCGAGACCCCGCTTGACCTCACGCTGGATGCCGCTCTGCTCACCGCGCAGCTCGTCGACTTCCCCTCCGAGAGCGGCACCGAGAAGCCGCTCGCGGACGCGATCGAGACCGCCCTGCGCGCCCTGCCGCACCTGACGGTGGACCGCTACGGCAACAACGTGATCGCCCGCACCCGGCTGGGCCGGCCGGAGCGGGTGATCCTCGCCGGCCACATCGACACGGTCCCGATCGCCGAGAACGTCCCCTCCCGGCTCGACGAGGACGGTGTGCTCTGGGGCTGCGGCACCTGCGACATGAAGGCGGGCGTCGCGGTGCAACTGCGCATCGCGGCGACGGTCCCGGCCCCGAACAGGGACCTGACCTTCGTCTTCTACGACAACGAGGAGGTCGCCGCCGACCTCAACGGCCTCAAGCACGTGGCCGAGGCGCACCCGGACTGGCTGCGGGGGGACTTCGCGGTCCTGCTGGAGCCCTCCGACGGCCAGGTGGAGGGCGGCTGCCAGGGCACCCTGCGGGTCCTGCTGAAGACGAAGGGCGAGCGGGCGCACTCGGCGCGCGGCTGGATGGGCTCCAACGCGATCCACACGGCGGCCCCGATCCTGGCCCGCCTCGCCGCGTACGAGCCGCGCTACCCGGTCATCGACGGCCTCGAGTACCGCGAGGGCCTCAACGCGGTGGGCATCAGCGGCGGCGTGGCCGGCAACGTCATCCCCGACGAGTGCGTCGTCACGGTCAACTTCCGCTACGCGCCGGACCGCAGCCCCGAGGAGGCCGTCGCCCATGTCCGCGAGGTCTTCGCCGACTGCGGGGTCGAGGAGTTCGTCGTCGACGACCACAGCGGCGCGGCCCTGCCCGGCCTGTCCCACCCGGCCGCCGCGGCCTTCATCGAGGCGGTGGGCGGCACCCCGCAGCCCAAGTACGGCTGGACGGACGTCTCCCGCTTCTCGGCACTCGGCATTCCCGCGGTCAACTACGGCCCCGGCAACCCCCACTTGGCGCACAAGCGGGACGAGCGCGTGGAGACGGCCAAGGTCCTGGCGGGGGAGGAGCGGCTGCGGGCGTGGCTCACGGCGTGAGGGACCCCCGTCGGCGCTTCATGGCGGACACGCCGACGTCCCCCGCCCGTAACCCGCGTAGATCTAGGCTGAGGTGGAACAACCCGCAAGTGGAGGGAGCTCATATGGCTACCGGCAACCCCGAGGGCAAGAAGCAGCCACCGGAGGAACAGCGCCTGGGACCGGTCCTCCGAAGGCGGGATCAGGTGCAGCCGAGCACCACGGACCAGCGACTGCTGGACGAACGCGCCCCCTCCGACTGGGTCCACACGGACCCCTGGCGGGTCCTGCGCATCCAGTCGGAGTTCATCGAAGGCTTCGGCACGCTCGCCGAACTCCCGCCCGCGATCAGCGTGTTCGGCTCGGCCCGGACACCGGAGGACTCACCCGAGTACGACGCCGGCGTGCGGCTCGGCCGCGCCCTGGTCGACGCCGGCTGGGCGGTCATCACGGGGGGCGGCCCCGGCGCGATGGAGGCGGCCAACAAGGGCGCCAGCGAGGCGGGCGGCATCTCGGTGGGACTGGGCATCGAACTGCCCTTCGAGCAGGGGCTGAACCCCTACGTCGACATCGGCCTGAACTTCCGTTACTTCTTCGTCCGCAAGATGATGTTCGTGAAGTACGCGCAGGGCTTCGTGGTCCTGCCCGGCGGCCTCGGCACCCTGGACGAGCTCTTCGAGGCCCTCACCCTCGTCCAGACCCAGAAGGTCACCCGCTTCCCCATCGTCCTGTTCGGCACGGAGTACTGGGGCGGCCTGATCGACTGGCTGCAGAACACCCTGATCGCCCAGGGCAAGGCGTCCGAGAAGGACCTCCTCCTCTTCCACGTCACGGACGACGTGCAGGAGGCGGTGGCGCTGGTGTCCAAGGAGGCCGGGCGGTAGAGGTTGCCGGTCGGCGGACCGGCCTGTCCGGAGGTGCCCCTCTGAGGGAGTTCGCGGACGAGGCCCGTGCAGGGCCGACGCGGGCGTCCGGGGGCGGCAGCCCCGGAGGACGAGAAGGGCAGGGGCGGCGGGGGCGGGAAACTACGCCAGCCCCCGCCGCGCCACCGCCGGAGGCCGATGCCCCGCGATCGACGCGACCATGTCCACCACCTGCCGCGTCTCCGCGACCTCGTGCACCCGGTACACCTGAGCCCCCAGCCACGCCGACACCGCCGTCGTCGCGAGCGTCCCCACCACCCGCTCCTTCACCGGCCGGTCCAGCGTCTCCCCCACGAAGTCCTTGTTGGACAGGGAGACCAGCACCGGCCACCCCGTCTCCACCATCTCCCCGAGCCGCCGGGTCGCCTCCAGGCTGTGCCGGGTGTTCTTGTTGAAGTCGTGCCCGGGGTCGATGAGGATCGACTCCCTCGGCACACCCAGCCCCGCCGCCCGCTCGGCGAGCCCGACGGTCACCCGCAGGATGTCGGCCATGACGTCGTCGTACGTCACCCGGTGCGGACGGGTCCGCGGCTGCGCACCCCCGGCATGGGTGCACACCAGCCCCACCCCGTACCGCGCGGCGACCTCCGCCAGCCGCGGGTCGACGCCGCCCCACGCGTCGTTCAGCAGATCCGCGCCCGCCTCGCAGACGGCCTCCCCGACCTCCGCCCGCCAGGTGTCCACGCTGATGACCACGTCCGGGAAGCGCCGTCGCACCTCGGCGACGAAGCCGACCGTCCGTCGCGCCTCCTCCTCGGCGGTCACCTCCTCGCCCGGCCCGGCCTTGACCCCGCCGATGTCGACGATCGCGGCGCCCTCCGCCACCGCCTGCTCCACCCGCGCCAGCGCCGGCTCGTCACGGAAGGTCGCACCCTGGTCGTAGAAGGAGTCCGGGGTCCGGTTCACGATCGCCATGATCACCGGCTCGTGCGCGCCGAACTCCCGCCTGCCCAGCCTGAGCATCCCCTGTGACCTCTCCTAGTACGTCTTGGACATCCGCCGCCTGCGACCCTAACGGTCACACCCGCATGGCACGATCGGACCCTGACACATTCGACACCGAGCACAGCGAGCGTGGGGACCCACCGATGGTTATGTTCTTGTTCCTGGTCGTCGCGCTCGCCGTCGTGGTCGCCGCGGTGACACTCGCCGTGGTGGGCGGCGGCGAGGGCACCGGCCCGCTGCCCGACGTCGCCCCGGAGCGGCTGCACGACCCGCTGCCCCCGGACCGCCCCCTCAACCGGTCCGACGTCGACCGCCTCCGCTTCCCGCTCGCCCCCCGCGGCTACCGCATGGCGGACGTCGACGACGCCCTCAACCGCCTCGGCGCCGAACTCGCCGAACGCGACGCCCGTATCGCCGAACTGGAGTCCGCCCTGGCCGGTGCCCAGCCCCACGAGGCCCACCAGCCCCACATCTCCATGGAGAAGCCCGAGCAGGGGGAGCAGCGGTGAGCGACGGCACCGCCCTCGCCGGACCGGACGGCGCGCTGCGCTGCCCCTGGGCCCTGTCCACGCCGGACTACGTGACCTACCACGACGAGGAGTGGGGCCGCCCGGTCCACGGCGACGACGCGCTGTACGAACGCCTCAGCCTGGAGGCCTTCCAGTCCGGCCTGTCCTGGATCACCATCCTGCGCCGCCGCCCCGGCTTCCGCGCCGCCTTCGCCGACTTCAAGATCGCCTCGGTCGCCGCCTTCACCGACGAGGACCGGGCCCGCCTCCTCGCCGACCCGGGCATCATCCGCAACCGTGCCAAGATCGACGCCACCCTCGCCAACGCGCGCGTGCTGGCCGAGTGGACCCCGGGCGAACTCGACGACCTGATCTGGTCCCACGCCCCAGACCCGGCCGGACGCCCGGTCCCGAAGAGCCTGGCCGACGTCCCGGCGGTCACGCCCGAGTCGACGGCCCTGTCGAAGGCGCTGAAGAAGCGCGGGCTGCGCTTCGTGGGACCGACGACGGCGTACGCGCTGATGCAGGCGTGCGGGCTGGTGGACGATCACCTGGAGACCTGCGTGTCGAGACACGCCGCCTAGTGCCGCGGCAGGCAACGTTTGCCCGGTGAGGAGCGGCGTCCGGTGCGTGCTCTCGGTGTGCCGGCCGGAAGCCCTCGTACTGGATGTACTTGGGCTTTCGGCCGGTGCGGCGAGAGGGCGTGCCGGGCGTCGCGACGGGGCGAACGTTGCCTGTCGCGGCACTAGTTTCCAGGGGACGCGGGCCGTAGCAGTCTGCGGCTCCACCGAGACGGGGGTCCCCCGCTCCAGCGGAGCCGAGAGTGGGGGAGCGACCGGCGACGACGGTCCCGCGACCCCCGACGACTCCCGAGGCCCCGGACTCAGCGGCCCAGGTACTTCGGCTTCTCCTTGTTCACGAACGCCTGCACCGCGATCGCGTGGTCCTCGGACTGGCCCGCCCGCGTCTGCAGCTCGTCCTCCTTCTCCAGCGTCTCGGCCAGCGAGTGGGAGAAGCCGTACGACACAGCCTCCTTCAGCGCCGCGTACGCCACCGTCGGCCCCTCGGCCAACGCCCGCGCGACCTTCTCGGCCTCGGCCCGCAGCTCGGCGGAGGGAACGACCCGGTTGGCGATGCCCAGCTCGTACGCCTCCTGCGCCTTGACGCTGCGCGGGAAGAGCAGCAGGTCGGTGGCCCGGCCGGGGCCGACCACGCGCGGCAGGGTCCAGGAGACGCCGGAGTCGGCGGTCAGCGCCACGCCCGCGAACGACGTGTTGAAGGCCGCCGTGTCCGCCACGATCCGGTAGTCCGCGGCGAGCGCGAAACCGAAGCCCGCCCCGGCCGCGACCCCGTTCACCGCGGCGACGACCGGCTTGGGCGCCTCCGTCAGCGCCCGCACGATCGGGTTGTAGTGCTCCCGGACGGTGGTCATGGTCTGCCCCGAGCCGGTCTCCCGGTCGGCGGCCAGCAGTCCGATGTGCTCCTTGAGGTCCTGGCCGACGCAGAAGGCCCGGTCGCCGGCGGCGGTCAGCAGCACCGCGCGCACGGCCGTGTCCTCCGCCGCCGAGCGCACCGCCTCCCGCAGGGCGACCTTGGTCGCGATGTTCAGCGCGTTCATCGCCTCCGGGCGGTTCAGGGTGATCGTCGCGAGCCCGTCGCTCACCTCGTAGAGCACGGTGTCGGCCATGGGGTGTCCCCTCCGGTGTCGCGGCTGCGGCGTACTGACCAGTACGCCTGTCTCCGAAGGACAGCATGAAGGACGGGGACCGCGCAGCACGTGTGACCTGCGTCAAAGAATTCGGGACGATTTCCGGTCGGGGGAAGTCCGTGCGGATGCGAAGTATCGCAGTCACATCGCCGAATTGAGTGGTTTTGCTCGGGCGCGTTGCCCAAGCGATGCCAACCGATGTTGGTCATCGGGTCCTGAGATGCGGGATAATGGCCTGGAAGCAATGTGTTCGATGCCGGTGTCGCGTGTCCCTCGGGCCGCGCGTGCCCTTCACGGGCCGTCGGCTTTGACGATGAGCTGGTTTCAGGAAGGGGAACGAGCATGGCGGCCATGAAGCCGCGGACGGGCGACGGCCCGCTCGAGGTGACCAAGGAGGGGCGGGGCATCGTCATGCGCGTTCCGCTCGAAGGCGGCGGTCGGCTCGTCGTCGAGCTGACCCCGGACGAGGCCGACGCGCTCGGCGACGCCCTCAAGAAGGTCGTCGGCTGACGCAAGCGACCATACCCTTTCAGCCGCCCCGGCATCCTCTTCGGACGCCGGGGCGGCTGTTTCGCGGTCAGCGCTTGACCGCGCAGAGCAGCCCGTCCCCCACCGGAAGCAGCGACGGCACCAGCTCCTGGCTCTCCCGCACCGCCCGCAGCAGTTCGCGGATCCTTATGACCTCGGTGGGCTGTGGACCGGAGTCGATCGTGCGGCCGTTGGCGAAGACCCCCTCGAACACCACCAGGCCCCCGGGGCGCAGAAGCCGCAACGATTCAGCGAGGTAGTCCATGACCTCGAGGCGGTCGCCGTCGCAGAAGACGAGGTCGTAGCCGGCGTCCGCGAGGCGGGGCAGGACGTCGAGGGCGCGGCCGGGGATGAAACGGGCCCGGTTGCTGGCGAAGCCGCAGGCGCGGAAGGCCTGCCGGGCGAACTGCTGGTGCTCCGGCTCGGGGTCGACGGTCGTCAGAACACCGTCGGGGCGCATCCCGTACAACAGGTGGATCCCGGAGACGCCGGTGCCGGTACCGATCTCCGCGACCGCCTTCGCGTCCACGGTGGCGGCGAGCAGACGCAGTGCGGCGCCCGTGCTGGGCGACACCGAGCGCAGCCCTGCCTCACGGGCCCGGTCGCGGGCCCAGCGCAGCGCTTCGTCCTCGGCGACATAGGCGTCGGCGAACGCCCAGCTCGTCTGCCGGTTGCCGGTAATGACCCTCTCCTGTCCCCATGGTTGCCTGGGCGTGACTGTATCCGTTGCCGCCGGGAACCCGCAGATGGGACCGGTCGTTTGAAGGGGTGGGAAAGACGACGGGGGGACACAGTTGGATCACGACGAGGGACGAGACGTCGAGCAAGTGCTGACGCAGCCGCATGAGCCGTGTCAGCACAGATCAAATTCTCGTAAAACCGCTTATCCGGAGCTAACGGGCGAGGTGGCTATGGTAGGGGCTCCACTGGACACCACCAGAGCCGACAGGGGAGGTGCGGCTGCGCCTGTGGGCCGGGGAGGAGTGCTACGGCGCTTCCTCGGGTCGGCAGGCAAGCCGAAATCCGTGAACGACACCGCTGACCACAGCCACGCCGCCGGCCTCGCCGCCGGCCCTGCCCAGACCGCGACCTTCTCCACCGACGCGGACGGGCAGGCGTGGACTCCGCCCACGTGGGAGGAGATCGTCAGCATGCACAGCGGCCGGGTCTACCGGCTCGCCTACCGTCTCACCGGCAACCAGCACGACGCCGAGGACCTCACCCAGGAGGTCTTCGTCCGCGTCTTCCGCTCCCTGTCGACCTACACCCCGGGCACCTTCGAGGGCTGGCTGCACCGCATCACCACCAACCTCTTCCTGGACATGGTCCGCCGCAAGCAGCGCATCCGCTTCGACGCGCTCGGTGAGGACGCCGCCGAGCGGCTGGCCAGCAAGGAGCCCACCCCGCAGCAGGTCTTCAACGACGCCCACTTCGACGCGGACGTCCAGCAGGCCCTCGACACCCTGGCGCCCGAGTTCCGCGCCGCGGTCGTCCTGTGCGACATCGAAGGACTGTCGTACGAGGAGATCGCCGCGACCCTCGGCGTCAAGCTCGGCACGGTCCGTTCGCGGATCCACCGCGGCAGGTCGCAGCTGCGCAAGGCGCTCGCGCACCGCTCGCCCGAGGCGCGCGCGGAGCGGCGTTCCTTCGTGGCCCGCGTACCCGCTCTGGGGGGAGGGGGCGCGACCGCGTGAGTGGATCCCGTCCTACCCCGGCAGAGCAGCACCTCGGCGACCGACTGTCCGCCCTCGTGGACGGCGAACTCGGTCATGACACGCGCGAGCGCGTCCTGGCGCACGTGGCGACCTGTCCCAAATGCAAGGCGGAGGTCGACGCGCAGCGCCGGCTGAAGAACGTCGTCGCGGAAGTGGCCCCACCCGCCCCCTCCGAGAGTTTCCTGGCCCGTCTCCAAGGGCTCCCCGCAGGAGGTGACACGGACGGCGGCGGTATGCCGCCCGGGGGAGGAATCGACGACCGCTTCGGCTCCCGCCCCGGATCGTCCGGAGTCTTCGGAGTGAGACGGGACGAGCCGTTCGAATTCGGCTACGTCCCCGCGCGGGATCACGGCTCCGTGCTCACGCCCTCCGCGGACCGCGGTTTCCGTATCCACCCCGTCGGCCGTGGCGACGCCGAGCGCTCCCGCAGCCTGCGGTTCGCCTTCGTCGCCGCCGGCGCGGTCTCGCTGGCCGCGATCGCCCTGGGCGGAGTGAACGCCGGGGCCCCGGTCGACACGGACGCCCGCGGCGGCTCCGGCAGCAATGTGACCCCGGCCCGCAGCCAGGGCACCGGCACCAGCACGGCCCCCGACAGCCAGCGCCGCCGTACCACCGGGCCGCTGCTCGCCCAGAGCGGCCAGCTGCTCAGCGAGACACCGGTCGCCCCGACCCAGGTGTCCGCGCCGCTGCTGCCCGGAGTGCCGGCCCCCGCCGCGGGGCAGACCGACCAGGCCCTGCACGGGCTCACCACACCCGTGGTGGCCGGCGCCGCCGCCATGTCCCCGCTGATACGTCCGCTGGGCACGACCCCGCCGATCGCCCTGACCTCCTGGATCACCGCCCCCGAGGTCACGGCGCCCGGCCTGTTCGCCGCACCCGTCCCCCACACCACCTCCGCTCCCAGCACCTCTGCCTCTCCGCAGAACGCCCGCTGACCCGGTCCCTGCGCCGGTGCGCCGCGAACCTGGTTGAATCCTGGGAGGACCGCGCCCGAGCCCGGCGGCCGGGCGCGGGCGCGGAGTTCGACGAGCTGCGGCCCCCCGCCGACGAGCCATGCCGCGACGGGGCCCGAGTGCGGGGAGAGCATGAACGAGGGGAAGCCCACGAAGGCGAAGTGGTGGAGCCGGCCTCGACCGCAGAGCCCTGGCGGGCAGGAGAGCGGCCGGGAGAACACCGAGGGCGACTTCGAACTGGCGCGGCCGGTCGGGGCGGCGGTGGAGGAGAACGCGGCTGCCGGGCCGGTCGTCGCGGCCGAGGGCGGCCGTGACGACGGCGACTACGAGCTGAGCCGACCGGTGAGCGAGGGTTCGCCGGAGGCGGAGGCGAAGGTCCCGGCGGAGACCGAGCCCGAGCCGGCGGTGGGCGCCTCGGCCTCCGCCGGGTCCGCCCACCTCGCGGCGGCGGATGAGGTGTCGCAGCCAGTGGCTGCGGGTGAGCCGGTGTCGGCGCAGGGCGCTGTCGAGGTGGCGCGGTCGGTCGCCGCACATGATGTCGTCGACCCTGTGGCGGGCGTTGATGCGGTGTCCCGGCAGGGGCATGTGGAGGCCACTCGGCCGGTTGCCGCGACTGAGCACGTCGAGCCCGCGGCGGCCGACGCACCGTCGTTCGCGCCGGATGCCGCCGAGTCGGTCGAGTCCGTTCCGACGGGGGAGGCCCCGGAGCCGGCGGCCGAATCCGTGCCCGGGGGCGAGGCCCCCGAACCTGTCAGGCTGCCGCCGAGCACAGAAGAACGTCCCAAGCCCCTGCACGACCCCGACCCCTACAGCACCCCGCCGTACGGCGAGCCGGGCCCGTGGGCGCCCGCACCGCCCGTGCAGCACCCGGCGGCGGCCGCGGCGGCCCAGGGCGCTGCCCCACCCATGCCTGCCCTGCCCACACCCGTCCCTGGCTCGCCTGTCCCCGGCTCGCCTGTCCCCGGCTCGCCTGTCCCCGGTACGTCCGCGCCCGCCGTGCCCGTCCCCGGCATGCCTGTCCCCGGCGAGTTCACTCCCGCCGCTCCCATCCCTGGCACGCCTGCCGCGGGCGCCCTCACTCCCGCCGCTCCTGTCCCTGCGCCCGGCGCGACGGCTTCTGTGCCTGCCGTACCCGTCCCCGGTACGCCTGCCCCCGGTGAGTTCGCCCCCGCCGCTCCTGTCCCTGCGCCCGGCGCGACCGCCTCTGCGCCGGCCGTACCCGTCCCCGGCACGCCCGCCCCCGGCACTGCCACCGCCGCCCCGCCCGCTCCCACCCCCACCGCGCCCGACCCCGCGTCCGCGGCGGCCGTCTCTCCCCCCGGCGTGGGCATACCGTCCGGGCCCTCGGGCCCCGGTGGAGCACCTGCGCCGATCGCCTCCGTCCCCGGAGCCCCGGCCGCCCCCACCGACCCCTGGCACCGCTACGACCCCTGGGCCGCCCCCGCCGGTCCCCTCCAGCAGACCGGGGCTGCCGTGCTCACGGAGGGGCAGCGGCGCAGGCGGGTGCGGAAGAAGCTTGTCGGGGGAGCCATGGCCCTTGCCCTTGTGTCCGGGGTGTTCGGCGGGGTCGTGGGCGTGTACCTGGAGCGCAACGGCGGGCTGGACGGCGTGGAGCTGCCGCAGGCCTCCGCGGAGCCCGCCGGGCGGCCCGCCGACAGCGTGGCCGGGATCGCCGCCCGCGCCCTGCCCAGCGTCGTCACCCTGCATGTCAGCGGCACCGAGGAGTCGGGGACGGGAACCGGCTTCGTGCTCGACTCGCTCGGCCACATCCTGACCAACAACCACGTCGTCGAGCCCGCCGGATCCGACGGCGAGATAACGATCGTCTTCAACGGGGGCCAGACCGCCAAGGCCGAGGTCGTCGGCGGGGACAGCGGTTACGACCTCGCCGTCGTCAAGGTGACCGGCGTGAAGGGGCTGAAGCCCCTGTACCTCGGCAACTCCGACAACGTCCGGGTGGGCGACCCGGTCGTCGCCATCGGCGCCCCCTTCGACCTGGAGGGCACCGTCACCTCCGGGATCATCAGCGCCAAGGAGCGGCCCATCACGGCCGGCGGCGAGAGCGGCGACGGCAGCGACATGTCGTACGTCGACGCGCTGCAGACCGACGCGCCCATCAACCCCGGCAACTCCGGCGGCCCTCTCCTCGACGCGCAGGGCCATGTCATCGGCATCAACTCCGCGATCCGCTCCGCCGCCGACGGCACCGACTCCGACAGCGGCCAGGCCGGCTCGATCGGCCTGGGCTTCGCCATCCCGATCAACCAGGGCAAGCGGGTCGCCGAGGAGCTGATCAACACCGGTAAGGCGACCCACCCGGTCATCGGTGTCACCCTCGACATGGACTACTCCGGCGACGGCGCCCGCGTCGGCGCCAAGGGCAGCGACGGCGGATCCCCGGTCACCCCGGGCGGCCCCGGCGACCGGGCCGGCATCCAGGCCGGCGACGTCATCACCGAGGTCGACGGCCGGCCCGTCCACTCCGGCGAGGAACTGATCGTCAGGACCCGCGCCCACCGCCCCGGCGACCGCCTGGAGCTGACGATCCAGCGCGACGGGAAGAAGCGCACCCTCTCCCTGGTGCTCGGGTCCTCCGATTGACAGAAACCTCACAGGCCAGGACCCGAATCGTGGCCCCACAAGGCAAACAACGCGAAAAACAGGTCGCCCGTACGCACTCGGACACCTCGGGACGGTACCGGTCGGACAGGTGCGACAGGTACCGTGGACCCGGCCCGGACCACGGAAGACCCGAACTGACCACCGAGGGCCGAGGACCGCGGACATCGCAAGGAGCTTCAGGTGTTCAATGACATAGGGCCGCTCGAGCTGGTGACGATCATCGTCCTGGCCGTGCTCGTCTTCGGTCCGGACAAGCTCCCGAAGGTCATCCAGGACGTGACGCGCACGATCCGGAAGATCCGTGAGTTCTCGGAGAGCGCCAAGCAGGACATCCGGCAGGAACTCGGCCCGGAGTTCAAGGACTTCGAGTTCGAGGACCTCAACCCCAAGACGTTCATCCGCAAGCAGCTGGAGAACGAGGACCTGGGGCTGAAGGAGATCCGCAACGGCTTCGACCTGAAGAAGGAGATGGCCGAGGTCACCGACGCGGTCCACAGCCGTGAGTCGGAGTCGTCGTCGGGATCCTCTTCGGGTTCGTCGGGCAGCCGTGTCGACATGGAGAAGAAGCCCGAGACTCCGGGCAAGGACGACCGCCCGGTCTTCGACGCGGACGCCACCTGAGCCACCCGGGCCGCCCGGTGTGAGGGGGCGCACGCCCCACGCGCCGGGCGGCTTCCCCTCAGCCGACTCCAGGATGGCTATGCTGCCTGGTTGTTGTGCGGACCGGACGAGTACGCCCGAAGGGGGGCGGGCCGGGACGGTCCGGCGAGAGCGAGGAGGCGTCCGGGCACATGGAGACGACGAGTCGGGCAGTCGAACAGGCGCCGGCCGCGGAGGGTGGACAACAGCTGCCCTCCGTCCGGCGCACGGTCGACGGCTACCTGGAGGCACCCTTCCCCTGGTACGGCCTCGACGAGGCCTTCACGGGACCCCGCTGGCTGATGCAGGTCGGCGCGACGGCCGACGGGGCCGTCGAGCACGGTTCGATCGGGCACGGTGACGAGCCCTCCGTACGGCACGAGACGGCCGGGGAGGACCGTGGGAAGTTCGCGGTCGTCGTGACGGTCGCCGCCAACCCCGTACGGCGCAGCGCGGACGGCACGGGGCTGCTGGAGGCCACGTCCGTGTCCTCCGCGGCCTGGCTGGCGGGCGTGGGGCTGCTGTCCTTCACCTGGCCCGGCCATATGGACCACAGCCTGCGCGACGACTGGCTGGAGCAGCAGACCGAGACGGCCTGGGTCCTGGCCGACGACCTCTCCGGCCCGGACTGGTCCACCCTCTCCCTCCCGGTCGACGGCGTGCCCACCCCCTTCCACTACCGCGAGTCCGAATTCGGCTGGGTCCTGGCCGGTTCGACGAAGGAAGGGGTGCACGTGGGGGCGTACGGGAGAGGCATGAGCGCATACGGGCTCGGCTTCGCCGTGATCAAAAACATCTCGGAGTACGAGTAGTCACCGCCGCGACAAGCGGCCACCGTGACGACGACTGGCCACCGTGACGACGACTGGCCACCGTGACGACGACGGGGGCGCCGTCCCTGCCGGACGGCGCCCCCGTCGTCGTACGGGTAGCGGGAGTCGTGCTGCGCGTGTCAGAACTTGTTCTTGGGGGTGATCCCCAGGGACAGTCCCGACAGGCCGCGCTGCCGTCCCCCCAGCTTCCCCGCGATCGCGCGCAGCGCGGAGCCCGCCGGGGAGTCCGGGTCGGTCAGGACGACCGGCTTGCCCTCGTCGCCGCCCTCGCGGAGGCGGACGTCGATGGGGATGTTGCCGAGGACGGGGACGGAGGCGCCCGTCGTGCGGGTCAGACCGTCGGCGACCAGCTGGCCGCCGCCCGTGCCGAAGACGTCGACCATCTCGCCGCAGTGGGGGCAGGGCAGCCCGGACATGTTCTCGACGACGCCGACGATCTTCTGGTGGGTCTGGACGGCGATGGAGCCGGCCCGCTCGGCGACCTCGGCGGCGGCCTGCTGAGGCGTCGTCACGACGAGGATCTCGGCGTTCGGGACCAGCTGGGCCACGGAGATGGCGATGTCGCCCGTGCCCGGGGGCAGGTCGAGCAGCAGCACATCCAGGTCGCCCCAGTACACGTCCGCGAGGAACTGCTGGAGGGCGCGGTGGAGCATCGGGCCGCGCCAGACGACCGGGGCGTTGCCCGGGGTGAACATGCCGATCGAGATGACCTTCACGCCGTTGGCGGACGGCGGCATGATCATGTTCTCGACCTGGGTCGGACGGCCGTCCGCGCCCAGCATGCGCGGCACGCTGTGGCCGTAGATGTCGGCGTCGACGACGCCCACCTTCAGACCGTCGGCCGCCATCGCTGCCGCCAGGTTCACCGTCACCGAGGACTTGCCGACGCCGCCCTTGCCGGAGGCGACCGCGTACACGCGGGTCAGCGAGCCCGGCTTGGCGAAGGGGACCTCGCGCTCGGTCTGGCCGCCGCGCAGCGCGGACGCCAGCTCCTTGCGCTGCTCGTCGCTCATCACGTCGAGCGTGACGTCGACCCGGGTGACGCCCTCGACCCGGGAGACCGCCTCGGTGACGCGCTGCGTGATCGTGTCGCGCATCGGGCAGCCGGAGACCGTCAGGTACACGGTGACCGCGACCGCTCCGTCCGCACCGATCTCCACCGACTTGACCATCCCCAGTTCGGTGATGGGGCGGTTGATCTCGGGGTCGTTCACCGTCGCCAGTGCCTCGCGCACCGCGTCTTCCGTAGCCATAAGGACGATGGTACGGCGCTGTACCGGGGCGTAGGAAAGGCTGTCAGCGGTCGTCTGCGTCACGTCCGCGTGACCGTTCCGCCGGGAATACGACGGGGTCGTGGCGGTGGCCGTTCTGCCGTTCCTCCAGCTCCTTGACCAAGTCCTGCAGCTCCGAGCGGATCCAGTCCCGCGTCGCGACCTCCCCGAGGCCGATGCGCAGGGCGGCGACCTCGCGGGTGAGGTACTCGGTGTCCGCGATGGACCGCTCGTTCTGCTTGCGGTCCTGCTCCAGGTTGACCCGGTCGCGGTCGTCCTGCCGGTTCTGCGCGAGCAGGATCAGCGGGGCCGCGTACGAGGCCTGCAGGGACAGGACCAGGGTCAGGAAGATGAACGGGTACTCGTCCCAGCGCAGGTCGCGGGGTGCGGAGATGTTCCACAGCACCCACACGATGATCACGACCGTCATCCAGACCAGGAACCGTCCGGTGCCGATGAAGCGGGCGATGCGCTCCGACAGCCGTCCGAAGGCCTCCGGGTCGTACTCGGGCAGGATCCGGCGCCGGGGCGGGCGCGGCTGGTCCAGGCGGGCCCGGGGACGACCGGTGGCCGTGGCGCCGGCCGGGGCGCGCTCGGTGCGGACGCTCTCGCGCTCAGGAGGCATCGGGCACACCTCCCTCCTCCAGGTGGAACTCCGTCTCCCGCCAGTCCTCGGGCAGCATGTGGTCCAGGACGTCGTCCACGGTCACCGCGCCCAGCAGCGACCCCGCCTCGTCGACGACGGGCGCCGCGACCATGTCGTACGTCGCGAAGAACCCGGCGACCACGGGCAGCGCCGCGTCCGGCTCCAGCGGTTGCAGATCGTCGTCGAGGATCGAGCTGACCAGGGTGTACGGGGGGTCGCGCAGCAGGCGCTGGAAGTGGACCGTGCCGAGGTACTTGCCGGTGGGGGTCTCGTCCGGCGGGCGGCAGACGTAGACCTGGGCGGCGAGTGCGGGGGACAGGTCGCGGTTGCGGACCCGGGCGAGGGCGTCGGCGACGGTGGCGTCGGGCCGCAGCACGATCGGCTCGGTCGTCATCAGCCCGCCGGCCGTGTGCTCCTCGTACGACATCAGGCGGCGCATGTCGGCCGCGTCGTCGGGCTGCATCAGGCTCAGCAGCCGTTCCTTGTCGGCCTCCGGGAGCTCGGCGAGGAGGTCGGCCGCGTCGTCGGGGTCCATGGCCTCCAGGACGTCCGCGGCGCGCTCCTCCTTCAGCTTGCCGAGGATCTCGATCTGGTCGTCCTCCGGCAGCTCCTCCAGGACGTCGGCGAGGCGGTCGTCGTCGAGGGCGGAGGCGACCTCCGCGCGGCGCTTGGGGGAGAGGTGGTGCAGGACGTTGGCGAGGTCGGCCGGGCGCAGCTGTTCGAAGGTGGCGAGCAGGCTCTCGGCGCCCTGCCCGTGCTCCTCCAGGGAGAAGCCGGTGACGGCCGACCACTCCACGGTCAGTTTCTCGCCCCTGCCGCGGCGGAAGGCGCCCGCCTTCCGCCCCTTCTGCACGAAGACCCGGTCGATCTCCCAGTCCCGGCGGGCCTGCAGATGGTGCACCGACAGGTCGAGGACGGTGACCTCCTCGCCGGTCTCGGCGAGCGTGACGCGCCGGTCGAGCAGCTCGCCGAAGACGAGGCGCTCGGTGGGCCGCTGCTCGAAGCGGCGGACGTTGAGCACACCGGTGGTGATGATCTGCCCGGACTCGATGCTGGTGACCCGGGTCATGGGCAGGAAGATGCGGCGGCGGGTGGACAGTTCGACGACCAGCCCGAGCAGCCTCGGTGGCTTGCGCCCGACGCGCAGCATCACGACCAGGTCGCGCACACGGCCCACCTGGTCGCCGGCGGGGTCGAACACGGCGACGCCGGAGAGGTGCGAGACGAAGATCCGGGGGACGCCCGCGGCCATGGCCGCACCTCCTTCTCGTACGCGCACGTACGGGGTGGTTCCTGCAGTGATGGGTGGGGTGTTGCCGGTGAGGCTCTTATCCCGATTGCCCGCTCGTGCGGGCTTCAGGCTAGCCCGTCCCGATCGGGTACGCCCTGGTGAGCGGTCCGGACGGACTGGCTCCGCCGGGGGCCGGCGACCCCGGTACGCTGCGGTACGCCGGTCAGGACACCCCCGCAGAAAGGCAGCCTTCTCTGTGACTGCGATTCCCCAGGGCCGTACCCACCGCCGGGCCGCGCTGATGAGCGCGATGTGCGCACTGGTCGTGACGGGCATGGGTGTGACGGGGTGCAGTGAGGATCCGGACGCGGGCACGAACGGGGTCGGCAAGCTGCCCGCCGACAAGATCCAGGCCGAGACGAAGTCGGCCGCCGGCGCGGTCGACACGGTACGGCTGTCGGGGACCGTGGTCGCCGGCGGGAAGTCGTACAAGCTCGACATGCGCCTGAAGTCGGACGGCGGCACCGGGTCGGTCACCGCGCAGGGGGCCAGCTTCCACCTGCTGCGGGTCGGGGAGCAGCTGTACCTGAAGGCGGACGCGGCGTTCTGGAAGAGCGATGACGGCAAGGCCGGTTCCGGCGACTCGGACACGGCGGCCGCGGAGAAGCTCGACGGCAAGTACGTGAAGGTGCCGACCGGCGACCCCTCGTACAAGAAGTTCAGCGGCTTCACGGACAAGGACCTCCTTCTCGGCGATCTGCTGACGCTGCACGGTTCGCTGGGCAAGGACGGGCATCATGAGCAGGCCGGGGTGCGCACGATCCGCATCACCGGCGACGGGGGCTCCGGCGGCACGCTGGACGTCTCCCTGGAGGGCAAGCCCTACCCGCTGCGCCTGGTGCGCGCCGGCGGCGCCGGCACGCTGACCTTCTCGGCCTGGGGCAAGGACTTCGCCCTGCAGAAGCCGGCCAAGGGCGAGACCGTGGACTACGGCAAGGAGCTGCCGACGTCGTAGCGGCGGGAGCGGGCGGCGTCGTGGCGGGCAGGGACGGACGGCGTCGGCCGCGGCTGCTCCGGCCTGCGCCGAGCAGGAATCAGGCCTGCTTCCGTTTGCGCTTCTTCAGCAGCAGCCGGTGAAGCCCCGCGGGGATCGGCTCACGTGTGGTGGCCGGTGACGGCACGGGCGCCGCCGCCAGGTCGCCGTCGGGCAGCGGCAGCGTGCCACCCGTGGGCTCCAGGCGGACGACCCTGCACTCGGCCGCCCACCGCTCGGTCATCGCCTCGCCGTCCGGCGCGTTCAGCCGCTTGCCCTTGAGGTCGGCGACGGCCGCGTCCCACGCCTCGGTGCCGGGGGAGAGCTGCACGACCCGTGCGGTCCAGGAGACCAGCCGGCCGCCCTTGTCCTTGCTGCGCACGGTGACCTCGGCCGACGAACCGTCCGCCAGCCCCGCCAGCGGCTGCTCGCCCGGCCCGTCGCCGACCAGGCAGGCCGCGCCCTCGTGCCACACGTGCCACAGCGCCCGCGCGGCCGGAACACCGGCGGCCTTGACCCAGATGAGGCCGGACTTCTTGGTGGCCTCCTCGACGAGGGCCTGGTCGAGCAGCTCGCGTGTCATGGCCCCAGCCTATCCAGCAGCGTTCAGAGCCAGCCGTTGCGCTTCAGCGTGCGGTGGATGCCCAGGCAGAGGGCGACCGTGACCGACATGATCACGGGATAGCCGTACTTCCAGTGCGTCTCCGGCATGTAGTCGAAGTTCATGCCGTAGACACCGCACACCATGGTCGGTACGGCGATGATGGCCGCCCAGGACGTGATCTTGCGCATGTCCTCGTTCTGGGCGACGGACGCCTGTGCGAGGTTGGCCTGGAGGATCGAGTTGAGCAGCTCGTCGAAGCCGATGACCTGTTCCTGGACGCGGGCGAGGTGGTCGGCGACGTCCCGGAAGTACTTCTGGATGTCGGGGTCGATCAGCCGCATGGGCCGCTCGCTCAGCAGCTGCATCGGGCGCAGCAGCGGCGACACGGCGCGCTTGAACTCCAGGACCTCGCGCTTGAGTTGGTAGATCCGGCCGGCGTCCGTGCCGCGCGGGGCGCCCTTGCGGCCCGGCGAGAACACCTCGGTCTCCACCTCGTCGATGTCGTCCTGCACGGCGTCCGCGACCGCGATGTAGCCGTCGACGACGTGGTCGGCGATGGCGTGCAGCACGGCCGAGGGGCCCTTGGCGAGCAGCTCGGGGTCGTCCTGCAGGCGGTGGCGCAGTCCGCGCAGCGAGCCCTGACCACCGTGCCGGACGGTGATGAAGAAGTCCTTGCCGGTGAAGCACATGACCTCGCCGGTCTCGACGACCTCGCTGTTGGCGTCGAGCTGCTTGTGCTCGACGTAGTGGATGGTCTTGAAGACCGTGAACAGGGAGTCGTCGTAGCGCTCCAGCTTCGGCCGCTGGTGGGCCTGCACCGCGTCCTCCACGGCCAGCGGGTGCAGCCCGAACTCGCTCGCGATACCGGCGAATTCGGCCTCGGTCGGCTCGTGCAGCCCGATCCACACGAAGCCGCCGTCGCGCCGCACCTGGCGCATGGCCTCGTGCGGGGTGAGCGGCGTCGCGGTCGGGACGCGGGCACCGTCGCGGTAGACGGCGCAGTCGACGACGGCCGAGGGCGTGGCGGGGTCGCGGGTGGTGTCGTACGCGCCGCCGTGGTCCTTGCGCAGGGAGGGGCGGGACGGGCGGACCACGGCACGCAGGTCGCGGATCATCGACATGGCAGGCTCCTTCGCGACAGGCAACGAAAGGCACCGACGACGGGTGGAACCACCCGGAATGAGGACGTCCTGAGTGCGGATGTTTGGCACGTCCACAAAGCGGGGAGCACCGCACCGTCGCGGTGGCGGGTTTCGTTACTGATTCAGCTACTGCTTCAGATCGGACGGATCGGCCCGATCGGATCAGGCGGATCGGATCGGCCCGATCGAACAGATCAGGCGGATCCGGTAAAACGAAACGAAGTGCTCTTCCGTGTGAAGACGCGAGCGCGAGAGGCGGCGGTCAGCCGGAGCCACAGAGCTACATCAGCGGCGGGAAGAGCGAGTGGTACTGCACGGTCGACTTCGATCCATGACAGCCCCACCTCCTCCAGCCGGTCCCCCGTAAGGGAATCCCTTGGGCGTCGGGGTTCGATCGCGACTCCCCCAGTGCCTGAACGGCCTGGGCGGTGCCCCCGTCTGCGTGCTGCCCCGAAGCACCGGGCAAGAGTATCAGCCGACCGAAGTGTCAAGGCGCTGCTTTGCCCGGTACTGACGAGTTCTATGCTCGCGACATGGTTGATGTTCTCCCTTTGGTCGAGGCCCGGTTGCGTACCGCGCTGGGCGAGCCCGACGCCCGCGCCGCGGTCACCTTCCTCGGCACGGACCGCGTCGAGGTACTGCGTTTCCACGAGGGTGACATCGTCCGCTACGCCACGCTCGGCATGTCCGCGCAGCCGATGGGCGACCCCACCGCGATGCTCGCCGACCCGGTCAAGGGCCCGCGCGCCGAGCTGGTCCTGTCCGTGCGCGGCGGCCTCGCCGACACCGACAAGGTGCTGCGCCCGCTGGCCGTCCTCGCCGCGTCCCCGCAGGTCGAGGGTGTGATCGTGGCGCCAGGCGCCTCCCTCGACGTCGGTGAACCGCTGTGGCCCGGCGCGCCGTTCACCTCGGTGCTGGTCGCCGAGCCGGGCGGTCTGGTCGAGGATCTGGAGCTCGACGAGCCCCTCGACCCGGTCCGCTTCCTGCCGCTGCTTCCGATGACTCCCAACGAGGCCGCCTGGAAGCGGGTGCACGGCGCCCAGGCCCTCCAGGAACGCTGGCTGACGAACGGCACGGACCTTCGGGATCCGTCCCGGACGTCCGTCCCGCTGGACTGACGCCGCGTGAGGAAGGTCACCAACCGGTCGCCGACAAGCACCAGTTGGCGAAGACGGTGACTGCGCCCTCCGATGTGCCCTCCGGCTCCGGCTGCCGATTAGCGCACCTAACTAATGTGGAGTGCATATACCCGCCTGCTTCCGCCCGGACGGGTGATCGTCCTTGACGTGGGCGGGATGGGGTAGGACCGTGGGGCCCTATGAGGGGCGAACCCAGTTGCCCGAAGTGTGGTGGCCGGGTCAGGGCTCCCGGACTCTTCGCCGATTCCTGGCAGTGCGATGTGCACGGGACGGTGCATCCGCTGCAGCCCGTGATCCCGCCCAGCGTCGAGGCCCTCAGTGTCGTCGTGCATCGCACGCAGGTGCCGGTGTGGATGCCGTGGCCGTTGCCGGTCGGCTGGCTGTTCACGGGTGTGGCGTACGCCGGTGACGACCGCAGCGGCGGCCGTGCCACCGCCGTGGCGTGCTCCGGACCGGGTCCGCTCGGTGGCGTGGGCGAGCTGATCCTGGTCGCCGAGGAGCTCGGCGTCGGCCTCGGCGCGCGGTACGCCGGGATGGACGGCCCGGACCCCGGCCCGTACATGAACGTCGAGAAGCCGCCCCAGGCCAAGGTTCTGGCCGCCGGCCGCCCGACGCCGCTCTGGCATGTCTCCGGCGTCCCGGACGACCGTGCCGTCTTCGCCGGCGAGGCACGGGGGCTGTGGCTGTGGGCGGTGGTGTGGCCCGAGCCGGCCGGCCTGCTGATGTACGACGAACTGGTGCTGACGGACCTGCGGGACGCCGGCGCGGAGGTGGAGCTGGTGCCGTGCGGAGCGCTGTCGCCGCGCCTGCTCAAGCCGTGACGCTCCGCTCGGGTGTGCCGGGTGGGGGGTGCCCGCTCGGGTGCGGGGTGTCAGGCGTGCCGGGCGGCTGCGGGTCGGAGTGGGCTGGGCGGTGCCTGCGGGCGCGGTGGGCCGGCCGTGGAGTTCCCGCCTCCGGAGTGGTGCTCGCGCCGTGCGTGTAGGGGGCGATCGTCCGGTGCGGGTGTGACAGGGGGCGTTCGACTTCCCGTTATGCTGGAGCGTCCCCGTCCGTCCCTCATCGCCTGGAGTCCGCGTCGTGCGCATCGATCTGCACTGCCACTCCACGGCCTCCGACGGCACGGACACCCCGGCCGAGCTGGTCCGTCACGCGGCCGCGGCAGGGTTGGACGTCGTCGCGCTCACCGACCACGACACCACGCGCGGCCACGCCGAGGCGATCGCCGCGCTGCCGCGGGGGCTCACCCTCGTCACCGGCGCCGAGCTGTCCTGCCGTATCGACGGCATCAGCATGCACATGCTGGCCTACCTCTTCGACGCCGAGGAGCCCGCGCTGCTCGCCGAGCGTGAGCTGGTGCGCGACGATCGGGTGCCGCGGGCCAAGGGCATGATCGCCAAGCTCAACGACCTGGGCGTGCCCGTCACCTGGGAGCAGGTCGCCCGGATCGCCGGCGACGGGTCCGTCGGGCGGCCGCACGTCGCGACCGCGCTGGTGGAGCTGGGCGTCGTCCCCACCGTGAGCGACGCGTTCACGCCGGACTGGCTGGCCGACGGCGGCCGGGCCTACGTCGAGAAGCACGAGACCGACCCCTTCGAGGCGATCCGCCTGGTCAAGGCCGCGGGCGGGGTCACCGTCTTCGCGCACCCGGCCGCGAGCAAGCGGGGCCGTACGGTGCCGGAGTCCGCGATCGCCGAGCTGGCGGCCGCCGGCCTCGACGGCATCGAGGTCGACCACATGGACCACGACGCGGACACCCGCGCGCGGCTGCGGGGGCTCGCCAAGGAGCTGGGGCTGCTGGTGACGGGGTCCAGCGACTACCACGGCAGCCGGAAGACATGTGTGCTCGGCGAGTACACGACCGACCCCGAGGTGTACGGGGAGATCACCCGGCGGGCCACCGGGGCGTTCCCGGTGCCGGGGACCGGCGGGGCCTGAGGTCGACCCCCGTCCCCCGTTCACCTTCTTTCCCGCAAGGCCTCTGCACTGATGTTCGACGTCGCCGTCTTCGGCTCCCTGTTCCTCACCCTTTTCGTCATCATGGATCCCCCGGGGATCACCCCGATCTTCCTCGCGCTGACCGCCGGACGCCCCGGCAAGGTGCAGAAGCGGATGGCGTTCCAGGCCGTCTGTGTGGCCGGCGGCGTGATCGCCGTCTTCGGGCTGCTCGGGCACCAGATCCTCGACTACCTGCATGTGTCCGTGCCCGCGCTGATGATCGCGGGTGGGCTGCTTCTCCTGCTGATCGCGCTCGACCTGCTCACCGGCAAGACCGACGAGCCGAAGCAGACCAAGGACGTCAACGTCGCCCTGGTCCCGCTGGGCATGCCGCTGCTGGCCGGTCCGGGCGCGATCGTGTCCGTCATCCTGGCCGTCCAGAAGGCCGACAGCGCCGCCACGCAGGTGTCGGTGTGGGC
This sequence comes from Streptomyces aurantiaciflavus, assembly GCF_049808595.1. Classification (NCBI taxonomy): domain Bacteria; kingdom Bacillati; phylum Actinomycetota; class Actinomycetes; order Kitasatosporales; family Streptomycetaceae; genus Streptomyces; species Streptomyces aurantiaciflavus. The sequence continues at coordinate 107,295 of NZ_JBNCAQ010000004.1, read as the reverse complement.
GGCGATCCTCGCCATCCATGTCGTCCTGTGGCTCGTCATGCGCTACTCGCTGCTGATCATCCGGGTCATCAAGGACGGCGGGGTCGTCCTGGTGACGCGGCTCGCGGGCATGATGCTCTCCGCGATCGCCGTGCAGCAGATCATCAACGGCGTCACCCAGGTGATCCGGGGGAGCTGAGCCCCGGCGCGCGAACGCGCGGAGCCCCGTACGGCCATCCGGATGATGTCGTACGGGGCTCCGAAGTGTGTGTAAGGGACCCGTGGGTTACGAGGCCGAGGTGTCGGCCGGACGGATCCACAACCGCTGCCCGATGGCGGCGGCCTGCTGAACGATCCGGTTGACGGAGGCGGCGTCCACGACGGTGGTGTCCACGGGCGTGCCGTCGACGTCGTCGAGTCGCATGATTTCGAAGCGCATGGCTTCTCCCTTCGTCTGGTCATCCTCCTGAAGGAGAACTACTGGTGAGTGGCCCACGGGACGACGGTGCCCCCTGTTCCGTACGTACTCAACGCGATGCTTGTTACAAACATTCCCTACGCTAAAGAAATTTTTCGAACGACTAATTACTGACGGGTAAGCGGGTCTCGGGACCGAACGGGACCGGTTGTGTTCGCAGCGTGACCGCCGGGACAATGGAGGTGATGAACGACGACCTCGCGGCCCTCGCCGCCCGCATCGACCGCACGAACGAGCTGCTGACGCGCATGCTCGCCGAGGTGGCCAAGACGCCCTCGACCCATGCGATCTTCGTCGACGCGGGGTACCTGTACGCGGCCGCGGGCCGGCTGGTCGCCGGGACCGAGGACCGCCGGGCCTTCGACCTGGACGCGGAGGGCCTGATCGAGGCGCTCATCGACCGGGCCCGGACGATCTTCGCGGACAGCCGGCTGCTGCGCGTCTACTGGTACGACGGCGCCCGGCGCCGCATCCACACCGCCGAGCAGCAGTCCATCGCCGAACTCCCGGACGTCAAGGTCCGGCTGGGCAATCTCAACGCCAACAACCAGCAGAAGGGCGTCGATTCCCTGATCCGCAGCGACCTGGAGTCCCTCGCCCGGCACCGTGCCATCAGCGACGCGGCCCTGCTGGGCGGCGACGAGGACCTGGTGTCGGCCGTGGAGGCCGCTCAGGGCTACGGCGCCCGCGTCCACCTCTGGGGCATCGAGGCTCCCGAGGGCCGCAACCAGGCCGAGCCCCTGCTGTGGGAGGTCGACAGCCAGCGCACCCTCGACCTCGACTTCTTCAAGCCGTACGTCTCACGGCGCACCGCCCCCGCGTACGAGGCGGCCGGCGCCTCCCGGCCCACCCGCGAGGACGTCCGCTTCGTCGGCGCGCAGATCGCGGCGAAGTGGCTGGCGGCGCGGGGCAGGGAGTCCCTGGTGGAGCTGCTGCCCGGCCACCCGTACCTGCCCGGCTCCGTCGACCAGGACCTGCTGGTGGAGGCCGAGGGCATCCTGCAGTACTCGCTGCGCGGCCAGGCGGACCTGAGACGCGCACTGCGGGACGGGTTCTGGGAGCACTTGCAGACGCAGTACTAGCGCTTGCCCCCCGGGGCCGTCCCGTGTCCTGGTCCTGCGCTTCGTCCCAGACCTGCGCTCTCTCCCAGGTCGGTGCCCGCTCCTAGGCCTGGGGGTACTTGTCCCAGAAGTCGGCCAGGGCGTGGGCCGTCGGCAGGGGCTGGTCCAGGTTGGGGGAGTGCTCGGTTCCGGGGACGACGGTCCGGTGCGCGCCGAGTCGTACGGCCATGTCGTCCAGGACGGTCACCGGCCAGGTGTCGTCGCGGGCGCCGGACAGGACGTGGAACGGCAGCGAGACGGCGGCGAGTTCGTCGACCCGGTCCGGCTCGACGAGCAACTGACGGCCGGTGGCGAGGAGTTGGGCCGGCTTGTGGTTCAGCCAGCGCAGGCGCAGCATGGGCAGCTCGCCGAAGCCGCGGGCGGGGCCGCCGACCTCCTCCGGCGGGCCCATCGCCAGGATGGCCTCCCACACCTCGGGCATCGTCATCACCGCGAGCGCGTCGTGGAGCAGCTTCACACGCTGCTGCTGGGAGACGGAGATCTGGGCCGGACCCGAGGCGACCAGGGTGAACGAGACGAAGGGGGCGTGGTCCAGGAGGACCGCGGCCCGGGCGATCTGACCGCCCAGGGAGTGGCCGACGAGGTGCACGGGCGTGTCGAGGGCGGCCGCCTGCGCGAGCACGTCCCGTGCCAACTCGTCCTGCGCGTACGGTGATTCGTCGTCGGCGGGCCCGTCCGACTCGTTCTGCCCGCGTCCGTCGACGGCGACGGTCCGGTATCCGCGCACCGCGAGGGGCTGGTGCAGGAGGTGGAAGTCCTCCTTGCTCCCGGTGAACCCGGGCAGCAGCAGCGCGACGCCCCGCGGTTCGACACCGGCGGCCACGGGCGAGTCGACGACGGCGAACTCGCCGCGCGCGGTGCGCAGGGAGTAGGCGCGGGCGCCGGGGGGAGGGGTGAAGCTGATCGGCGTGGTCACGGGGTGAGGCTACCGGGAGGGCGCGGGGAGAGGCGGGGGCGGCTCCACGAACGCCTACGGCCCGGCCCCTCCGAGGGAGGGACCGGGCCGTAGGGCTGACTGGACGTCAGCCGTCCGTGGGCTCCGCGGCGGCCGTCGTCTTGCGCGTACGCCGGACCCTCGGCTTCGCCTCGGCCGCGTCGGCCGTGGCTTCCGCCGTCGCCGCGGTCTTGCGGGTGCGGCGGGGCTTGACGTCGGGTTCCTGCGTGGCCTGGGCCGGGATGTCGGCGGTGGTGGCCGCCGTCGGCTGGGTGGCCTTGCGGGTGCGGCGCGGCTTGGCCTCCGTGGCCTCGGCCGTGTCGACCGTGGCTTCGGCCGGGGCCGTCGCCTTGCGGGTGCGGCGCGGCTTGACCTCGGTGGCGTCCGACGCCGTCTCCGGTGCCTCGACGGTGGCGGAGGCCGCGGCCTTGCGGGTCCGGCGCGGCTTGGCTTCCGTGGCCTCGACGGTGTCCACGGCGGCTTCGGCCGGGGCCGTGGCCTTGCGGGTGCGGCGCGGCTTGGCTTCCGTGCCTTCCGCCGTGTCGACCGCGGCCTCCGCCGTCGCCGCGGTCTTGCGGGTGCGGCGGGGCTTGACGTCGGGTTCCTGCGTGGCCTGGGCCGGGATGTCGGCGGTGGTGGCCGCCGTCGGCTGGGTGGCCTTGCGGGTCCGGCGCGGCTTGGCTTCCGTGGCCTCGACGGTGTCGACGGCGGCTTCGGCCGGGGCCGTGGCCTTGCGGGTGCGGCGCGGCTTGGCTTCCGTGCCCTCGGCCGTGTCGACCGCGGCTTCCGCCGGTGCCGTCGCCTTGCGCGTACGGCGCGGCTTGACCTCGGTCGTCTCCGTCACCGTCTCCGAGGCTTCGGCGGTGGCGACCGTGGCTTCCGCCGGGGCCGCGGTCTTGCGGGTGCGGCGGCGCGGCTTGGTTTCCGTGGCCTCGACGGTGTCGACGGCGGCCTCGGCGGCGGGGGGTACCGCAGCCGTCTCCGCCGGTGCCGTGGCCTTGCGCGTACGGCGCGGCTTGACCTCGGTCGTCTCCGTCACCGTCTCCGAAGCTTCGGCGGTGGCGACCGTGGCTTCCGCCGGGGCCGCGGTCTTGCGGGTGCGGCGGCGCGGCTTGGTTTCCGTGGCCTCGACGGTGTCGACGGCGGCCTCGGCGGCGGGGGTTTCCGCCGTCGTTTCGACGCTTTCGACGGGGGCCGTGGCCTTGCGGGTGCGGCGGCGCGGCTTGGTTTCCGTGGCCTCGACGGTGTCGACGGCGGCCTCGGCGGCCGGGGTCTCCGCCGTCGTCTCGGTAGCCGTCTCCGCCGGGGCGTCCGCGGTGCGGCGGGTGCGGCGGCGGCGCGGCTTCGTCGGGGTTTCCGGGGTGTCGAGGGCCGGGCCCTCCGCCGTCGTCACGGCCGCTTCGGCAGCCTCGGGGGCGGTGGGCTCGACGGCGGCCGTCGCGGGGGCGGCGGCGACCGCCTCCTGTGCGGCCCCGCCCCGCGTACGGCGACGGCGGCGCGGCGTGCGGGACGAAGCCGACTCCTCCGTCGCGGGGGCCGTGGCCTCGGTCGCCGGCGTGGCGTCGAGGGGCGCCCCGCCCCGCGTACGACGGCGGCGGCGCGGCGTACGGGCGGGGCGCTCGCGGTCGGCGGAGCCGGACTCGTCCCGGCCGCCCCGGCGGTCACCGCGACCGCGTCCACCACGGCCGCCCGGCTCGCCCAGGTCCTCCAGCTCCTCCGCGTCGAGCCCGGCGCGCGTACGCTCCGAGCGCGGCAGGACGCCCTTCGTGCCCGCGGGGATGCCGAGGTCCTCGAAGAGGTGCGGGGAGCTCGAGTACGTCTCCACCGGGTCGTTGAAGTCGAGCTCCAACGCCTTGTTGATCAGCTGCCAGCGCGGGATGTCGTCCCAGTCGACGAACGTGATCGCCGTACCCTTCGCGCCCGCGCGGCCCGTACGGCCGACCCGGTGCAGGTACGTCTTCTCGTCCTCGGGGGACTGGTAGTTGATGACGTGGGTCACGCCCTCGACGTCGATACCGCGCGCGGCGACGTCGGTGCAGACGAGGACGTCCACCTTGCCGTTGCGGAAGGCGCGCAGCGCCTGCTCGCGGGCGCCCTGGCCGAGGTCGCCGTGGACGGCGCCGGAGGCGAACCCGCGGCGCTGGAGCTGTTCGGCGATGTCGGCCGCCGTGCGCTTGGTGCGGCAGAAGATCATCGCCAGTCCGCGGCCCTCGGCCTGCAGGATCCGGGCGACCATCTCCGGCTTGTCCATGGAGTGCGCGCGGTAGACGAACTGCTTGATGTTCGCGACCGTCGCGCCCTCGTCGTCCGGCGCGGTGGCGCGGATGTGCGTGGGCTGCGACATGTAGCGGCGCGCGAGTCCGATGACCGCGCCCGGCATCGTCGCCGAGAAGAGCATGGTCTGGCGCTTGGCCGGGAGCATGCTGATGATCTTCTCGACGTCGGGCAGGAAGCCCAGGTCGAGCATCTCGTCGGCCTCGTCGAGGACCAGGCTCTTGATGTGCTTGAGGTCGAGCTTCTTCTGGCCGGCGAGGTCCAGCAGGCGGCCCGGGGTGCCGACGACGACGTCGACGCCCTTCTTCAGGGCCTCGACCTGCGGCTCGTAGGCCCGGCCGCCGTAGATCGCGGTGACGCGTACGTTGCGCACCTTGCCGGCGGTGAGCAGGTCGTTGGTGACCTGCGTGCACAGCTCGCGCGTGGGGACGACGACGAGCGCCTGCGGGGCGTCGGTGAGGTCCTCGGGCCGGGCGCGGCCGGCCTCGACGTCGACGGGGACGGTGACGCGCTCGAGGAGCGGAAGGCCGAAGCCGAGCGTCTTACCGGTGCCGGTCTTGGCCTGGCCGATGACGTCCGTGCCCGACAGGGCCACGGGGAGCGTCATCTCCTGGATGGGGAAGGGGGTGGTGATGCCGACGGCTTCCAGGGCCTCGGCGGTCTCGGGAAGGATCCCGAGCTCTCGGAACGTCGTAGTCAGGGTGCTGCCTCTTCTGTGTGCGCGGTGCGAGGCGAGCGCGGGGGTCGTGTCGGACCGTGCCGGGGGACGTCGGCCGCCTCTCACGGGCAAGCCGTCAGGACACGGGACCTCGTCCGACGCTCTAGCCTTCGAACCGCTGAGGTGTCCCTCCGATCCCCGTACGCACAGTGCCGTACGGTCAGGGAGGGCTGTCGGGTCGGAGCCGATCGGGCCACCGACCGGGCATCCTCATACGTGCGGCCCGTCGAATACTCGGCAGGCGCATTACCACCATACCCCGGAATCGCGCACACGCGATGGCTGATTCGGTCACGTTGTGGTTGTCACACCGACGCGCCCGGTCCGTCGGGTCCTCGTGGGCACACAGATTGACCAGGGACTTCCGTCGGGCGGCGAGCGGGCTATTGTGCGCTTCATGACCACCTCTGACAAGTCTGAGAACGCCACCGCCGGTATCGCCTCCCAGGACTGGGCGCATGCCTCCGCCGATCCCCAGTACCGTGCCGCGGTCGTGGACCTGCTCGGCGCACTGGCGTACGGCGAGCTGGCGGCGTTCGAACGGCTCGCGGAGGACGCCAAGCTGGCGCCCTCGCTGGAGGACAAGGCGGAGCTGGCGAAGATGGCGTCGGCCGAGTTCCACCACTTCGAGCGGCTGCGCGACCGGCTCACGGAGATCGGTGAGGAACCGACGCACGCGATGGAGCCGTTCGTCGCCGCGCTCGACGGCTTCCACAAGCAGACGGCCCCCTCGGACTGGCTGGAGGGCCTCGTCAAGGCGTACGTCGGCGATTCGATCGCCAGCGACTTCTACCGCGAGGTCGCGGTGCGCCTGGACTCCGACACCCGCGCCCTGGTGCTGGCCGTGCTCGACGACACCGGTCACGCCGGTTTCGCCGTGGACCGGGTGCGCTCGGCCATCGACGCCGACCCGCGCGTGGGCGGACGCCTCGCGCTGTGGGCACGGCGGCTGATGGGCGAGGCCCTCTCGCAGTCCCAGCGGGTGGTCGCGGACCGCGACGCGTTGTCCACGATGCTCGTGGGCGGGGTCGCCGACGGCTTCGACCTCGCCGAGGTCGGCAGGATGTTCTCCCGCATCACCGAGGCCCACACCAAGCGGATGGCCGCGCTGGGGCTGGCGGCCTGAGGACGCGAGCGCCTGCCGGGCGGATCAGTGCGCAGGGAACCGGCGGTGTCTCATCGCCGCGGATGGGCGTGCCGAGCGCCGCGCCCGCGGCGTGATCCGCCGGACGGGCCCCGACGGCGCCGGCTGCTACGCCGGCGCCGATCGTCGCCGGAGGCGGCCCGCGGGGCGCAGCAGCAGGGAGAGCGAGGCGGCGGAGATGGCCGCCGCGCCCAGGAGGCTCGGCAGTACCGCGCCCGGGCCCAGCGCGCTGTGGGTGACGAAGTCACCGAACAGGGCTCCGGCGACGCCTGTCGCGAACACGAGGGTGGGCGCGGGCAGGCGGTGGGACAGGCGGTGGACCGCCGCCCACGCGAGCACGAGACCGAGCACAGCGGAGCCGAGCGCTTCCAAGATCATGCGGGTCCCTCCCAGACGGCGGGCTGTGCATCAAGGTCGTAGCCCGTCATACCCGTGACCTGCGGAATGCAATCCTCCCGTGTGGACGACTTGTGCGCCATCTGTGGAGAAGTTCCGGTGGTGAGCCGGATGCGGAAGCGGCGCTCGGAGAGGCAGCGGAGCAAACGGCGGTGGGGTGACCGCGTGGGGAACGGTGGGGAAACGGTGGCGGGTCCCCGCGTGGGGAACAGCGGGGAAACGGTGGTGGGTCCCCGCGTCGGGAACGGTCGGGCAACACCGCGGGGAGGTGCGGAACGGTCGGGCAGCACCGCGGGGAAGTGGGGAACGGTCGGGCAGCACCGCGGGGAAACGGTCAGGGGCCCGGCGGCCTGTCCGGCCGCCGGGCCCCTGTCGCTGGGCGTTCGCCTAGAGCGCGCCGAAGCCCACCTTGCGCGGGGCCGGCTCGCCCAGCTCGACGTAGGCCAGGCGGTCGGCCGGGACCAGGACCTTGCGGCCGTGCTGGTCCTCGAGGCTGAGCAGCTGCGACTTCCCGGCCAGTGCCTCGGCCACTACCCGCTCGACCTCCTCGGGGCTCTGACCGCTCTCCAGAACGATCTCGCGGGGCGCGTGCTGCACGCCGATCTTGACCTCCACGGCTATGTCCCTCCGACGGTCATGGGTGCGCGGGCGTCCGCGCCGTACGCTGCACACATTAGCCCGGTGAGGGGACGGACACGGCGCTGCCGTCCACGCCAGGAGCGAACAGCGGGCGGGAACAAACGGCCGAGGTGCGCGCGGCTCAGTGCTGTTCGGTGCCGTGCAGCGGGAAGCCGGCGATGCCGCGCCAGGCGAGGGAGGCCAGCAGCTGCACCGCCTCGTCGCGCGGCACGCTGCGGTCGCTGTGCAGCCAGGAGCGGGCCACCACCTGGGCGAGGCCGCCGAGGCCGGAGGCCAGCAGCATCGACTCCGCGCGGGAGAGGCCCGTGTCCTCGGCGATCACGTCGCAGATCGCCTCGGCGCACTCGTTGGTGACCTTGTCGACGCGCTCGCGCACCGCGGGCTCGTTCGTCAGGTCCGACTCGAAGACCAGGCGGAAGGCGCCGCCGTCGTCCTCGACGTAGGCGAAGTAGGCGTCCATCGTGGCGCGGACGCGCTGCTTGTTGTCGGTCGTGGAGGCGAGCGCGCCCCGCACCGCCTGGATGAGGGATTCGCAGTGCTGGTCCAGCAGGGCGAGATAGAGGTCGAGCTTGCCCGGGAAGTGCTGGTAGAGCACCGGCTTGCTGACGCCGGCCCGCTCGGCGATGTCGTCCATCGCGGCCGCGTGGTAGCCCTGCGCGACGAAGACTTCCTGGGCGGCGCCCAGCAGCTGGTTCCGTCGGGCACGGCGCGGCAGGCGCGTGCCCCGCGGGCGCGCCGCCTCAGTTTGCTCGATGGCTGTCACGCCGCCTCCCAAAGTCGTCCTCTTGCGGTGTGCCGCCGCGCCGCCATCGTACTTTTCGGTAACCGTGGTGTGCGCGGTGAGAGCGCAGAATTTCACGTACCGGACGATGACAAAAGCGGTGCGGAAGGTTTCAAACCGGGGCGATGCGGGCAGACTGCGGCCCCACTGCAGCTCGGCGCACGGTGCCGGCGTCAGCGATAGTCGTCCTCGTCGAGCGAGACGACGCGGGCCTGTTCGACGAGGTCGGCCTCGTTCGCACGGGCGGGGTCGACGCCCTCCAGCGGGTCGTCGCGCTGCGGCGTGACGTCCGCGTGCTGTTCGGCGGCATCGTTCTCCGGGGCCTCGACGTCGAACTCCGCGGCGCCGCCGTCGTCGTCCACGAACGTCTCGGGATCGGTGGGGTCGATGGCCATGGTGGGCTCCCTTCCTACGAACGTCCCCGGGGCGCAGGGGCCACACGCGGGTGCCCTCTGTACGAGCCTAGGAGACACTCTTTGCGGACGCTATGCGATGTGCCCAGGAATCGCGCCCCTATCTGTACGACGTACAGCCCGTCGTCTGTGACGGCGAACACACAAGTCCGGGCGTGATCGTCTCGTAACATTGCGGGCATGTCTTCGACCGAGTTGCCGTCCGTGCCGCCCACCAGTGTGCTGCCGAAGGCGGCTTCCGTCCGGGTCGCCGAGGGCGAGCGACTCCGATCGGTCGGACTGCCGGGCGTCAGCCTGACGATCCGCTCCAGGCCGCCCGCGCGCGCGGGACTCGAACCCGCGCTGTTCGTGCACGGGCTCGGCGGTTCCTCGCAGAACTGGTCCGCGCTGATGGCGCTGCTGGACGGGGTCGTCGAGAGCGAGGCCGTCGATCTGCCCGGCTTCGGCGACTCCCCGCCACCGGACGACGGCAACTACTCCATCACGGCACACGCGCGTGCCGTGATCCGCTACCTCGACGCGCAGGAACGCGGACCCGTCCACCTCTTCGGCAACTCCCTCGGCGGCGCGGTGTCCACGCGCGTCGCCGCGGTCCGGCCCGACCTCGTCCGCACGCTCACCCTCGTCTCGCCCGCCCTGCCGGAGCTGCGCGTCCAGCGCACCGCGGTGCCCACGGGCCTGCTCGGCATGCCCGGCGTGGCCGCGCTCTTCAGCCGCTTCACCCGCGAGTGGACGGCGGAACAGCGGGTCCGCGGGGTCATGGCCCTGTGCTACGGCGACCCCGGGCGGGTTTCGCCGGAGGCGTTCCGTCACGCGGTGGAGGAGATGGAGCGGCGGCTGCAGCTGCCGTACTTCTGGGACGCGATGACGCGGTCCGCGCGCGGGCTCGTCAACGCGTACACGCTCGGCGGCCAGCACGGCCTGTGGCGCCAGGCCGAGCGCGTCCTCGCCCCGACGCTCCTCATCTACGGCGGCCGTGACCAGCTCGTCGGCTTCCGCATGGCCCAGAAGGCCGCGCGCAGCTTCCGTGACTGCCGTCTGCTCACGCTGCCCCACGCGGGGCACGTGGCGATGATGGAGTACCCGGGGACCGTCGCCACGGCGTTCAGGGAACTACTGGCGGAGACGGGTTCGGCAAGGGGGCCGGGAACCGGTGCGGTCTCCGGCACGTTGTCCGAGCGGGCCGGTGGGTCCGCGAGTGCGGGGAGCTGAGGGGGGGGGGTCGTGGGACGCCACAGTCGACGGGGACCAGCGCCCAAGGGCGCGTCGAAGGGCAGTTCCGGGAGCGCCTCCCAGGGAGCTGAGCAGGGGGACGCACGGGGTGGCCGTGGCCAGGGGGCCGGCCGTCCCTCGGGCGGTACGCCGGTTCGTGGGGTGCCCCGGCTTCCCGACGGGACGCCCGCGCACGGTTTTCCCCGGCTTCCCGACGGCACTCCTGTCCGCGGCGTGCCCGGATCGCCCGACGGAACTCCCGCTCACGGCTTCCCCCAGGTCCGTGGCGGTCATCCCGAGCAGCGTGAAGGCGGGGGCGGCTGGGGGGAGTTGAGAGGGCGGACGGAGAGCGGGGCCGGGCCCCTGATTCCCCGCCAGAGGCCGGCGGGTGCCGGAGGCCCGCGCAGGGAGTACCTCGACGCCTTCGCCGAGGAGGACGACGACGTCTTCGCGCACCGCAGGCCCGCGTCCGTCGCCACGTCCTCACACGCGAACAACGCCTACGACCCGTACGCCTCCGTCACCGACTGGGACCCGGCCACGCGCGGGCCCGCCCCGGCCGACGACGACGCGCCGCCCACCGGCCGACCCGTGGTCGCCAAGGGCACCAAGGGGCGGACGTTCACCGGGATCGCGGCCGCCGCCGTCACCACCGTGCTGGCCGTGGTGGTGGCCGGGCAGGTCACCGACGCGCGGGACGAGGACTCCGCCCGGTCGCAGTCCACGACGGACCAGGCCGACCGTGACGCCCGCGACTCCGCCGCGCGCGGCAACGACCGGCCGAGCCCCTCGCCGTCCGCCAGTGTGGCGCCGCTGACGTACGAGCAGAAGATGGACGAGAAGTACGCCCTCAGTGCCACGCTCAAGGGGCCGGGGAAGTTCGACGCCGTGCCCGGCATCGACAAGGCGCCCGGCAAGGGGCAGAAGTACACCTACCGCGTGGACGTGGAGCAGGGGCTGGGGCTCGACGCCGAACTCTTCGCGCAGGCCGTGCAGAAGACGCTGAACGACAAACGCAGTTGGGCCCACGGCGGCGCGCGGACCTTCGAGCGGATCTACTCGGGCAAGCCCGACTTCGTCATCACGCTCGCCAGCCCCGGCACCACCGCCGACTGGTGCGCGAAGTCCGGCCTGGACACCACCGTGGACAACGTCTCCTGCAACTCGGCCGCCACCGAGCGCGTGATGATCAACGCGTACCGGTGGGCGCAGGGGTCGAAGACCTACGGCGACAAGATGTACGCCTACCGGCAGATGCTCATCAACCACGAGGTCGGCCACCGGCTCCGCTACGACCATGTGACCTGCGACAAGAACGGCGAACTCGCCCCGGTCATGCAGCAGCAGACGAAGTTCCTGGAGCACAACGGGATCCGCTGCCTGCCCAACCCCTGGCCCTACCCCAAGGGTTGACGCGTGGCTCGTGAGCCATGCCGGCATGCCCTCCGCACGCCCTCCGGGTGCGTGCCCCTCGCTGCGCGGCGCCGGATGACGCGCCTGGCGTAACGTTTCGCGACCGCATGATCTCTTAGCGCGACGGAACGCGACCCGCACGGGAAAGTTACGACCGTTCACCCCTTTTGGTGGCGCTGCGGACAACCGTCCGTCGCGCCACCGTCTTGTCCGCATACCTTCTTCCCGCTGCGAGCCGCCGGGTCAACGGTGGCTCCCCAAACGGGAGATCGGGGGTGCACACGTGCGCATCGGACTGCTTACGGAGGGTGGCTATCCGTATGTGAGCGGTGACGCCGGACTCTGGTGCGACCGGCTCGTGCGCGGGCTCGGGCAGCACGAGTTCGACCTCTACGCGCTCAGCCGCAGCGAGCACCAGGAGGCCGCGGGCCGGGTCGCACTGCCGCCGCAGGTCCGCCAGGTGCGGACAGCGCCCCTGTGGAGAGCCGAGGACGACGGGGTCGCGTACGGGCGGCGCGCGCGCCGGCGCTTCGCCGAGTGCTACGGCGAGCTGGTGGCCGTCCTGTGCGAGGGGGGCTCCGGCGAGGCTTCGGGGGAGCGTTTCGCGGCGCAGGCGGACCGTTTCGGCACTGCGCTGTACGGGCTCGCCGAACTCGCGCGCGACGAGGGCGGACTGGTGGGAGCGCTCCGCTCGGAGGGCGCCGTGCGCGCCCTGGAGCGCGCCTGCGGTGCGCCCGGCGCACTGCGTACGGCGCGTGAGGCGCGCGTTCCCGACCTGCTCGCCGTGGCCGCGCACCTGGAACGGCTGCTGCGCCCCCTCTCGCTCGACTGGTACGAGGACGGCGGCGCCGACGGGGCCGACGGGCTGGGCTCGGCGGACCTGTGTCATGCGGCGTCGGGGGGTGCGGCGGCCCTGCCGGGGCTGCTGGCGCGGCACTTCTTCGGGGTGCCCCTGGTGGTGACGGAGTACGGGGTGCGGTTGCGGACGCACTATCTGAGCTCCGGGGCCGGGGCGGCTTCCTCGGCTTCGTCGACCTCGTCGTCCTCCTCGTCCGCTTCCCCGGTCTCCGAACCGGCCCCCGCCGTGCGGGCGTTGCTCGCCGCGTTCCACGGGCGGCTCGCCGCCGAGGTGTACCGGCAAGCCGCGTGTGTCACGCCCGGGAACGCGCACGCCCGCCGCTGGCAGGAGCGGTGCGGCGCCGACCGCGCCAGACTGCGCACCGTCTACCCGGGCATGGACGCCTCCCGCTTCGCCGAGGTCGGCGACTCGCCGGACACCGCCGACCCGCGCACGCTGGTCTGGGTCGGCCGGGTGGAGCCCGCGAAGGACCTGGTGTCCCTGCTGCACGCCTTCGCGCAGGTCAGAATGGAGGAGCCCGGGACCCGCCTGCGGATCATCGGCGCACCGGCCGGGCCGGAGGGACAGGCGTACCTCGGGCACTGCCGGATGCTGGCCGCGCAGCTTTTCCCGGACGAGGCGGACGGGCCGCACGCCGTCGGCGACAACCCGGTCTCCTTCGAGGAGATCGGCGGCCCGGAGCTGCCCGGCCTCGCGGAGGCGTACGCGGCCGGTGCCGTCGTCGTCCTGTCCAGCGTCGTCGAGGGCTTCCCGGTCGGCCTGGTCGAGGCGATGCTCTGCGGGCGCGCGACCGTCTCCACGGACGTCGGTGCGGTGGTCGAGGTCATCGGCGGTACGGGGCTGGTCGTCCCACCGCGCAACCCGCGGGCGTTCGCGGAGGCGTGCGTGGCGCTGTTGCGCGACCCCGAGCGCCGTGCGCGCCTGGGCGCGGCCTCCCGCGCACGCGCCCTCGAACTGTTCACCGTCGAGCAGAACGTCGCGGCATTTCACGGCATTTACCTGGAGGTCCTCTCCCACAGCCCGGTCCGCCGGGTCGCCGTCGACGAAGCCGGCGAGCCCCGGCCGTTCGCCGTCCCGGCGGAAGCGTGGCTCCCCGACCGCTGGACCGGCCCCGACGGGCGGGCCCGAGATGTGCGCGGGTCCGGCCGGGGGGAGGGGCCCGCGCCGGCGCGGGGGACGGGCGCGGTGTCCGGTGCGTCGGCGGTGCATGGTGCATCGGCGGCTCCCGGCGGGGCGCCGGTGCCCGGCGCGGCGGTAATGCCCGGCATCTCGCCGGTCCGGCCCGGGGCACGGGTCGCCGCCACGGAGGGGGTGCGATGAGCGGCCTGGGTGAACTCGACCGGCCCGGGACACCGGGGAGCCCGGCGTCCCGGGACGAGCGGTCGGAGGAGTGGCTCCCGGGGGAGGAGAGCGCGGTGGGGGAGGAGAGCGCGGCGGGAGAGAGCCGGGAGTGGAGTGTCGGTGACGTGTTTTCGGGTGGGGGTAAGGAGCGAGGGGTCGGTGAGGTGGTTCCGGGTGGGGGCAAGGAGCAGGGGGAGAGTGACGAGGTTTCGGATGCGCGCCGGGAGCCCGGAGCCGGTTGCGTTTCTTCAGGTGAAGGCGCGGGGCGGGTAGTTGGTGACGCGTCTGCCAGTGAGGGAGGGGAGCGCGGTGCGGGTGACGCCTCTTTAGGTGAGCGATCGGGGCGGGGCGTTGGTGGCGCGTCTTTGGGTGAGGGCTGGGACCGGGGTGTTGGTGGCGCGTCTTGGGGTGCGGACTGGGGGCGGGGGGCTGGCGACGCTTCTTTGGGTGGGGGCTGGGAGCGAGGTGCCGGCGACGCGTCTTTGGGTGAGGGCCGGGAGCAGGGCGTTGGTGGCGCGTCTTCGGGCGAGGGGCGGGAGCGCAGTGTCGGTGACACGTCTCCCGGCGAGGGCCCGGACTCGTTCTCCGTCGTCGGCCCGGACATCGACGCCGCGCCCGCCGCCACTCCTCACACCCCGCCCACCCCTCGCCGAGGCGCCGCCGACCCGGTGAAGGCCCTGATGCACCGCCACCGCGAGCTGTGCGAACGGGCCGTCGACCCCTTGGACATCGCGGCCGGTCTGGAGGCCCACGGCGTCACCGACCGGACCGCCGCCCGCTTTCGGCACCGCGATGTCTTCTCCCTCGCGGAGGAGATGTACGCCCGCGTCCCGCGTGACGCCGACACGCCCCCGCGTCCGGCGCCGTCCGCCGCGAGCCCGTCGGCCCGCCTGGACTGGGCGCTGCTCACCCTGCTGCCGGGCGCCTTGTACGCCGCGACCGTCGCAGGCTTCCACCTCACCCAGGGGCGGGTGCGCTTCTTCGTCGTGACCGCGGGCGTCCTTGCCGTGGTTCTCGCCGTGCGGGCGGCCCTGCGGCGGGGTCCGCTGGGCCCGCGAGGCCGCACGCACCCCGGCGCCTACCCGACCGGCTGGACTTGCTGGCTCCTGGCCTACGCCGCCCTGGGGGACGGACTGCTGCGCGCCGCCGTCGACGGCGGCCCCGACGGCCTGCCCACCGGGACGCCGCACGGTCCCTGGCCCTTCGCCGCCGCGCCCCTGCTCACCCTGGCCCTCGCCTGCGCGCCCGCCGCCTGGAGCGCCCACCTCCTCGCCGTACGCGTCGGTCGCCGACTGAACGCCAGCCGGCGCCTGGAGGAGTTCGCCGCCTCCGTACAGCCGTTGCTGCTCGGCGCGGTCGCCCTCTTCCTGTGCTCGCTCGCGGCGCTGACCGGACTGTGCGCGGCGGTCCTGGACGAGCCCGCCGGGTATGCGCAGACCCTCACCCTGGGTGTGCTGCTCTTCCTCGCTCGCCTCCTTGCCGTGCACGGCTTCGGCCACGCCCCGGCGCTCGCTCTCGGGACCGCCGGCGCCTTGGAGGCGATCGCCCTGGCCACCGTCTTCGCGGGCCGTCTGCCCGGCTGTGACGTCCTGGCCATGCCCGTCGACGCCCTCGTGGCCGCGTGGGGCCCGGCCGGCGTGCCGGCCCTCGCCTGCGGAGCGGCGGCCCTGACCCTGCTGATCCACGCGACCCGCACGCTGACCAGGGCCTCCGCTCACGCGCGGACGGACCCGCCGTGCTGACGCGGAGCCGCCGCTCACGGGTCGGCCTCGGCGGGGCCCGGGGGCTGGATCTCCGCCCGCCCCGGCGGCCGCCCGCCGCCCAACCATCGCGCGCAGCGCCACCCCCACCGTGCACGGACCGCACGACGCATGCGCTCCTCCACCCACGCAACACCCCCGAAGGAGAAACCAGATGACCACCTCCCGATCCGGAGCGACCGGAACCACCGGGGCACCCGCGGTCGCAGGAGCCCCCGCGGCCACGGGAGCAGCCGCAGCGCACACCCCGGGAGCCGCACGATGAGGGTCCTGCTGATCGGAGCCAACGGTTACATCGGCCGCTTCGTCGCCGACCGCCTGCTCGCCGACCCGGCCGTCCAGCTCACCGCACTGGGCCGTGGCGACGACGCCGACGTCCGCTTCGACCTCGCGACCGGCAGCCCCGGCGCTCTCACCCGCTTCCTCGACGCGGTCCACCCCCAGGTCGTCGTCAACTGCGCGGGCGCCACCCGCGGCGGTGCCCGGGAACTCACCCGGCACAACACCGTCGCCGTCGCCACCGTCTGCGAGGCCCTGCGCCGCAGCGGCTGCGGCGCCCGCCTCGTGCAGATCGGCTGCGGCGCCGAGTACGGCCCGAGCCAGCCCGGCTCCTCCACGGCGGAGGACGCGGTTCCGCGCCCCGGTGGCCCGTACGGCGTCAGCAAGCTCGCCGCCACCGAACTGGTCCTCGGGTCGGGTCTGGACGCCGTGGTGCTCCGCGTCTTCTCGCCGGCCGGTCCCGGCACACCCGCAGGCTCCCCGCTCGGGCGGCTCGCCGAGGCCATGCGCCGCGCGATGCAGTCCGGCGACGGCGAGCTCAAACTCGGCGGCCTGGGCGCCCAGCGCGACTTCGTCGACGTCCGTGACGTCGCCCGCGCCGTGCACGCCGCCTCGCTCTCCGCCGCGCAGGGCGTCATCAACATCGGCTCCGGTCGCGCCGTCCGCCTGCGCGACGCCGCCGCGATCCTCGCGCGCGTGGCCGGATACGCCGGCGCCCTCCACGAACTCGACGGCCCGCCCGGCGCCCACCTGCGGCCGGCCATCGGCCATCCCCGCGGCGACTCAGACCAGGCGGCCCCGGTCGCGTACCCGTACCCGGACGGCTGCGGCAGCTGGCAGCAGGCCGATGTGCGCACCGCCCGCGACCGGCTCGGCTGGCGGCCCCGGATCAACCTCGAGGAGTCCCTCGCCGACATCTGGATGGAGGCGGCGTGTCGTATCTGACAGGCACCCCGGCGGGCAGCGCGCGCGCCGGGACCACCGACGTCCGCACCGGCCTCGGCGTCCCCGGCCTCGCGCACCCCCTCCTCGCGCCGGCCGAATGGGGCGAACTCACCCGCCCCGGCCGGCCCCTGCACTGGGCCGTCCTCGACGTCGCCGCCGGGCCCGGCGCCCGCCCCGACCCGCACTGCCTGGAGGCCGCCGGCCGGCTCCGCACCGCGGGCGTCCGCGTTCTCGGCCGTCTGGACCTCGCCTACGGCGCCCGCGCCTTCGCCGAGGTGGTCTCCGACGCGAGCCGGTACCTCGACTGGTACCAGGTCGGCGGCTTCCTCCTGGACCGCTGCCCGGCCGAACGCAGCGCGCTCCCCGAGGTCCGCCGCACCGTCGGCACGCTGCGCACGCTCCATGACGCGCTCCACGTCGTCCTCGGCCACGGCACCCACCCGTACCCCGGCTACGCCGACAACGCCGACCAGCTCGTCACCTTCTGCGGCCCCTGGAGCGACTACCGCTGGTCGCAGGCGGCCGACTGGACCGCCGCCCATCCGCCCGAGCGCTTCTGCCACTTGGTGCACGGCGTACCCCGCGGCCACCTGGAGGAGGCGCTGCGCATCGCCCGCTGGCAGGGCGCGGCGACGGTCTGGTTCACCGACCGGCCGGACCGCGGCGGCCTGCTCGACCCCTGGGAGACCATGCCCGGCTACTGGGACGAAATCGTCTCGCGGATCGGAACGGGTGTCTCGGAATGAAGATGGCCATGGCAGTGTTACAGGGAGAACAACTGTAGTGATTGACCGACCAACGGAGTCCCCGTGTCGCTGCCACCCCTGGTCGAGCCCGCCTCCGAGCTCACCGTAGACGAGGTCCGCAGGTACTCCCGCCACCTGATCATCCCCGACGTCGGGATGGACGGGCAGAAGCGGCTGAAGAACGCCAAGGTGCTCTGTGTCGGCGCCGGCGGCCTGGGCTCGCCGGCGCTGATGTACCTGGCCGCGGCGGGCGTGGGCACGCTCGGCATCGTGGAGTTCGACGAGGTCGACGAGTCGAACCTGCAGCGCCAGATCATCCACAGCCAGGCCGACATCGGCCGCTCCAAGGCCGAGTCCGCGCGGGACAGCGTCAAGGGCATCAACCCGTACGTGAACGTGATCCTTCACGAGGAGCGGCTCGAGGCCGACAACGTGATGGACATCTTCAGCCAGTACGACCTGATCGTCGACGGCACGGACAACTTCGCGACCCGCTACCTGGTCAACGACGCGTGCGTGCTGCTGAACAAGCCGTACGTGTGGGGTTCGATCTACCGCTTCGACGGCCAGGCCTCCGTCTTCTGGTCGGAGCACGGCCCCTGCTACCGCTGCCTCTACCCGGAGCCCCCGCCGCCCGGCATGGTCCCCTCCTGCGCCGAGGGCGGCGTCCTGGGCGTGCTGTGCGCGTCCATCGGCTCCATCCAGGTCACCGAGGCGATCAAGGTCCTCACCGGCACCGGCGAGCCGCTGGTCGGCCGACTGATGATCTACGACGCCCTGGAGATGCAGTACCGCCAGGTCAAGGTCCGCAAGGACCCGAACTGCGCGGTCTGCGGCGAGAACCCGACCGTCACCGAGCTCATCGACTACGAGGCCTTCTGCGGCGTCGTCTCCGAGGAGGCCCAGGAGGCGGCCGCCGGTTCGACGATCACTCCCAAGCAGCTCAAGGAGTGGATCGACGACGGCGAGAACATCGAGATCATCGACGTCCGCGAGCCGAACGAGTACGAGATCGTCTCCATCCCGGGCGCCAAGCTGATCCCGAAGAACGAGTTCCTGCTGGGCACCGCGCTGGAGGGCCTGCCTCAGGACAAGAAGATCGTCTTGCACTGCAAGACGGGTGTCCGCAGTGCGGAAGTCCTCGCGGTCCTGAAGTCCGCGGGCTTCGCGGACGCCGTCCACGTCGGCGGCGGCGTGATCGGCTGGGTCAACCAGATCGAGCCGAGCAAGCCGGTCTACTGAGCCGACCTGACCGCCCGGACGGCGGGGGCTTCGCGCACCACGGGTGCCCGGAGCCCCCGCCGTCGTCATGAGCAGACCGTGCCGTCCTTCGGCACCGTGCCGTTCAGCAGATAGCCGTCCACCGCCGAGTCGACGCAGTCGCTCCCGCTCCCGTAGGCACCGTGCCCCTCGCCCTTCCAGGTGAGCAGCACACCGACGCCCTTGCCCAGTTCGTCCGCCATCTTCCGCGCCCCTTCGTAGGGGGTCGCCGGGTCCCCGGTGTTGCCGACCAGCAGGATCGGCGCCGCGCCCGCCGCGCTCACCTCCGGGGTGTCGAACTGCCCGGCCACCGGCCAGTCGTGGCACCAGCCGGCCGCGTCCCAGCCCAGGAAGGTGCCGAACACGGGCGAGATCTTCTCGAACTCCGGCAGCAGCTTCTTCGTCTCCTCCAGCGTCGGCCGCTGCTTGTCGTCCAAGCACGATATGACCCGCTGCGAGTGGGTCGTCGTGCCGTAGTGCCCCGAGGAGTCCCGCTCGTTGTAGGCGTCGGCGAACGTCAGCAACTCGGAGCCGTCGCCCTGTTCGGCCGACTCCAGGGCGCTGGTCAGACCGGGCCAGCTCTGCCGGCTGTACAGCGGCAGGACGATGCCGGTGACCGCGAGCGTCTGCGTGAGCTTGCGCCCGGACGACGTCGGCAGCGGATTCGCGTCGATCCGCTTCAGCAGAGCCGCGATCTTCGCGCTGCCCTGCTCGGGGTCCTGGCCGGTCGACTTCAGGTAGTTGTCGAGCGCCAGCTGGAAGCCCTTCGCCTGGTTCTTCGCGTGGCCCACCGAGTCGGCGCTCGGATCGACCACCGCGTCGAGGATCAGCCGCCCCACGTTCTTCGGGAACAGGTGGGCGTACACGCCGCCCAGTTCGGTGCCGTAGGAGATGCCGAAGTAGTGCAGCTTCGTGTCGCCGAGGACCTGGCGCATCAGGTCCATGTCGCGGGCGGTGTCGGTGGTCGAGACGTGCGCCATCAGGGGGCCTGCGGCCTTCTCGCAGCCCTGGCCGAAGTCGTCGGCATCCTTGAGGTACGTCTGCTCCTCGGAGGGGGTGTCCGGGGTGGAGTCGACGGACTCGGCGGCCTGGATCTCCTTGTCGCTGCGGCAGCGGACGCCCTCGCTGGCGCCGACCCCGCGCGGGTCCCAGCTCACCAGGTCGTAGCGCTCGCGCAGTGACGCGACCGTGGAACCGTACGACGGCAGTGTCGACACGCCGGAGCCGCCCGGACCGCCGAAGTTGAACAGCAGCGAGCCGATCCGCTCGCCTCCGGCGCCACCGGCTTTGGCGCGGACCAGCGCCAGGTCGATGGTGTCGCCGGCGGGCTTCGACCAGTCCAGCGGCGCCTTCAGCGTGGCACACTGCCACTCGCTGCCCGGCGCGGGCGAGTCCGAGGTCTCCTTGCAGCGTCCCCAGTCGAGCTTCTGGCCGGTCAGTGAGGCGGGCAGGGCCGCCGGCGCGCCCGTCGTCGCGGAGGAGCCGGCCGACGGCCGCGCGTCCGCCGTACCCCCCTTGCCGTCCTCGCCCCCGTCCGACGCGCCGCTGCTACAGCCCGCCACGAGCAGCGCGGCGGCGGCTCCCAGTGCCGTCCACCGTACGAATCGCGCCATGTGCACACCCCCTCGCAGGCCGTCCGCATCGGGCGGCGGACGGCTGTCCTGCCATAGTAGGTGGATCGAGCCACGCTCGTACGGGCCTGTGGATAACCGTTTGACCTGCGGATTTGTCAGGCGGGTGGGGGAGGTGCGTCATGAGCAGACCGTCCCCGCGGCCGGCACCTTCCCGTCGAGGAGGTAGCCGTTCACCGCCGACTGCACGCACTTGTTCTTGCTGTCGTACGCGCCGTGCCCCTGCCCCTTGTACGTCAGCTCCACCCCGACGCCCCTGCCCAGCGCGGCCACCATCCTGCGCGCCCCCTCGTACGGGGTCGCCGGGTCGCCGGTGTTGCCGATGACGAGGATCGGCGCCGCCCCGGGCGCCCGCACGTCGGGATGGTCGGCGGCGCCCGGCACCGCCCAGTCGGTGCAGCTGACCATGCCCCAGGCCAGGAAGTCACCGAACAGGGGCGAGGCGGACCGGAACTCGGGCAGCCTTCTCTCCACGTGGCCGACGGAGTAACGCGGCTTGTCGTCCGAGCAGTTGATGGAGGCGTTGGCGGCGGCGATGTTGCTGTACTCGCCGTTCTCGCTGCGCCCGTTCATCGAGTCGGACAGCAGCATCAGGATCCTGCCGTCGCCGGCGTAGGCCTGCTCCAGGCCCTCGGTGAGGTACTCCCAGAAGTCCTGCGAGTACAGCGCCTGCGCGATGCCGTTGGTCGCGGCGCTCTGGGTCAGCTCGCGCGGGAAGATGCCCGGGATGGGCTTGCTGTCGAGGTCCTTCAGCAGTTCGGCGATCCGGTCCTTCACGTCCTGCGCGGTGTCCCCGACGGGGCAGCCCTCGGTCTTCGACGCGCAGTCCTCGGCGAAGTTGTCGAGCGCGCGCTGGAACCCCCTGGCCTGTCCGAGCGCGCCCTGTTCGGGCGTCTGCGTGGGGTCGACGACCGCGTCGAAGACGGCCCGCCCGACGTTGCGGGGGAACAGGTGGGCGTACACGCCGCCCAGTTCGGTGCCGTAGGAGATGCCGAAGTAGTGCAGCTTCGTGTCGCCGAGGACCTGGCGCATCAGGTCCATGTCGCGGGCCGCGTCGGTGGTGCGCACGTGCGGCAGCATCCTCTTGGAGTTGTCCTCGCAGGCCTCGTTGAACTCCTTGGTGTTGTCCAGGAGCGTCGTGCGCTCGACGGAGTCGTCGGGGGTCATGTCCTGCTGGAAGTAGGCGTCGAGCTGCTGGTCGTTCTCGCAGCGGACGGGGGCGCTGCGGCCGACCCCGCGCGGGTCGAAGCTCACCAGGTCGTAGCGGGTGCGCAGGGCCGCGTAGTCCTCGCCGAACGCGGGCAGCGTGGTGACGCCGGAGCCGCCCGGGCCGCCGAAGTTGAACAGCAGCGAGCCGATCCGCCGGCTCTCCTCACCACTCGCCTTCGCCCGGATCAGCGCGATGCCGATCGTGTCGCCCTCGGGGTCGTCCCAGTCCAGCGGTGCCTTCATGGTGGCGCACTGCCACTCGTCGCCGTTCGGCAGAGGGGACGGCGGGCTGCCGCCGCCCTCCGCCTGGGACGGGGTCGGGCAGCCCTCCCACTCCAGCTTCTGCGTCGCCAGATCCTCGCCGCCGGACTCGTCGCCGCAGCCGGCCACCGGCGAGCACAGCAGGAGGGCGGTCGCGGTCAGGGCGGCGGCGCGCAGGCGGGAGGGACTGGGCATGCTCCCATCCTGGGGCCGTGCCCGCCCACGCGCGCGGGACGCGGTCCGTACGAGGTACGCCCGCTGCGGCGTCCCTAGAGGGCGCCCTTGCGCGTCAGGTGGTTGAAGGCCAGCCAGCCCGGCAGCACCGGCAGCCACAGCGTCAGCAGCCGGAACAGCAGGACCGCCGGAGCGGCGACCTCCTTGGGGAGGCCGACGGCGATCAGACCGACCGTCAACGTCGCCTCGACCGCGCCGACACCGCCCGGCGTCGGGGCGGCCGAGCCGAGCGCGTTGCCGGCGAGGAAGACGACGGCGACGCTGGCGATGCTGATCGACGTCGCCTCGTCACCGAACGCGCGGATCGACGCGTCCAGGCACATCACGAAGCAGGCCGTCAGCAGCAGCATGCCGCCGATGCCGGTGACCAGCTTCTGCGGCCGCTGCAGCACGTCCAGCATGCGCGGTACGACACCCGCGAAGAGCGACCTCACGCGCGTGACGACGAATTTCCGCAGGAACGGCACCGAGGTCACCACGAGCACGAGCACCGCCACCGTCAGCAGACCCGCGATGACCGTGCGGGACGGCGACAGCGACGGCGTCTTCTCGGTACCGGTCAGATAGCCGAAGGACAGCAGCATCAGGATGTGGCAGCCGAGGCCGAACAGCTGGGAGGCGCCCACGCTCGCCACCGCGAGCCCCGGCCGCACTCCCGCGCGCTGCAGGAAGCGCGTGTTGAGGGCGACGCCGCCGACCGCGGCCGGCGCGACGATCTTCACGAACGACCCGGCGACCTGCGCCGCCACGGTCCGCGGGAAGGGCACCCGCTCCGGCACGAACCCCAGCAGGCTCATCGCCGCGGCGAGGTAGCTCAGCGCCGAGAACAACACCGCCGCGGCGACCCAGCCCCACTCGGCGTTGGCGATCAGCGGGCCGAACTCGATGTGAGTGAGCTGCGTCAGCAGGAAGTACGCGCCGATGGCGCCGGCGATGAAGCTGATCAGGGTGCGTGGCCGCACCCGCTCCAGCCGGGCGGGCTCGACCGGCGCCTGGGGCCGGATCCGCAGCACCTCGTGCCGGATCTGCGTCAGCAGATCCTCCTCGCGGGCCTCCTCCAGCGCCTCGTCGATGGCTCGTTTCTCGGCCCGTGCCTCCGCGCGCTCGGCCTTCTTGGCGGCCTTGTCGAGGGCCGGTCGCGTCTCGTCCTCGGCCGCCTCGTGACGGGCCTGCCTGGCCTGCCGGGACGCCTCCAGCACCGCCTCGCGCTCACGCTCTGCCCGCTCCCGGGCCAGTCTGCGCAGCGTCGCGCGCGTGGAGCGGCTGAGCGCGATGGGCTGCAGCATCGGCAGACAGTCCGCCACGGCGTCGGGGCCGAGCACGCTCACCGCCGAGGCGACGGCGCGCTCGGCGCCCACCCGCAGACCGAGCGTCACGAGCAGCTGGGAGGTGTCCATGCGCAGCAACAGGTCACCGGCCGCGATCTCGCCGACCCGCAGGTCGGTGAGGATCACCGTGCCGGAACGATCCACCAGGACCGCGTCACCCACCAGCCTGCGGTGCGCGATGCGCCGGGACTGCAGGGCGCGCACCTGGTGCCAGGTGTCGCGCAGCAGCTCGTCGGTGATGTCCTCGTCCGGCAGCGAGTCCAGGGTGCGGCCGCCGGTGTGCTCGTAGACGAGCATCACGGCGTCGGGACCGAGTTCGGAGGTCGCGATCAGCTTGGGCGCGTTGGCCCCGGCCGCGATGGCCGCGTAGGCCAGCAGCGCCTCCTGCTCCAGCGCCTGGCGCAGCGACTGCAGGCTGCTGCGGGTGGCGAAGCCGCGCAGGGTCAGATTGCGCCACGCGCGGTAGAAGAAGCCCTGTGCCTGCTGCTCCCGGTCGACCACCGTGACGTCCAGCGGCGGACCGTCCTCCAGGGTGACGAAGTAGCGCCGGCCCCGGTCGCCGGTCTCCGGCGTGTCCGAGACCTCCTGGCGGGCCGCGCTCACCGGGCGGAAGCCGACGTGCCGCAGACCCGCCATCAGCGTCCGTCCCGTGGGGCGGACGTTCGGCGAGCCCACCGCGTACAGCGTCCCGTAGGCGACCATCCAGCCGATCAGCACCGTCAGGATGATCGAGAACGGCGTCGTGTAGCCGGTGACGAGCATCGAGAACGCGTCGAGGAGCAGCACGATCCACAGCACCGCGCGCCATCGGGGCCGGCGTGACATGCCGACGGCCGTCATGTACGCGATGACCGGCGCGAGATAGCCGTGCACGGGGTCGGTGAGGGCGTTGAGGTCGCCGGGGGAGGGCTGGGTAAGCGCCTCCTGGATGGACTCGGGGGCGGCCTTGGCCACCCACAGGTCGGTGGCGAGGGTCACCCCGTGCGCGAGGACCGCCGCGAGAACGCCGTCGGCGATGCGCAGCCCGTCCCGCTTGATCAGCCGCTCGATGGCGAACGCCACCGGCACCAGCAGGATCGCGATGCTGGACGCCAGCCCCGCGATCTTGATGAGGAGGTCGGGTGCCTGCCCGGTGCCCTTGTTGATGTCCTGTTCCAGGCCCGAGGTCGTCCCGTGCGCAAAGGCGGCGATGGCCAGCAGCACGATCACCCCGAGCACGCCCACCAGCAGCCGCATCAGGTCGGAGGGGCGGTGCACGCGCGCGGGGAGCAGCGGTTCGTCGCCCTCCACCTCGTCGATGTGCGTCACGTCGACGAGGTCGGAGGCCTGTTCCGCCGCGCGGGCGCTGTCCGGGCGCGACGCGGCGTCAGAGGTGCCCTCCGCGTCATCGGGATGCACACCCTGCTGCTTCATCGTCTCTTCTTGATCTCGTATCACCGGTCACCGCCCGCACGATGGTGGCATGCCCCACCGACACACGGGGGCATCAGGGTGCAAACGCGGGGCGCACAGTCTGCCCGAAGCGCCGCGCGGGGGCGAGGGCCACCCACGGTGGCGGGCCCGTCGCATTGTCGGTGGGGTGGGGCAGGATGGGACGGATGAGCGAGCAGAGCCTTCCGGACGACGCCCGCCCGGAGTACACCGACGCGCTGCCGGAGTACGCCGAGCGGGTCCTCGACGTCGCCGAGCTGATCCCGCCCGGGCGGGTGATGACGTACGGGGATGTCGCCGAGTGGCTCGCGAGTGAGGACAGCGAGCGCGAAGCGCTCTCCGGCAAGGGTGGTGGTGAGAGACGGGTGGGAGGCCCCCGGCAGGTCGGCCGGGTGATGGCCCTCTACGGAGGAGCCGTGCCCTGGTGGCGCGTCGTGCGCGCCGACGGGGTGCTGCTGCCGGGCCACGAGTTGCGGGCCCTGGACCACTACCGCGCCGAGGGCACGCCCCTGAAGGAGGCGAGCAGGGCCGCCGAGGGCCATCTGCCGCGCCTCGACATGAGACGCGCCCGATGGGACGGCGGCGAACACACGGAGGGTCACACCTGACAGCTTCCGCCATCGGACCCGCCCAAGGGGACCCCGTTCCCCGTTCGGGGGAAACGGGGCACCACCGCGACATGGCGTACGTTCGAGAGTCGAGGGACACACGTGGCTCGCGGGGCCCACGGGCCGGGAGGGAAGAAGCGGAAGCCTCTCTTCCGGGTCACCCGTCGGCGTAGCGTCGCGGGCACACGTCCCCCTCATACCGCGACCACCGCCCTCCACGAGCGGCGGTCCTCCGACCCACCACCCGACCACCACCCCCCGACGACGGCGCGCCGCGCCGGCAGTGACGACCTGCACACCCACCAGGACCGGCGAACCACGTGAGCTCCTCTTCCTCCACCAGGCGCCTGTCGCCCCCGCACGGGCGACAGGGGAGCCGTGGCGCTTACCGACTGGTACGTACCCCGCCGGCCCAGGTGGTCCCCCCTCGTCTGGACGCCGCACAGCGCTCCGTGGTTGACCACGCCGCCGGCCCTCTCCTCGTCCTCGCAGGCCCCGGCACCGGAAAGACCACGACCCTCGTCGAGTCCGTGGCGGCCCGCGTCGCCCGTGGCGGCGACCCCGCGCGCATCCTGGTGCTCACCTTCAGCCGCAAGGCCGCCGTCGAACTGCGCGACCGGATGGCCCTGCGCATGGGCGCCGCCCGCGCGCCCCAGGCGACCACCTTCCACTCGTACTGCTACGCCCTGGTCCGCGCCCACCAGGACAGCGACCTGTTCGTCGAGCCGCTGCGGCTGCTGTCCGGCCCCGAGCAGGACGTGGCCGTCCGCGAGCTGCTCGCCGGCCAGCTCGACCTGCAACGGCTCGGCCTCGCGCACGTGCGCTGGCCGGACGACCTGCGCGCCTGCCTCACCACCCGCGGCTTCGCCGACGAGGTCCGCGCGGTGCTCGCCCGCAGCCGCGAACTCGGCCTGGGCCCCGAGGCCCTGGACGCGTTCGCCCGCCGCATCGGCCGCCCCGACTGGCGAGCCGCGGCGACCTTCCTCGCCGAGTACCTCGATGTCCTCGACCTGCACGGCGTGATCGACTACGCGGAACTCGTCCACCGCGCGGTCCTCCTCGCCCACCGCCCCGAGGCCGCCGAGCGGCTCGCCGCCCAGTACGACGCCGTCTACGTCGACGAGTACCAGGACACCGACCCGGCCCAGGTGCGGCTCCTGCACGCCCTCGCCGGCGGCGGCCGCACCCTGGTCGCCTTCGGCGACCCCGACCAGTCGATCTACGCCTTCCGGGGCGCCGACGTGAACGGCATCCTCGAGTTCCCGCGCGCCTTCCCACGCCCGGACGGCCGCCCGGCCCCCGTCGAGGTCCTGCGCACCTCCCGCCGCTCCGGCGCCGCGCTGCTGGCCGCGACCCGGCTGCTGACCCAGCGCATGCCGCTGACCCGCCTCCCGGCGGAGAAGGTCCGCGCCCACCGCGACCTCGCCCCGGTGCGCGACGGCGGCCGCGTCGAGGTCCACACGTACCCGACGCCCGGCACCGAGCTGGACAACATCGCCGACATCCTGCGCAGGGCGCACCTGGAGGACGGCGTCCCCTGGCGCGAGATGGCCGTGCTGGTGCGCGCGGGCTCCCGCACGATCCCGACGGTCCGCCGCGCCCTCACGGCCGCCGGCGTCCCGCTCGACATCGACGGCGACGACCTGCCCCTACGCCACGAACCCGCGGTGGCGCCCCTGCTGACGGCCCTGAGAGCGGTGGCCACGGCAGAGGCGGCGGCCACCGGGGCGGAGGAGACGGTACGGGCGGAGGGGGCCGCACGGGCGGAGGAGGCTGCCGAGACTGCCGCCGTACCGACGGGCGAGGGCACCGGGGTCCCTGCCGCTCCTGCGGAGGACGGCACGGATGCTGCCGCCGCCTCTTCGGAAGGGGGCGCTGCTGCCGCGCCTGCGGGGGAGGACGCCGAGGCTGCCGCCGCGCCTGCGGACGGGGACGCCGAGGCTGCCGCCGCGCCTGCGGACGGGGACGCCCAGGTTGCCGCCGCCGGCGGGGAGGAGCCCGCCGGTTCTGCCGCTGACGCAGGGGAGCCTGGCCCCGCCGCCGCGGACCCCTGCTGGCTCGACACCGAAACCGCTCTCACCCTCCTCACGTCGCCCCTCGCCGGCATGGACACGGCCGACCTGCGCCGCCTCGGGCGCGCCCTGCGCGAGGAGGAGCGGGCCGCGGGCAACCCACTGCCACCCCCCTCGGACGAGCTGCTCGCGCGGGCGCTGGCCGAACCGGAACGCCTGGTCACGCACGACCCGACGTACGCGCGCGGCGCCCAGCGTCTCGGCGCGCTGCTGCGCAAGGCCCGTGAGCGGCTCGCGGGCGGCGGTACGGCCGAGGAAGCGCTGTGGGACCTCTGGGAGGGCACGCCCTGGCCCACGCGCCTGGAGCGGGCCGCCCGGCGCGGCGGCGCGGCCGGCCGCAACGCCGACCGCGACCTGGACGCCGTATGCGCGCTGTTCGCCACCGCCGCGCGCGCGGAGGAGCGCACCGGCGGCCGCGGTGCCCTGAACTTCCTCGCCGAGATCGAGGCCGAGGACATCGCCGCCGACACCCTCACCCGCCGTGCCGTGCGCCCCGACGCCGTACGCCTGATGACCGCGCACCGCGCCAAGGGCCTGGAGTGGAGCCTGGTCGTCGTGGCCGGCGTGCAGGAGGGGCTGTGGCCGGACCTGCGCCGCCGCGGCTCCCTGCTGGAGGCCGACCGCATCGGCCGTGACGGCCTCGCCGAACCGCTCACCCCGGGCGCTCTGCTCGCCGAGGAACGACGCCTGTTCTACGTGGCCGCCACGCGCGCGCGTGAGCGCCTCGTCGTGACGGCGGTCAAGGCGCCCGCGGACGACGGCGACCAGCCGTCCCGCTTCCTCACCGAACTCGGCGTCGAGCCCAGGGACGTCACCGGCCGCCCGCGCCGTCCCCTGTCGGTCGCCGCGCTCGTCGCCGAACTGCGGGCCACGACGGTCGACCCGCGCGTGTCCGGCGCCCTCAGGGAGGCCGCCGCCCGTCGCCTCGCCCGCCTCGCCGCCCTCGCCGACGAGGACGGCCGGCCCCTGGTGCCGTCGGCGCACCCCTACCGCTGGTGGGGCATGTTCGAGCCGACCGAGAGCAAGGTGCCGCTGCGCAACCGCGACCAGCCCGTCGTGCTCTCCGGCAGCGCCCTCGACCAGCTCGCCAACACCTGCGCCCTGCAGTGGTTCCTGGGGCGCGAGGTCAAGGCCGACGCGCCCGCTACCGCCGCCCAGGGCTTCGGCAACGTGGTGCACGTCCTCGCCGACGAGGTCGCCTCCGGGCACACCCCGGCCGACCTCGACGTCCTCATGGAGCGCCTCGACTCCGTGTGGAACGCGCTCGCCTTCGACGCGCCCTGGAAGTCGGCGCAGGAGAAGCAGAACGCGCGCGTGGCGCTCGAACGCTTCCTGAAGTGGCACGTCATGGACCGCACGGGCCGCACACCGGTGGCGAGCGAGCACGACTTCGACGTCACCCTCGAGGCCGGCGACTACGAAGTGCGCATCCGCGGCCAGATGGACCGCGTCGAGACGGACGGCGAGGGCCGCGCCTACGTCGTCGACTTCAAGACCGGCAAACAGGCACCCACCGCGCGCGAGGTGGAGCGCCACCCCCAGCTCGCCGTGTACCAGCTCGCCGTCCGTGAGGGCGCCGTCGACGAAGCCTTCGACGGCGTACGGCCCGAACCGGGCGGCGCCGAACTCGTCCAGCTGCGCCAAGGCGCCGCCCAACGGGACGGCGGTGACAGCCTGCCCAAGGTGCAGGCACAGGAAGCCCTTGAGGGGGCGGCGGAGGAGTGGGTCGGCGAGCTGCTCGCCACCGCGGCCGGCAAGGTCCTCGACGAGCGGTTCACACCGACCGCCGGACAGCACTGCACACACTGCGCGTTCCGGGCGTCGTGCAGCGCGCGGCCCGAGGGCCGGCACGTCGTGGAGTGAGCACGTCGCAGGCGGCGCGCCGAGCAGCGATCGCACCGGTGTGATCGACCGCACCACACGCGATGACCTGCGCTTCTTCGAGCACGACGAGGTGATGTGTCATCGACTGTCAGTGCCCGCCGCTAGCCTCTCCGACATGCCCGCCCGTATCACCGACCCCGAGCAGCTCAAGGAGCTCCTCGGTATCCCCTTCACCCCGGAGCAGACGGCCTGCATCGTCGCGCCGCCCGCCCCGCAGGTGATCGTGGCTGGAGCCGGGTCGGGCAAGACGACCGTGATGGCCGCGCGCGTGGTGTGGCTGGTCGGCACCGGCCAGGTCGCCCCCGAGGAGGTCCTCGGCCTGACCTTCACCAACAAGGCCGCCGGCGAACTCGCCGAGCGCGTCCGCAAGGCGCTGATCAAGGCCGGCGTCACGGACCCCGACGTCATCGACCCGGACAACCCGCCCGGCGAGCCCGTGATCTCCACGTACCACGCCTTCGCGGGCCGCCTGCTGACCGATCACGGTCTGCGCATCGGCCTGGAGCCGACGTCCCGGCTGCTCGCCGACGCCACCCGCTACCAGCTCGCCGCGCGTGTGCTGCGCGAAGCCCCCGGCCCCTATCCGGCGCTGACCCGCTCCTTCGCCGACCTCGTCAGCGACCTCCTCGCCCTCGACGCCGAGCTCGCCGAGCACCTCGTACTCCCCGAAGACCTGCGCACGTGGGACGCCGGGCTGCTGCGCACCCTGGAGGGCGCCAGGCTCACCAACGCCGACCTGCGCAAAGTGCCCGAGACCGCCGCCGCCCGGCGCGAACTCGCCGACCTCGTCCTGCGCTACCGGGCCGCCAAACGCGAGCGTGACCTGCTCGACTTCGGCGACCAGATCGCCCTGGCGGCGCGGCTCGCCGGCATCCCCGAGGTCGGCCGCATCCTGCGCGACGAGTTCCGAGTGGTGCTCCTGGACGAGTACCAGGACACGTCCGTGGCCCAGCGCATCCTCCTCGCCGGCCTCTTCGGCGGCGGCACCGGCCACCCGGTGACCGCCGTCGGCGACCCCTGCCAGGCGATCTACGGCTGGCGCGGCGCCTCCGTGGCCAACCTCGACGACTTCCCCGAGCACTTCGCCCACGCCGACGGCCGCCCCGCCGCCCGCCAGGCGCTCAGCGAGAACCGCCGCAGTGGCGGCCGCCTCCTCGACCTCGCCAACGGCCTCGCCGAACCCCTGCGCGCCATGCACGCGGGCGTGGAGGCCCTCCGCCCGGCCCCCGGCGCCGAACGCGACGGCGTGGTCCGCTGCGCTCTCCTGTCCACCCACGCCGAGGAGATCGACTGGATCGCCGACTCCGTAGCCCACCTGGTCAACACCGGCAAGGCGCCCGGCGAGATCGCCGTCCTGTGCCGCACGGCCACCGACTTCGCGCAGATCCAGGGCGCGCTGGTCGCCCGGGACGTCCCCGTCGAGGTGGTCGGCCTCTCCGGGCTGCTGCACCTGCCCGAGGTCGCCGACCTCGTCGCCGTCTGCGAGGTCCTCCAGGACCCCGGCGCCAACGCCTCCCTCGTCCGCCTGCTCACCGGCCCACGCTGGCGCATCGGCCCACGCGACCTCGCCCTCCTGGGACGGCGGGCCCGGCTGCTGGTCTCCCACGCGCGCGGGGACGACACCGACGACCCCGACCGGCGGCTCGCCGAAGCAGTCGAGGGCGTCGACCCGTCCGAGGTGATCTCACTCGCGGACGCCCTCGACACGTTCCTGGAAACCCCCCTGAACGGAGCCGCCGGGGACGACGACGGGCTGCCCTTCTCCCCGGACGCGCGCGTGCGCTTCGCCCGGCTCGCCGCCGAACTGCGCGACCTGCGCCGCTCCCTGGCCGACCCCCTCATGGACGTCCTGCACCGCGTTCTCGCCGTCACCGGCCTCGAGGTCGAACTGTCGGCCTCCCCGCACGCCCTGGCCGCCCGCCGCCGCGA
Organism: Streptomyces aurantiaciflavus; assembly: GCF_049808595.1. Lineage (NCBI taxonomy): Bacteria > Bacillati > Actinomycetota > Actinomycetes > Kitasatosporales > Streptomycetaceae > Streptomyces > Streptomyces aurantiaciflavus. The sequence goes on along the minus strand of NZ_JBNCAQ010000004.1, from coordinate 76,016 downwards.
AACCCTCTCCAACTTCCTCGACGTCGCCGCCTCCTTCGCCGCCAACGAGAGCGAGGCCGGCCTGCTCGCCTTCCTCGGCTTCCTGCGCACCGCCGCCCAGTACGAGAAGGGCCTCGACAACGCCCTGCCCGGCGGCGAGAACACCGTCAAGGTGCTCACCGCGCACAAGTCCAAGGGCCTGGAATGGGACGTCGTCGCCGTCCCCGGCCTGGTCACCGGCACCTTCCCCAGCGGCCAGGGCCGCGAGAAGTGGACCGCCCAGGCCAAGGTCCTGCCGCACGAACTGCGCGGCGACGCCGACACCCTCCCCGACATCGACGCCTGGGACTCACGCGGCATGAAGGCCTTCCACGAGGCCATGAAGGACCACCAGCACACCGAGGAACTCCGCCTCGGCTACGTCACCTTCACCCGCCCCCGCTCCCTCCTCCTCGGCTCCGGCCACTGGTGGGGCCCCACCCAGAAGAAGCCTCGCGGCCCGTCCGCCTTTCTCCAGGCCCTGTACGACCACTGCGCGGCCGGCCACGGCGAGATCGAGGCCTGGGCGGACGAACCGGAAGAAGGCGCGGAGAACCCCACCCTCCACCGGCCCACCGCCGACCAGGTCTGGCCGCTGCCCCTCGACGAAGCCGCCCTGGCCCGCCGCCGCGCCGCCGCCGAGACCGTCCTCACCCACCTGGACGACCTCGCCTCCCCCGCGGACGCCCTCGACACCTACGACGACCCGGACTGGCCGCTGCCGCCGGACGAGGACGAGCCCCCACCCGTCGAGCCGCCGTACGAGGAAGCCCCCTACGACGAGTCGCTGTACGAGGAAGCCCCCTACGACGAGTCGCCGTACGACGAATCCCCGTACGGCGACTTCCCCCACGACGAAGACGGGTTCCCCCACGACGCAGCCGTCTCCCCGCAGGACACCTCGCCCCCCTGGGACGAGTGGACCCCCACCCGCCCAGCCGTCCCTCACCAGGCCAAGGCCCCCGAACCCCCCGCCGCGCGCCCCCACCCGCCCGGGCCGCGACGTACCCCCCTCACCCCCGAGGAGGCCCGCACCGTCGCCTCCTGGGACCGCGACCTCGACGCGCTCACCGGAGAACTCCTGCGCACCCGGCAGAGCGTCACGGACGTACCCCTGCCGACGACGCTCACCGCCTCGCAACTGCTGCGCCTGGCCGCCGACCCCGACGGCTTCGCGCAGGAACTCGCGCGCCCCATGCCACGCCCCCCGCAACCGGCCGCGCGCCGGGGCACCCGGTTCCACGCGTGGGTGGAGGCCCGCTACGAGGAACTCACCCTGCCCCTCCTCGAGCCGGAGGAGCTCCCCGGCAAGGACGCGGAGATCACCGACGAACACGACCTGCAGGCCCTCAAGGACGCCTTCGAACGCACCGAGTACGCCCACCGCACGCCCCACCGCGTCGAGGCCCCCTTCCAGCTCACCCTCGCCGGCCGCGTCGTACGGGGCCGTATCGACGCCGTCTACAAGGAAGGCGACGGCGAGACGGCGACCTACGAGATCGTCGACTGGAAGACCAACCGGGGCCGCACCGCCGACCCGCTGCAGCTCGCGCTGTACCGGCTCGCCTGGGCCGAGCAGCACGGCATACCCGTGGAATCCGTCACAGCGACGTTCCTGTACGTGCGCACCGGCGAGGTCGTACGACCCGACGGTCTGCCGGATCGGGCAGAGCTGGAGCGCCTCTTGACGGACCAAGAGGCCTGCGACGACGGTCACCGGGGGCCCACCGGGCAAGGAAACCGTACGGAACCGCCCGGCGAGGATGTCGGCGCGGGCCGATAGGCTCGTGACCATGAGCCATCCCGTTGACAGTGTGGTCAGCGCCGTCCGCACATACATCGAGCGCCACCGCGCCGCCTTCCTCGACGACCTCGCCGAGTGGCTGCGCATCCCGTCCGTGTCGGCCCAGCCCGACCACGCGCCCGACGTACACCGCAGCGCCGACTGGCTCGCCACCAGGCTCAAGGAGACCGGCTTCCCGACCGCCGAGGTCTGGCAGACCCCCGGCGCCCCCGCCGTCTACGCCGAGTGGCCCTCCGACGATCCGCAAGCGCCCACCGTCCTGGTCTACGGCCATCACGACGTGCAGCCCGCCGCCCGCGAGGACGGCTGGGACAGCGATCCCTTCGACCCCGTCGTCCGCGACAACCGGCTCTACGCGCGCGGGGCGGCCGACGACAAGGGTCAGGTGTTCTTCCACACCCTCGGCGTGCGCGCCCACCTCGCCGCCACCGGCCGCACCACCCCGGCCGTCACCCTCAAGCTGCTGATCGAAGGCGAGGAGGAATCCGGCTCCCCGCACTTCCGCGCCCTGATCGAAGAGCACGCCGAGCGACTCACCGCCGACACCGTGATCGTCTCCGACACCGGCATGTGGTCCGAGGACACCCCCACGGTCTGCACGGGCATGCGCGGCCTCGCCGAGTGCGAGATCCGGCTGTCCGGGCCCGACCAGGACATCCACTCCGGCTCCTTCGGCGGCGCCGTCCCCAACCCGGCCACCGCCGCCGCCCGCCTCGTCGCCGCACTGCACGACGAGCACGCACGCGTGGCGATCCCCGGCTTCTACGACGGCATCGTCGAACTCACCGACCGCGAGCGCGAGCTCTTCGCCGAACTGCCCTTCGACGAGGAGCAGTGGCTGCGCACCGCCAATTCGCACGCGACCCACGGCGAAGCGGGACATACCACCCTGGAGCGCATCTGGGCCCGCCCCACCGCCGAGGTCAACGGCATCGGCGGCGGCTACCAGGGCCCCGGCAGCAAGACGATCATCCCGTCCTCGGCCTTCGTGAAGCTGTCCTTCCGGCTGGTCGCCGGCCAGGACCCCGACCACATCGAGAAGGCCGTCCGCGCCTGGGCCGACGAACAGACGCCCGCGGGAATCCGGCACGAGATCACGTTCAGCCCGGCCACACGCCCCTGCCTGACCCCACTGGACCACCCGGCGCTGCAGTCCGTGGTCCGCGCCATGGGCCGCGCCTTCGAAGGCCCCGTCCGCTTCACCCGCGAAGGCGGCTCGGGACCGGCAGCCGACCTCCAGGACGTCCTCGGCGCCCCGGTGCTCTTCCTCGGCATCTCCGTCCCCTCGGACGGCTGGCACGCCCCGAACGAGAAGATCGAGCTGGACCTCCTCCTCAAGGGCGTCGAGACCACCGCGTACCTCTGGAGCGACCTCGCCCAGACCTGGCGTCATGCACCCTGACGACCCCGCCAGGGTCCGGAGCGACACCGCGCGCGGGGCACACTGGACACACCGCCCCACACCGCGACACCGCACCGAAACCCGGTCGCCCCCTGCCGCACGTCCCGCTGAACCGCCCGCCGAAACAACCGTTCCACCGGGGGAGTTGGAAGCACCCGTGACCACCTGGACCGACCAGAACGCCGACCGACCCGTCTCACTCACCGCACCGAGCGGCATCGACCGGGCCGCCCACCACCGGCTCGACGAGGCCTGGCTCGCCGCGGCGTGGAGCCACCCCACCACCCGCTGCTTCGTGGTCTCCGGCGGCCAGGTCCTCATCGACGAGACGGCGGACGGCCGCACCGAACTCGTCATGACCCCCTCCTTCGAAGCACCCCTCACCGAGGCACACCGCTACTTCCTCGGCATCGACCAGGACGGCGTCAGCTACTTCGCCCTGCAGAAGGACGCCCTCCCCGGCCGCATCGACCAGTCGGCGCGCCCAGCCGGGCTGCGCGAGGCCGGCCTGCTGCTGTCACCACGCGACGCGGGCCTGATGGTGCACGCCGTCGGCCTGGAGAACTGGCAGCGCACCCACCGCTTCTGCTCCCGCTGCGGCGAGCGCACCGTCATCGCCGCGGCCGGCCACATCCGCCGCTGCCCCGCCTGCGGCGCCGAGCACTACCCGCGCACCGACCCCGCCGTGATCATGGCCGTCACGGACGAGGACGACCGCATCCTCCTCGGCCGCCAGGTCCACTGGCCGGAAGGCCGCTTCTCGACACTCGCCGGCTTCGTCGAACCCGGCGAGTCCATCGAGCAGTCGGTGCGCCGCGAGGTCTTCGAGGAAGCCGGCATCACCATCGGCCAGGTCGAGTACATCGCCAGCCAGCCCTGGCCGTTCCCGTCCAGCCTCATGCTGGGCTTCATGGCCCGCGCCACCTCCACCGAGATCGACGTCGACGGCGACGAGATCCACGAGGCCCGCTGGTTCTCCCGCGACGAACTGGCCGCCGCCTTCGAGTCCGGCGAGGTCCTGCCGCCCTACGGCATCTCGATCGCGGCCCGCCTGATCGAGCTCTGGTACGGCAAACCGCTGCCGACCCGCAGCTTCCTGTGAGGCACCCCACAAAAAGCGAGGCGACACAAAAAGGGCGGCCCCCGACACCTCGGAGGCCGCCCCTGCCCGCGTGACTACGCGCCGATCTTCTGCTTGACCTGAGCCAGCGACGGGTTCGTCAGCGTCGAACCGTCCGGGAACAGCACGGTCGGCACCGTCTGGTTTCCGCCATTCGCCTTCTCCACGAACGCCGCGGACTCCGGGTCCTGCTCGATGTTGATCTCGGTGTACGCGATGCCCTCACGGTCGAGCTGGCTCTTCAGCCGACGGCAGTAGCCGCACCACGTGGTGCTGTACATCGTCACAGTGCCCAGCATGTCTCTCGCGCTCCTTCGGCGGGTCGGCGAACGGGATCGTCGCAGTGGGAGAACATACGTGAAACGGCCACCATTCCCGACGGACACCAAGGCCTGAAGGTGACCTCCGCCGCATTAATACGACTGCGGACGCCCGCCTGTGGACAACCGGCCCGCCCGTCTCCAGCGACCTGGCAGCATGGCGGTGTGACAGCAGCAACGCACTCCACCCTCTTCCCGCAGGTACCGGACTCGGCCGACGCGGTGCTCGAAGGGCTCGACCCCGAGCAGCGCGAAGTGGCCACCGCCCTGCACGGCCCGGTGTGCGTGCTGGCCGGAGCCGGCACGGGCAAGACCCGAGCCATCACCCACCGCATCGCCTACGGTGTACGCGCCGGCATCCTGCAGCCCTCCAGCGTCCTCGCCGTCACCTTCACCAACCGCGCCGCCGGCGAGATGCGCGGCCGGCTGCGCCAACTCGGCGCCCAGGGCGTCCAAGCCCGCACCTTCCACTCGGCGGCCCTGCGCCAGCTGCAGTACTTCTGGCCGAAAGCCATCGGTGGCTCCCTGCCCCGGCTCATCGACCGAAAGATCCAACTCGTCGCCGACGCGGCCACCGTCTGCCGCATCCGCCTCGACCGAGGCGAGCTGCGGGACGCCACCGCGGAGATCGAATGGTCCAAGGTCACCCAGACCGTCCCCGCCGACTACCCCCCGGCCGCCGCCAAGGCAGGCCGCGAGACCCCCCGCGACCCCGCCGAGATCGCCCAGCTCTACGCCGCCTACGAGGACCTCAAACGCGAGCGCTCCGTCATCGACTTCGAGGACGTCCTGCTGCTCACCGTCGCCATCCTCCAGGACCGGCACGACATCGCCGAACAGGTCCGGGCCCAGTACCAGCACTTCGTCGTCGACGAGTACCAGGACGTCAGCCCCCTCCAGCAGCGCCTGCTGGAGCTGTGGCTCGGCGAGCGGGACAACCTCTGCGTCGTCGGCGACGCCAGCCAGACGATCTACTCCTTCACCGGAGCCACCCCCGACCACCTCCTCGACTTCCGCACCCGCCACCCCGGCGCCACCGTCGTCAAACTGGTCCGCGACTACCGCTCCACCCCCCAGGTCGTCCACCTCGCCAACGGCCTGCTCGCCCAGGCCCGAGGCCGCGCCGCCGACCACCGCCTGGAGCTGATCTCCCAGCGCGCCCCCGGACCGGAACCCGTCTACAGCGAGTACACCGACGAACCCGCCGAGGCCGAGGGCGCCGCCCGCCGCATCCGCGAGCTGCTCGACGCCGGCGTCCCGGCCGCCGAGATCGCCGTCCTGTTCCGCACCAACGCCCAGTCCGAGACCTACGAACAGGCCCTCGCCGACGCCGGCATCCCCTACCAGCTACGCGGCGCCGAACGCTTCTTCGACCGGCCCGAGGTGCGCAAGGCGATCACCGCCCTGCGCGCAGCCGCCCGCTTCGGCCGCAACGACACCCTCCTCGAGGACGCCGTCGACCTGCCCTCCCAGGTCAGCGCCGTCCTCTCCGGCGAGGGCTGGACCCCACAGCCGCCCGCCGGCTCCGGCGCCGTCAGAGAACGCTGGGAGTCGCTGGCCGCGCTGGTCAACCTCGCACAGGACTTCACCGCCGCCAGACCCGGCGCGACCCTCGCCGACCTGGTCGCCGAGCTCGACGAGCGGGCCAACGCCCAGCACGCCCCGACCGTCCAGGGCGTCACCCTCGCCTCGCTCCACTCCGCCAAAGGCCTGGAGTGGGACGTCGTCTTCCTGGTCGGCATCGCCGAGGGCATGATGCCGATCACCTACGCCAGGACCGACGAGCAGATCGAGGAAGAGCGCCGACTCCTCTACGTCGGCGTCACCCGTGCCCGCGAGCACCTCCACGTGTCCTGGGCGCTCTCCCGCTCACCCGGCAGCCGCCCCAACCGCCGCCCCAGCCGCTTCCTGGACGGCCTGCGCCCCGGCTCGGGCAGCGCCGCCGGCCGTGGCGGCACCGGCGGCTCCGGGGGCGTCGAGCGCGGCTTCGGGGGAGCGATGACGGGCACTTCCACCGTGCCCGGCCGGAGGCAGCGCACCCCGGCCCGCTGCCGGGTCTGCGGGCGCAGCCTGACGGACGCCGGTGAGATGAAACTGATGCGCTGTGAGGACTGCCCCTCCGACATGGACGAAGGGCTCTACGAGCGGCTGCGGTCCTGGCGAGCGGTCCAGGCACGGCGCAACGGGCAGCCCGCCTTCTGCGTCTTCACCGACAAGACACTGATGGCGATCGCCGAGACCGTCCCCGACGAGGCGGGCGAGCTCGCGCGGATCCCGGGGGTCGGCATGCGCAAGCTCAACCGCTACGGAGCCGATGTCCTGGCCATCTGCGCAGGCCAGGACCTGGGGGAAGAGGCTGAAAGTGACTGACGCGAACTCGTCGAAAAAATAGTTTGCGCATGCCCCAGCAATCCCCATAGGTTCTTAGGCACGAGAACAGAGGCCTTCTCGAAGGCCCTGATTCCGTGCTGTACTTGCATATCCGTCGGACCGGGTTCGCGCCCAGTCCCCCGAGACGCCGAGAGGAGGCGATTCCAGTGATCATCAACAACACCAGCTCCACCCGCACCGTCAAACTGACCGATCGCTCGATCGTCTCCCTGTGCATGCTCGGCGCCTCGAACCTGGGCACCGGTCTGTCCGGCATCCGTGCCGACCGGCCGGCGTCCTCCTCCGTTGCCCCCGCGGGCCTTCCCGTCCGCGAGCGCAGCGAGCGACCGACCAAGGCACTGGAAGCGGCAGTAGCGGCACAGGCGAAGGCCTATGCCTTTACGGCGACCGGTGCCGGATTCCGGAAGCAGACGACGCAGCACCACCTGATGTGGGCCTTCCGTGGGCCAGAACCCTGGAGTGATCCAGCCTGATCTCCGATCAGGCCGGCGCCTTCAGGGCCGCGGAACCCCATCCGGGATCCGCGGCCCTTCTGTTTGTCCTCCAACGGGGATGACGGAGCGAAGGGGCCTCGGGACAAGAAAAGAACCCGGTACCCAGCCGCCACCGGCCCAACAGGGCCGGACCGACCAGACGAGGAAGACGAACCGTGCAACTCGAAGCGCACGCCCCGTCCGTACCGCCTTCCGAAACGATCCCCCCGCCCGGCCTCACGGAGGACTCCACCTTGACCCCGCTGACCGCGCTCACCGCGCTCGACGACGCCATCGAGAACCTCGGCGTACCCGTCCCCTGCCGCTCCTACGACCCGGAGGTCTTCTTCGCCGAGTCGCCGGCCGACGTCGAGTACGCCAAGTCCCTCTGCCGCACCTGCCCGCTGATCGAGGCCTGCCTCGCCGGCGCCAAGGAGCGGCGCGAGCCCTGGGGCGTCTGGGGTGGCGAGCTGTTCGTCCAGGGAGTCGTCGTCGCCCGGAAGCGGCCGCGTGGCCGCCCGCGCAAGAACCCGGTCACGGCATGAACACCGCAGGAACGATCGACCGCCCCCTCACGCACGACCCCAAGAAGCAGGCCCCGATGAAGCCGTCCACCAGCGAGCCCGCAGGCTCCGCGACCGAAGACGTCACCACCACCGGCGCGAACGACTCGCGTCAGAACAGGACCCGAGAGATGCAACTCATCCCAGAAGCCCTGGCTCGTGCGCATATGCACGAGCGACTGCACGAGGCCGAGCAGGAACGCCGGGCCGCGAGCCTGGCGACCGCCCGCCGGATGCAGCGCCGGGCCGAGCGCGCCTCGCTGCGCGCCCGCCGCGCGCTCGCCATGGCCGTGATGCAGTAACACCGCCCACCTGAAGCGGTGGCCTCCCCCACAGGAGGCAAAGCTCTCCCCGCGGGGGCCGGTCCGTCCGAACGGACCGGCCCCGCGGTGCGTTGTGCCCGGCGATCCATCGGCTGCGGCGCTATCGTCCGAGGGTGTCGAGTCATCCCGGCAGTGACCACGGCGGCTCCCCGACAGAGCCCCGCCCCCTCGTATGCGCCCGCTGCGGCACCCGGACCGAGGAACCCCCACCCATCACCTGGACCTGCTCCGTGGAGAACGGGGCGCGTCAGTACTTCTGCGACAGCTGCGCGCGGGAGAACCTCAGGGCCATTGAGGGGCGGCTGGACTCGGCCTGGTGGTAGGGCCACCACTCGGGGGGCTTCCCCCCTCCCCTCCCCTCCCCCCACCCCACCCCGCCCCACCCCCGAACGGCAACGCGCAGCCCCCATCGGCTTACGCCTCCGCCACTGACTCCTCCGCGTCCAGGTCCTCCTCAGGAAGGAATCCCGGAAGCCACTCCTCCAGCTCTTCGCGCAGCCGCACCGTCGCGCCGAGCTGGCACAGTACGCCGATGGTGCTGAGCGTCACCCGGTGTATCAGGAGGTAGGCCGGTGGCAGGTTGAGCTGTTTGCCCAGCTGGTGGGCGGGGGAGCGGGGGTCGGCGATCCGGGCCGCCTGGCTGCGCATCCAGTCGCGGGTGAAGGTGAACTCGTCGGCCCGGGCCGGTTCGATGATCGGCAGGAGGTAGTCGAGGACCGCGTCGGGGTCCAGCTCGATGGACTCCTTGACGAAGCCCTCGGCGCACAGGAGTTCGTAGACCGCGTCCGCCTCTCCGTCGAGTGTCATCCGCAGGGACTGGCCGATCGGCTCCGGGAGACCGCCCTGGAGCCGGTCGACCGTGCCGAAGTCCAGGACGCCCAGGCGCCAGTCGTCCTCGCCATCGGGGCCGCCGGGCAGCAGACGGAAGTTGCCCGGGTGCGGATCGGCGTGCAGCAGTCCGGTGCGGGCCGGGCCGGAGAAGAGGAAGCGGGACAGCAACTGGCCGGCGCGGTCCCGCTGGTCCCTGGTGCCGTCGGCGATCACCTCGGACAGGGGCACGCCGTCGATCCACTCGGTGATCAGGACCTGGTCGCTCTGGTGGACCACCGCCGGGACCATCACGTCGGGGTCGTCGGCGAACTCCTCCGCGTGGGCCTGCTGGGCCCGGGCCTCCAGCTCGTAGTCCAGTTCCTCGGAGACACGGTCGCGCAGCTCGGTGATCAGGGGCTTGACATCCATGCCCGGGATGAGGGGGCCCAGCAGGCGGGCGAAGCGGCTCAGCTGGTTCAGGTCGGACAGCAGGGCCTCGCCCGCCCCCGGGTACTGGACCTTGACCGCGACTTCCCGGCCGTCGTGCCACACGGCCCGGTGCACCTGGCCGATCGAGGCGGCCGCGGCCGGTTTGTCGTCGAACTCGAGGAACAGCTCGGACCAGTCCTCGCCGAGCCGCTCCGCGAGCACGGCGTGCACTGTGCGGGTCGGCATCGGTGGGGCCGCGTCCTGGAGCTTGGTGAGGGCCGCGCGGTAGGGGCCGGCGATCTCCTCGGGCAGGGCCGACTCGAAGACGGACAGCGCCTGCCCGAACTTCATGGCGCCCCCCTTCAACTCACCGAGGACTTTGAAGAGTTGCTCGGCCGTGCGCTGCTGGAGCTCACGGCCGACGATCTCCGCGGACTCGCCCACGATCCTTTTGCCCAGGCCCCAGGTCGCCCGGCCGGCGAAGCCGAGCGGGAGCGCGGCGAGCTTGGCGGTCCGGGTGACCGCCTTCCGGGGAAGATCAGACATGCGCCCTCCAAGTCCCAGCAAGCCGCGCCGCGTCTGTCGTACGGCGTAACTCCGTCGAATGCCGTTGCTCCGCCATTGTCTCGCGCGAACCCATGTCCTCGGAGGTGTGTTCCCCCTTACCTTTCTCCGCGGCACCGCACGGGCACGCGGAGTGGGCCCACACCGGTCGCGCATGCCACTGGAGGGCGGGGAAGGAGACCTCCCAGCGTGCCCCCGCGCTGGACGGGAGCCGGCCGTCGAGGAAGGTGAGCGCGTGCGCGGCCGCCAGCGCGGCGACCGTCGTGGCCAGCGTCAGGTCACAGGCGCGGGTCCGGCGCTGCTTCCCGGAGTGCCATTGTGCGACCAGCCGCGGCCAGGTCGGGTCCCGGTCGGTGCGCGCCTGGTGCAGGCAGCCGGCGCAGCCGGTCTCGCCGGGCAGGACGAGCGGTCCGACCATGCCGGTCGCCTCCACCACTCCGGCGTGGAGGTGCGGTGTGCCCGAGGCGATCAGGGGTTCGGTGGCCGAGGGCGTCGGTGCGTGCACGGCCACGTCGTCGCGTGGGGCGAGGATCACCAGGGAGAAGCCGGGGGTGTCCGTCTCGGCCGGGGACCGGGTGTTCCTGCGGGGTGGGCGGTCCGGGGCGGCCCGGCGTACCGCGCGGCGGGCGGCCTCGTCCCTGCGCTCGCCGATCGCCTCGGCGGGCAGCCCGCCCGGTGCCACGTCGCCCGGCTCGACCCGCCCGCCGTCGCGCACGTCCACCTCGCCGACCCCCGCCCCCGACAGCAGCGTGGCCAGCACCGCGCCGACCCGGCCCGCGCCCCGCACCTGTACCCGCTGCCGGCGTCGGGCCGCGAGGTGCCCGAGGGCCTCGCCCGGCTCCGACGTGGTCAGCGACAGGGACTCGAGGTCGGGGCGCAGTCGGTCCATGACCTCTTTCTTCTGCCGCAGGGTGTCGGCGTCCGGTCCGCCGCCGCGGGCGTCGTCGAGCAGCCCCGCCCGCGCCAGCCGCTCCACCAGCCGGTCGACATGGCCGTCGGGCAGGTCCATCCGGCGTCCTTCCTCGCGCAGGAGGGCCAGTCCGCGTGTGCCGTCCAGCAGTTCCAGGAAACTGCCTGTCGCCGTGTCCACCGGGCCGAGTGTCAGCGCGTGCGCCGGGGTCATCCCGAACTGCACGGTGTTGAGATCGCGCCAGCCGCGCCGCAGCGCGGGCTTCACCATCGGATGCATCGAAGACCCCCGTCCTCCTGGAAACGCTCCGTACGCCGGCGGAGCGGGGGCGTGGGGGCGACCTCGCTCCGCCGGCGAGTGCCAGCATGCCGGGTCTCGTCGGGGGACGCCGAAAGTTATCCACAGGGAGGGGAATTCGTCATACAAGTCCGTCTTGGGAGGCAGGAGCGGGGGTGGGGATCGGAACCCGACCGTTCCGGAGCCGGGACTTCCGCCGTGTGCAGCGGGTAACGTCTTGGCGTGCCCGCCGACCCACTGCACCGCGCCGGAACGCCACAGCGCAGCACGACGAGCCAGCCGCCGAGCGGCTCCGGGGCGAGCGCGATCGAGGTTCGCAGGAGCGCCCGTCGACGCCGGACGGTCTCCGCGTACCGCGAGGGCGATCGCACCGTCGTGCTCATTCCTGCCCGGATGTCCGAGGCCGAGGAGCGACGCTGGGTGAGCGTCATGCTCGACAAGCTGGCCGCGCAGGAGAGTCGGCGTGTTCCCGGCGACGCCGAGTTGGCCGAGCGCGCCGAGCGGTTGTCGGCCCAGTACTTCGACGGCAGGGCCCGGCCCGCGTCGGTCCGCTGGGTGACGAACCAGAACACGCGTTGGGGCTCGTGCACCCCGGCCGAGGGCAGCATCCGTCTGTCGCACCGGCTGAAGGGGATGCCCGAGTACGTCGTCGACTACGTCCTTCTCCATGAGCTCGCGCATCTGCTCGTGCCCGGTCACGGCCCCGACTTCTGGCGGCTGCTGGAGGCGTATCCGCGCACCGAACGGGCTCGCGGCTACCTGGAGGGCGTGGTCGCCGCGGGGCGCCTGCCGCATCTGCCCGGCGCGCGCGAAGAGTGAGCCCACCCGCGAGCCCACCCGCGCGCGGGTCGTCCGCCGTCGTCCCGCGCGGGTTGTGTACCGGGTCTGTACCGACTTCGTCCGGTGTCGGAGTTTGCCGTTAGCCTGGCGCGACGCACTCGCATTCGGGATGGGGGACGGTCGTTACGCATGCCCAGGGAATTCCAACGCGGCCACAAGGCCAGGATCAGTGACCTCACGGCGGGCACGGATCTGTACGTAGGCGTGCAGATCTCCGCCCCCGGCCTGACCTTCGACATCAGCTGCTTCGGCCTCGACGCCGACGAACGGCTCTCGGACGACCGCTACTTCGTCTTCTTCAACCAGCCGAAGTCCCCCGAGGAGTCCATCCAGCTCCTGGGCGCCCAGGCGGGCGACACGGAGTCCTTCCGCGTCACGCTCGACCGGATCCCGCCGCAGATCCAGAAGCTGTCCTTCACGGCGACCATCGACGGCGCCGGGCAGATGTCGCAGATCAACCCCGGGTACATCCGCATCGTCGCGGGCGGCGAGGAGGTGGCCCGGTACGCGTTCGACGGTTCGGAGTTCTCCACCGAGCGGGCCGTCATGCTGGGCGACTTCTATCTGAAGGACGTGTGGCGCTTCGCGGCCGTCGGACAGGGCTTCGACGGCGGTCTGGAGGCGCTGCTGAAGAACTTCGGCGGCGAGGTCGCCGAGGAGGAGGCGCCCGCCGCTCCGCAGCAGCCGCAGGCCGGCGCCGCTCCCGGCTTCGCCCCGCCGGCCCAGGCGGCCGCCCCGCCCGCGTTCGGTGCCCCGTCCGCTCCGGCGCCCGCACCCGCTCCGGCGCCCGCCCCGCAGCAGCCGCAGCCCACGGCGCAGCCCTTCACCCCGCCGGCTGCCCCGCCGCCGGGGTCGACCCCACCGCCGGTGCACACCGCGCCCACCATCGTCGCGCCCATGACACCGCCTGGCGGCGTCCAGGTCCCGCCCCCGGCCCCGGCGCCCGCGCCCTACGGTCAGCAGCCGCCCTACGGCCAGCCGCCCCAGCAGCAGCCGTACGGCCAGGCCGCCCCCACCGCCCCGCCGCCCCCCGGCTACGCCCAGCCCCAGGCACCGCAGGCGCCCCAGGCGCCGCCCGGCTACGGGCAGCCGGCACCGCCGCCGGGGTACGGCCAGCAGCCCCCCTTCGGCCAGGCGCCGGCCCAGCAGGCCTACGGTGTGCCGCAGGGAGCGCCTCAGGGCGGAGCCGGTGTGGCCGCCGCGCTGCAGCAGTTCAAGGAGACGCCCACCGGCCAGCGCTGGACGCAGCAGAACCGGAAGTTGGTCCGCGTCGACCTCGGCATCGGCGGTCAGCCCGTGCTCGCCCGCCAGGGCAGCATGGTGCTCTACCAGGGCAAGGTCGACTTCAGCTACAAGGGTGCCGGGTTCGCCGGCCGCCTCGTCGGCAACGCGACCGGCCAGGAGATGCAGCTGATGCGCTGTACCGGCCAGGGGCAGGTGTTCCTCGCCGAGAACTCGACCATGCTGCACCCGATCGAACTCCAGGGTGACGGCATCTGCGTCTCCGCCGAGAACGTCCTCGCCTTCGACGAGGGCCTCCAGTACGAGGTCCGCCGCATCGAGGGACACGGCATTCCCGGCGGGGCGCTGTTCACCATGCAGTTCACGGGCACCGGCACGATCGTCGTGAAGACGCACGGCACACCCGTCGTCCTCCCGGTCACGCCCACCACCTTCGCCGACTGCAACGCCGTCGTCGCCTGGTCGGCGGCCTCCCAGGTCGTCGTCTCCAGCCAGGTGCGGATGCGCCGCAACGCCTACCCGGGCGACACCGGCGAGAGCGTCAACCTCCAGTTCCGGGGTGCGCCCGGCAACTTCATCGTCGTCCAGCCGTACGAGGTCTGAGGGAGCCCGTCATGAACCAGCCGCTCGCGGGCTACGCCCCCGCACCCGTCACCGCCCGCATGGAGAACCACGGCAACCACATGCTGAAGGTCGCCATGCAGACCGGGAACGACCTCTTCGCGCGCGTGGGCTCGATGGTCGCCTACGAGGGCTTCGTCCAGTACGAGCCCAACCCGCCGGCCGTGCGCCAGATCGCGCGCGACTGGATGACCGGCGAGGGCGCGCCCCTGATGAAGTGCTCCGGCGACGGTCTGCTCTACCTCGCCGACTACGGCGCCAACGTCGTCGTGCTCAACCTCAACGGCGACGGCATCTCCGTCAACGCCACCAACCTGCTCGCCTTCGACGCACATCTGACGTGGGGTGTCGAGCGGGTCAAGGGGCTGGCGAAGTTCGCCGGACAGGGTCTGTGGAACACCAAGATCTCCGGGCAGGGCTGGGTCGCGCTGACCTCCCGGGGAAAGCCGATCGTCGTCGACTGCGGCGGCGGCGAGAACGAGACGTACGTCGACCCGGACGCGCTCGTCGCCTGGTCGCCGAACCTCAAGGTGAAGGGCAAGCGCAGCTTCAGGGCGCAGTCGCTCATCGGCCGGGGCAGCGGCGAGGCCTATCAGATGGCCTTCTCCGGGGAGGGCATCGTCGTCGTCCAGCCCAGCGAGGACAGCACCGACCGCCTCCGGATCCGGGGCTGAGGGGGAGCCAGAGTCACCATGCAGAGCCCGCTTTTCGCCTACAACGACCAGCAGACCCAGGAGCGCTGGAGCCTGCAGAACAAGCAGATGCTCCGCGTCACCCTGGAGGGTCACGACGACATCCTCGCCCGCAAGGGCACCATGGTCGCCTACCAGGGCCTCGTCGAGTTCGACGCCGAGTTCCAGAGCAACAGCCAGTCACGCGCGCGTGCGCGCACCGGCGAGGGCCTGGACCTGATGCGCTGTCACGGCCAGGGCACCGTGTATCTCGCCAACCTGGCCCAGCACATCCATGTGGTGGACGTGGAGCAGGACGGCCTGACCGTCGACAGCAGCTACGTGCTGGCGATGGACTCCTCGCTGCACCACGAGGTCATCGCCGTCGACAGCCTCTACGGCATCTCCGGCTCCGGGAAGTACCAGCTCAACATCACCGGCCGTGGCCGGGTCGCCCTGATGACCTCGGGCGCCCCGCTGATGCTGCAGGTCACGCCCGACAAGTACGTCAACTGCGACGCTGACGCCATCGTCGCCTGGTCCACCGGGCTGCGCGTGCAGATGCAGGCCCAGACGCACTCCTCCGGGGTGTGGCGGCGCCGCGGCAACACCGGAGAGGGCTGGGAGCTCAGCTTCATGGGCACCGGCTTCGCACTGGTCCAGCCGAGTGAACTGCTCCCGCCGCAGAACGCCCAGATCGGCTCCGGCCTCGCCGCGCAGTACGGCATGGGCCAGCAGGGGGCGCGTGGGCAGAACCAGGGCAACGTCTGGAGCTGACCGTCCAGGAAGCAAACGTAAGGGGCGACCGCCTGGGCGGTCGCCCCTTACACGTTCGTGCTCTGCATGTCCGGCGCACGGCGCGCGTCCGGCTCACAGCCGGGCGCGCGTCGCTTCCAGCAGGCGTACGACCGACTCGTCCGCCACGTCCGGGACCTCTGCGTAGGGGAACCAGCGCAGGTCGAGGGACTCGTCGCTGATCGCCTGCAGCGCGCCGGACGGGGCCACGGCCGCGTACTGGACGTCGAGGTGCCAGTGGCACGGTGCGGGGATCGGATGCCGGTCCAGGCGGACCGGGCCGCCGGGCAGCAGAGTCAGGCCCGCGATGCCGGACTCCTCGGTGGCCTCACGCAGGGCGGCCGCCTCCAGGGAGGTGTCCTGCGGCTCGCAGTGGCCGCCCATCTGCAGCCACATGCGGAGCTTCTTGTGCAGGGTCAGCAGCACCCGCCCGTGGTCCGGGTCGATCACCAGGGCACTCGCCGTGATATGCCCGGCCTCGCAGGCCTTCCACATCCCGTCCGGGTGGGCCTCCAGGTGCTCCAGGTAGGTCTGGCGCAGCTCGTCCTGGCCCTCGTACCCCTTGAGGACGAGGACCGCGTCGTCGTGAAGGCTCACTCGGTGTCGTCGCCCTTGTCGTCGTTCTTCTCGGTGTCCTTCTTCTTCAGGTCCGGCTGCTCGCCGGAGCCGCCGGACGCCGCCTCGCCGAGCATCTTGTCCCACTCGGAGAAGTCCATCTGCTCGCGGTGCACGAAGCCGTCCGGGTCGTCCAGGTCGGCGGCCGTCGGCAGCATGTCCGGGTGGGCCCACAGGGCGTCGCGGCCGTCGACCCCGCGCGCGTCCGTGAGCGAGGCCCACAGACGGGAGGCGTCGCGCAGGCGGCGCGGGCGCAGCTCCAGGCCGATCAGCGTGGCGAACGTCTGCTCCGCCGGGCCGCCCGTGGCACGCCGGCGGCGCAGGGTCTCGCGCAGGGCGTCGGCGGACGACAGGCGCGGCTTCGCGGCCGCGTGCACCACCGCGTCCACCCAGCCCTCGACGAGCGCCAAGGCCGTCTCCAGACGGGCCAGGGCGGCCTTCTGCTCCGGGGTGTCCTCCGGCTGGAACATGCCCTGCTGCAGGGCGTCCTGCAGCTGCTCGGGGTTCTGCGGGTCGAACTGGCCGACCACGTCCTCCAACTTGGCCGTGTCGACCTTGATCCCGCGCGCGTAGCCGTCGACCGCGCCGAACAGATGCGAACGCAGCCACGGCACATGGGCGAAGAGGCGCTGGTGGGCGGCCTCGCGCAGGGCGAGGTAGAGCCGCACCTCGTCCTGCGGCACCCCCAGGTCCTTGCCGAACGTCTCGATGTTCACCGGCAGCAGCGCGGCCTTGCCGGCCGGGCCGAGCGGAAGGCCGATGTCGGTCGAGCCGACCACCTCGCCCGCGAGCACGCCGACGGCCTGACCGATCTGCGAGCCGAACATGGCGCCGCCCATCGAGCGCATCATGCCGATCAGTGGGCCGGCCATGGCCTGCATCTCCTCCGGCAGGACGTCACCCATGGCCGCGCCCACGCGCTCGGCGACCGGGTCGACGAGCTCCTTCCACGCGGGCAGGGTCGCCTCGACCCACTCCGCGCGCGACCACGCCACGGCCGAGCCGGCGCCGGACGGCAGGGACGTCGCGTCGTCCAGCCACAGGTCGGCCAGACGGACGGCCTCCTGGACCGCGGTGCGCTCGGAGGGTCCGACGCTCGCGTCCTTGACGCCGTCGGCGGTGCCCTGGGAGACCGTCTGGCGGGCGATCTGCTTGGCCATGTCCCAGTTCACCGGGCCGCCCTCGTAGGAGAGCATCTGGCCCAGCTGCTGGAACGCGGCACCCAGGTCGGTGGGGTTCAGCGAGCCGAACATGGCAGCGAGCGGGTTGTCCCCGCCGGGGCCGCCAAAGCCTCCGGCGCCGGGCAGCCCGCCGAAACCGAACGGGTTGGCCGGTCCCTGACCACCGCCGCCCTGCGGGTCCTTCTTCTTGCCCTCGTCGCCGTCGTCCGGCTCCTCCGGCGGAAGGCCGAATCCGAATGGGGTGTCACTCACGGGATTCCTCGGCTGGTAAGGCCACCGGCTCTCGGCCGGCGGCGCGGCTGCCCTGCAACACCACCCAGCGTAGACACCCCGGCTCGATCGGGCCTCGGTGCTTCGCCGACTCTCGGCCTGCGGCAGGATGGATGCCACCTGGTACGTACGCGTCACTCGCGCCCGTATGGAAAACAACCGCTGGAGACACCTGGTGAGTTCCCCAGATCCGCAGGTTCGCGCAGCGCGAAACCACTCAACCCCGGCCGGTGGGCGCGGGCCTGTCGTCGCCGTCACCGGCGCCGCGACCGGGGTGGGCGCGCTGCTCACCGAGCGGCTCGCCGCGTCGGACGAGATCAAGCAGGTCGTCGCCATCGACGAGCGGCGGGGCGAGTGCGACGCGGCACAGTGGCACATCCTCGACGTCCGGGACCCGGCGATCGCCGACAAGCTGCGCGGCGCGGACGTGGTGGTCCACCTCGCGCTCGACCTCGACCTGGGGAGTGACAGCGCCGCCCGAACGGCCTACAACGTGCGCGGAACGCAGACCGTGCTGACCGCCGCGGCGGCGGCCGGAGTGCACCGTGTGGTGCTGTGCACCTCCGCCATGGTCTACGGCGCGCTGCCCGACAACGAACTGCCGCTGTCGGAGGACGCGGAACTGAAGGCGACGGCCGAGGCGACCGGGGTCGGGGACCTCCTGGAGATCGAACGGCTGGCCCGGCGCGCCCCGCGGGCGCATCCGGGGCTCAACGTCACCGTGGTGCGGCCCGCGGTGCTGGTCGGCGGCACCGACACCGCGCTGACCCGGTACTTCGAGTCGCCCCGGCTGCTCGTCGTCGCCGGTTCCCGGCCGGCCTGGCAGTTCTGCCACGTCGAGGACCTGTGCGGTGCTCTGGAGTACGCCGTCCTGGAGAAGGTCGACGGGGAGCTGGCCGTGGGGTGCGACGGGTGGCTGGAGCAGGAGGAGGTCGAGGAGCTCAGCGGGATCCGGCGGATGGAGCTGCCGTCGGCGGTCGCGCTGGGCGCCGCCGCTCGGCTGCACCGCATCGGGCTCACGCCGTCCCCGGCGGGGGATCTCGCGTACACGATGTACCCGTGGGTGGTGAGCGGGAGCCGGCTGCATGATGCCGGGTGGCGGCCGCGATGGACCAATGAGGAGGTGCTCGCGGAGCTGTTGGAGGAGGTGTCCGGGCGGCACACGGTGGCCGGACGGCGGCTGGGGCGCAAGGACGCGACGGCGGCGGGGGCCGCGGGAGCGACGGTCGCTCTGCTGGGCGCGGCGGCTGTGGTGCGCAGGGCTCGGAAGGCTCGGCGGAGGTAAGGAGGGGCCGGTGGCGGCCGGCCCGCCCCGGGCTTGCCCCCGCCGGTCTTCCCGCCGAGTCGCACCTCCGGTCGGGAAGCGCCTCTCCAGGGGGCTCCGCACGGGCACGCGTGTGTGCCGGAGGATGACGCTGTTCCCGCTCGTTGCCGGTGTACGGCACGATGAAGGTATGGCACCCAGTAATGATCATCCCGGTGAGCAGGCGGCGCAGGACCCCATCAAGTTGATCGCGATCCGGGAGACCGCGCTCTCCCTGGACGAGGTCTTCACGGCCGTCGGGGACGACGCGGCCGGTGGGACGGCGCTGTTCGTGGGGACGGTGCGGAACCACGACGGGGGTGCCGACGTCGACGCGCTCGGGTACTCCTGCCATCCCACCGCCGAGGCGGAGATGCGGCGGATCGCGGAGAAGGTGGTCGCCGAATACCCGGTGCGGGCGCTCGCGGCCGTGCATCGTGTGGGGGACCTGGGGGTGGGGGATCTCGCGGTCGTCGTCGCCGTGTCGTGTCCGCACCGCGGGGAGGCCTTCGAGGCCTGCCGGAAGCTGATCGACGACCTCAAGCACGAAGTGCCCATCTGGAAGCACCAGAAGTTCTCGGACGGGACCGAGGAGTGGGTCGGAGCCTGCTGAGTGGCGACTGGAGAGTGACGGGCCTCGTCCTCCAGCGGGCTCCGGTTGCGTAACCGCACCCCTGGCGTGAGCGTTGTCAGTGCGGATGGTTAATCTGCTGATCAGTCAGTTGCGGTCGCTCGATTGGGGTTGGGAGGTCGGCATGGCGGCGCTCGCCTGGTTGCTCATTCCGCTGGTGGCTGCGATCGGTGCCGGTCTGTGGGGAAGTTGGGCCAACCGGACCCGCAGGGTCCGCGGCGACGGTCCCGAGCTGGACGGGTACGCCAGGTTCCGCGCGGCCATGGAGAGGTCGCACTCCGGTACCTGAGGTGCGGGACTGCGTGAGGTGCTCGATGTACGGCACCCGGGCGGTCGCCCTGGCGTGGTGGCCCTGACGGTGCGCCGACAGAAGCGTCCCGTACTGTCGAAGCATGCCACGCCGCACCGCGACGATGCTCGCCTCCACCCTGATGCTGATCGCGCTCCTGTGCGCGGGAGTACTCATCCCCGTGCCGTATGCGGAGATGTCCCCGGGGCCCACGGTGAACACCCTCGGTGAACACGGCGGCGAGCCGGTGCTGCAGATCTCCGGGCGGAAGACCTACGCCACGAGCGGCCACCTCAACATGACCACCGTGCGGGTCACCAGCGCCGACTACCGGATGAACCTCGTCGAGGCCGTCTACGGATGGCTCGCGCACGACAACAAGGTCGTACCGCACGACACGCTGTACCCCGACGGCAAGACCGAGGAGGAGTCCACCCAGGAGAACGCCGAGGAGTTCAGCCAGTCCCAGGAGAGCGCCAAGGTCGCCGCCCTGAAGGAACTGGACATCCCGGTGAAGTCCTGGGTGATCGTCTCGACCGTGGTGAAGGACTCGCCCGCCGAGGACCGGCTGCACGCCGGTGACGTGATCAAGGCCGTGGACGGTACGGCGGTGAAGGAGCCGGCCGACGTCGCCAAGCTGGTGACCAAGCACAAGCCCGGCGAGGACGTCGTCTTCACGATCGTGCCGGCGAAGGAGCAGGCCGCCGCCGAGAAGGCGAACCGGACGGCGACCAGGACCCAGGACGTCAAGATCACCACCGCGACCTCCGACGACAGCGGCGAGAAGCGGGCCATCGTCGGGATCTCCGCCGGGACCGACCACACGTTCCCGTTCCACATCGACATCAAGCTCGCCGACGTGGGCGGGCCGAGCGCCGGTCTGATGTTCGCCCTCGGCATCTACGACAAGCTCACCCCGGGCAGCCTGACCGGCGGCAAGTTCGTCGCCGGCACCGGGACCATCGACGACGCCGGCAAGGTCGGGCCGATCGGCGGCGTGGAGATGAAGACCGTCGGCGCCCGCGACAAGGGCGCCCAGTACTTCCTCACGCCCGCCGACAACTGCGCCGCCGCTGCCGAGGACACCCCGAGCGGGCTCACGCTCGTCAAGGTGAACACCATCGAGGACGCCCTCGGCGCCCTGAAGGACATCCGCAGCGGCGACACGGCCGACCTGCCGAAGTGCACCACGAAGTAGCCGCCCGGGTTACTCCTCGAACGTCGCCGACAGCGCCTCCGCCAGGCCCGGGACCAGGTCCCCGCCCGTGAGGACCTCCGTCGGAGCGTCCTTCTCACGCAGCCGCAGCGCCGACTCGCGGCTGCCGTCCCGCAGGACCGCGACCGTCATCCGGACCTCCTGGCGGTCGGGGTGGTCCGCCACCCACTTCGCCAGCTTCGCCTCGCTGAGGCCCTGCGGGACCTGGGCCTCGGCGGACGGGGGCAGCATCAGGCGCTCCACGGTGAGGGCGCAGCCGGTGACCGCGTCGGGCCAGGCGATCGTGGCCAGGAACTCGTCGAGCGGCTTGTCCGTTGGCACTTCGTCCTGCTCGATCGGGGTGAGACCGGTGGTCTCGGGCTCGTCCTGCAGACCGAGCTGGGCGGCGAGCGAAGGTTCCTGAGCCCGCAGTCGTGCGGTGTCTACGAGGGCGAAGAGGCGGGCGGGCTGGTCCCAGCCGAGGCCGGAGGCGTACTCGTCGATCTCGAGCACGGCCCGGGTGAGCGGGTTCGCTGCCATGGGAGTGTTGGACATGGTCACAATCCTGCCTCGTTCCCGGCCGGAATCGGGAACCGAGTAAACGGTGAGTAAGTTGCATAGGTGGGGGCCCACGATCACGGGGGGCCGCCCACGGTCCACGAACACGCGGGCCTGACGGATCAACAGCGACTTTCGAGGTGCGCACCTTGGCTTTCCAGATGCCGGACCGCGGCGGAGGCCCGACGGGGCCGCGGATCAGAGTGGGCCGCCCGTCCCGGCGCGTCCGGACCCTGCTCATGACACTGGGCGTCCTTGCCGTCCTCGGCATGGCGTTCACGATGTTCGCCGGGTTCTGGACGGACTGGCTCTGGTACCGGTCCGTGAACTACTCGTCGGTGTTCACCACCACCCTGTGGACCAAGATCGGGCTCTTCTTCGTCTTCGGCCTGCTGATGGCCGTCGCCGTCGGCTTCAACATCTGGCTGGCCCACCGGCTGCGTCCGCCGCTGAGCGCCATGTCGATGGAGCAGCAGAGCCTCGACCGCTACCGCATGGGCATCGCGCCGTACAAGAAGTGGCTGCTGTTCGGGATCACCGCCCTGGTCGGGCTGATCGCCGGCGCCTCGGCCTCGGGGCAGTGGCGGACCTGGCTGATGTGGGTCAACGGCGTGCCCTTCGGTCAGAAGGACCCGCAGTTCCACCTCGACGTCTCCTTCTACGCCTTCGACCTGCCCTGGTACCGGTTCCTGCTCGGCTTCGGCTTCGCCGCCACGATCCTCTCCCTGATCGCCGCCGCGCTCACCCACTACCTGTACGGCGGGCTGCGCGTCACCAGCCCCGGCGCCCGTGCCACGGCCGCGGCCACCGGGCACCTGTCGGTGCTGCTGGGGATCTTCGTCGCGCTGAAGGCGGTCGCGTACTGGCTCGACCGGTACGGCCTGGCGGTGAAGTCCAGCGACTTCAAGGCCACCGACAACTGGACCGGTCTGAGGTACGTCGACGCCAACGCCTACCTGCCGGCCAAGACGATCCTGTTCTGCATCGCCGTCATCTGCGCCCTGCTGTTCTTCGCCACCCTGTGGCGTCGCACCTGGCAGCTCCCGGTGATCGGCTTCGGCCTGATGGTGCTGTCCGCGATCCTCATCGGCGGCCTCTACCCGGCGATCGTCCAGAAGTTCCAGGTCCAGCCGAACGAGCAGGCCAAGGAAGCGCCGTACGTCGAGAAGAACCTGAAGGCGACGCGTGAGGCCTACGGCATCGACGACGCCCAGGTCACCGAGTACTCGGGGACGAGCAAGACCGAGGACAAGACGAAGCTGCGCGACGACGTCGACGCCACGGCGAGCATCCGCATCATGGACCCGAACATCGTCTCGCCGACGTTCCAGCAGCTCCAGCAGATGCGGAAGTACTACGCCTTCCCGAACAACCTGGACGTCGACCGCTACAGCGTGAACGGCGCCGACCAGGACACGGTCATCGGTCTGCGCGAGCTGAACCTCGCGGGCGTGGACAAGCAGAACTGGATCAACAACCACTTCCGTTACACCCACGGCTACGGCGTGGTCGCCGCCAAGGGCACCACCGCCGACCCCGAGGGCCGCCCGGCCTTCACCGAGTCGAACCTGCCGTCGCAGGGTGTCCTCGGGCAGTACCAGCAGCGGATCTACTACGGCGAGAAGACGACCACGTACTCGATCGTCGGCGGTCCCCAGAAGGAGATCGACTACTCCGACGACGACGGCGAGAAGACCACCACCTACACGGGCAAGAGCGGGGTCAACCTCTCCAATCCGGTCAACCGGGCAGCGTACGCGGCGGCGTTCGGCGAGCCGCAGATCCTGTACTCCGGCGCGATCGGCGAGGGCTCGCGGATCCTGTACAACCGCACGCCGAAGGAGCGCGTCGAGGCGGTCGCCCCGTGGCTGACCATCGACGGCGACGCCTACCCGGCGGTCGTGGGCCACAAGATCCAGTGGATCGTCGACGCGTACACGACCACCAACGGCTACCCGTACGCCTCCCGTACGACCCTCGGCGACACGACGGCCGACTCGCTGACCGCCACCAACGACAACCGCACGGTGGTGGCCCAGCAGAACCAGGTCAACTACATCCGCAACTCGGTGAAGGCGACCGTCGACGCGTACACCGGCGAGGTCAAGCTCTACCAGTGGGACACCCAGGACCCGGTCCTGAAGACCTGGATGAAGGCGTTCCCGGGCACGGTGGAGAAGAAGTCGGCGATCTCCGCCGATCTGATGGCCCATCTCCGGTACCCGCAGGACCTGTTCAAGGTCCAGCGCGAACTGCTCACCCGCTACCACGTGAAGGACGCGACGACGTTCCTCAGCGGCAGCGAGGTGTGGCAGGTGCCGAACGACCCGACCAACCAGTCGGGCGACGCGGTGCCGCCGTACTACCTGAGCATGAAGATGCCCGACCAGACGGCACAGTCGTTCTCGCTGACGACGACGTTCACGCCCAACGGCCGGGACAACCTCAGTGCGTTCATGTCGGTCGACTCCGAGGCCGGCACGCCCGGCTACGGCAAGATCAGAGTGCTGAAACTGCCGACGAGTACGACCGTCGACGGACCCAAACAGGTCCAGAGCCAGTTCAACTCCGAACAGGACATCGCCGAATCCATCAGGCTGCTGAAGGGCGGCGACTCGGAGGTCGAGTACGGCAACCTGCTGACGGTGCCGCTCGACGGAGGACTGCTCTACGTGGAGCCGGTCTACGTCCGCGGTGGCGGCCTCAAGTACCCGCTGCTGCGCAAGGTGTTGGTGACCTACGGAGGCAACACCGCCTTCGAGGACACCCTCGACGAGGCCCTCAACAAGGTCTTCGGAGCGGAGGCCACGAATCCGACGCCGCCGGACGACGGGGGCACCACCACCCCGCCGCCGACATCCACCAACCCGACGGTCCAGGAGGCGTTGAAGGACGCCCAGGAGGCCTTCACCGCCGGCCAGGAAGCGCTGAAGAAGCCCGACTGGGAGGCGTACGCCAAGGCGCAGAAGGACCTCGAGGCCGCGCTGCAGCGGGCCCAGGAGGCGCAGGCCGAGGCGGACAAGAGCGGCGGCAGTGGCAGCAGCGGCGGCAAGGCCACCAGCAGCCCGAGTCCGAGCACCAGTCCGCGTGCGAGCGGCAAACCGAGCAGCAGCCCCAGTCCCAGCAGTAGTCCCAGCGGCTGATCAACAAGCCCCGCCCGCGCCGTGGTACGGTTACGAAACACGGCGCGGGGTGGAGCAGCTCGGTAGCTCGCTGGGCTCATAACCCAGAGGTCGCAGGTTCAAATCCTGTCCCCGCTACTGAAGGCGAAGGCCCGGATCCTGAAAAGGGATCCGGGCCTTCGTGGTGTGCGAACGCATG
Organism: Streptomyces aurantiaciflavus; assembly: GCF_049808595.1. Classification (NCBI taxonomy): domain Bacteria; kingdom Bacillati; phylum Actinomycetota; class Actinomycetes; order Kitasatosporales; family Streptomycetaceae; genus Streptomyces; species Streptomyces aurantiaciflavus. Next base: position 51,060 of record NZ_JBNCAQ010000004.1, on the reverse strand, counting down.
TGCTCGGGGCCCGGATCGACGTGCCGCCTCCGGGAGTTGGGGGAACTGTGTTTGACTTGTCTCTCTGTGGGCAAGTCGACAAAACGCTGAAGTGACCTTACGGGCTGCGGTATACCAGGTGTACCCGGGTTGCAGGTGGTGCGACGATGGACGTTATGGGGGACAAGGCAACTCTGTTCGAGACAGGGCGATTTGTGCAGCCTTCCGGTGAGGAAGCGACCCCGGACCAGACTCCGGAGGACAACGACGAGAGTCGGGACGAGAACCGGGACGAGACGGGGGAGGCCGTCGAGGAGGCACGACAGCGACTCGCCGCCGAGGCCGGCGACGTCGAGGCGATGAGCGTCCTCGGGGCCATGCTGCTGCGCCGCGGCGATCTCGACGGTGCCGAGCCCCATCTGCGTGCCGCCACCGCGGCCGGCGACCGGGCCGCCGCCAACAACCTGGGCGTCCTCCTCCACCAGCGGGGCTACGCCGACGAGGCCGCCGGATGGTGGCGGGTCGCCGCCGTCGCCGGCTCCGCGGCCGCCGCGCACGCACTGGGCCGCCACCACCGTGAGCGCGGGGACGAGCCCGCCGCCGAGTACTGGCTGCGCCAGTCCGCCGAACAGGGACACGTGCTGGGCGCCTACGCCCTCGCCGACCTGCTGGAGCACCGCGGGGACGGCGCGGCCGAGCGGTGGATGCGGGCCGCGGCCGAGCGGGGGCACCGGGAGGCGGCGTACCGGCTGGCGCGCGCGCTGGACCGGCGAGGGGCGCAAGCCGCCGACGGCGGCAAGGGTGTCGCGGACAGCGGTGTCTCCGCCTCGGCGGAGGCCGAGCAGTGGTACAGACAGGCCGCCGCGCGCGGACACCGGCGGGCCGCGCTGCACCTCGGGGCGATCCTGGAGAAGCGGGGTGACCTCAAGGAGGCCGGGCGCTGGTACCTGACGTCCGCCAAGGACGGCGAGCCGCGGGCCGCCTGCGCGCTCGGGTTCCTGCTGCGCGACGCCGGCGACACCGAGAACGCCGCCATCTGGTGGCTGCGGGCCGCGCAGGACGGCGACGGCAACGCGGCGAACGCGCTGGGCGCGCTGTACGCCGAGCGGGGCCAGACCCAGACCGCCGAGCGCTGGTACCGGGCCGCGATGGACGCCGGCGACGACAACGGCGCCTACAACCTCGGGCTGCTCTGCGCCGAGCAGGGCCGCACCGCGCAGGCCGAACAGTGGTACCGGCGGGCCGCGTACGCCGGGCACCGGGAGGCCGCCAACGCGCTCGCCATCCTGCTGCTGCAGGGCGGGGACACGGCCGGGGCCGAGCCGTGGTTCTCCAAGGCCGCGGAGGCGGGGAGCGTGGACGCCGCGTTCAACCTGGGGATCCTGTTCGCGGGACGGGGCGAGGAGGTTGTAGCGCTGCGCTGGTACGAGCGGGCGGCGGCCGCCGGGCACACGGAAGCCGCGTTGCAGGTCGGCATGGCGCGGCTGCGGGACGGGGACGAGCTGGAGGCCGAACGGCATCTGCGGTGCGCCGCCGGCGGGGGGAGCGCGGAGGCGGCGTACCGGCTGGCGGCCGTGCTCGACGCGCGGCGCCCGCCGGCGCCCGCGCACGAGCTCGGGGAGTCCGTGCACGAGAAGACCGAGTGCGAGGAGTGGTACGAGCGGGCGGCGTCCCAGGGGCATCGGCGGGCGCAGGTGCGGGTGGGCATGCTGGCCGCCGCGCGGGGCGATGTGGTGGAGGCGGCGCGGTGGTACCGGGAGGCCGCGGAGGCCGGGTCGCGGAACGGGGCCTTCAACCTGGGGCTGCTGCTGGCGCGGGAGGGCAGCGAGCCGGAGGCGGCTGTGTGGTGGACGCGGGCCGCTGACGCGGGGCACGGGCGGGCGGCGCTGCGGCTGGCCCTGGTCTACGCGCGTCGGGGTGAGCTGGCGGAAGGGCAGCGGTGGGCGGACCGGGCGGTGTCTCTGGGGCCGGAGGAGGTCGCGGAGCGGGCGGCTCGGTTGCGGGACGCTCTGCGGGAGGAGTTGTCGGCGTGAGGGTGGCTGCGTGAGGGGTGGCCGGGGGTGAGCGGACCCGGCGTCGCGGTTGCCGCCGCGTTTTCCGCCCCCGCCGCCCTTACCCTTCCCATCCCCAGGGGCTCCGCCCCTTCGACCCCGCCGGGGGCTCCGCCCCCTGGACCCCGGGCGGAGCTGCGCCCCTGCACCCCCTGCGGGGCTGCGCCCCTGCACCCCCTGCGGGGCTGCGCCCCTGCACCCCCTGCGGGGCTGCGCCCCTGCACCCCCTGGCTGGTGTGCCTCTGGGGTGGGTCCTGGCCTGGGCTGATCAGGTGCTGGTTAATCGATTTGCCTCCGTGTGCGTCCTTCACGTAACGTTGCATTCATCGACGCGGGGTGGAGCAGCTCGGTAGCTCGCTGGGCTCATAACCCAGAGGTCGCAGGTTCAAATCCTGTCCCCGCTACTGAAGGCCGAGGGCCGGAATCCGGAAGGGTTCCGGCCCTCGGTGTTTGTGGGGGCGGTGGTCAGTGGCGGTGGCCCACTGCTTCCTCGTAGAGGAGGCGGTTCACCGTGCGTGACTCCGGGAGGGGTGAGCCGGTGGTGACGCCCTGGGCGCGATAGGCCGCCTGGAGGCGGTCCGTGGTGCCTGCGCGGATCTCCCAGTCCATGCGGAGGGCGGGCGTGGACCTCAGGACGGCTTCGTCGATCTTCAGGAGTTTCGCCAGGTAGGTGACGAAGCCCCGGTCCGTCTTGTAGGCGGAGGCGAAGTACGTGTTCACCGTGCGCAGATAGGCCCGCAGCAGGGCCACGCCCGCGTCCACGTCGGCGTCCAGGAGCGAGGGGCCGTAGAGGAAGCCGCCCAGGGGTTCGCCCAGGGGCTGGCCGCCGAGGAAGGCGTAGCCGGGCTTGCCGTCGACCCTGCGCCAGACCGGGTCGAGCAGCCAGGCCGAGTCGACGCCGCCGTTCTGGAGGGCGGTGAGGACGTCGGCGGAGCCGAGCTGCTGGTAGCGGATGCGGTCGAGGCCGCCGCCGCGGGGCTCCAGGGCCTTCTCCATGGGGTACGCGATCACCGAACCCTTGCCGATCATCGTGCCCAGGCTCCGGTCGGCCATCCGCACGTCGGCCGCCGTCTCGCCGTCCTTCAGCCGTACCCACAGGCCGCTGCGGGAGGCCGGGTCGGGCGAGAAGTTCCCCGCGACCCAGCGGATGTCGAAGCCGCCCCGGATGCCGTTCATCACCGCCGCCTCCGGAGCCGCCCACAGGGCGTCCACGTCCCCCTTGGCCAGGAGGGGCAGGGCGTCGGGTGTGGGCAGCACCTTGAGCGTGACGTCCAGGCCCTCCCGCTCGAACTCGCCCTTGTCGAGGGCGACCTGGAGCGGGGCGACGTACTCCGCGCTCAGGGTGCCCGTGGCGATGGTGAGTTTGCGGGTCTTCGGCAGGGGGACAGGGGACGGGGCGCCGGGTCGGCAGCGGGCCGGGGAGCGGGTGGGGGAGAGGTTCGCCGGGTCCGTCCAGGAAGCCGCGCCGCAGCCTTCCACCGGTCTGACGGTGCGTGCCTCTGCCGAAACCCGCGCGTCCGCGTCGTCGGCGTACGGGGAGGAGCAGGCGGCCGACGTGAGCAGTGCGCCGAGGAGCAGGACGATGCCGTACGCGCGTCGGGTCATGACTGGCCCCGTCCCCGGTCTCTCGGCGCCCATGGGGTGAGCAGACGGCCGGCCAGGCGGACCAGTTCGGAGAAGAGCACGCCCAGGGCGGCCACGCAGACGATGCCGACGAACATCACGTCGTTCTGGAACAGGGCGCGCGAGTCGAAGATCAGATGCCCCAGACCGTTCGTCGCGGCGATCTGTTCCGAGGCGACGATCACCAGCACCGCCACGCCCGCCGCGATCCGCGCGCCCACCAGGACCGACGGCAACGACGCCGGCAGCAGCACATGGCGGAACATCTGCCACGGGGAGGCGCCGAAGACGCGGCCCGCGTCGCGGTGGCCGGAGGGGATGGCGATCACCGCCGACATCGTGGAGATCCACACGAAGAAGAAGACGGTCGCCGCCACCAGCGCCACCTGGGGGCCCTCCCCCAGACCGAACATGTTCAGGAAGATCGGCAGGAGGGCCAGTTTCGGTACGACGTACAGGGCGTCCAGCAGGGGTTCGAGGGCCGCCCTGATCAGGGACAAAGAGCCCATCAGCAGGCCCAGGGCGTAGCCGGCCGCCGTGCCGATCGCATAGCCGGCCAGGACGCGCCGGAGCGTCGCCCACACGTCCGGCCACAGGTCGCCGGCCGCGGCACGGTCCCAGCCGTCGGCCAGGATCGCCGACGGGGCCGGGTAGACGCGGTCGTCGATCCAGGCCTGGGTGGCGGCCAGCTGCCAGAGCAGGAGCAGGGCCAGCGGGACGGCCGCCGCCAGCGACAGCTCCAGGGCCCTGCGGCGGCGGTGGGCGCGTACGGGGTGCAGTTCCTCGGGACCGGGGCGGCGGACCAGGACCGACTCGCTCCGGTGCGGGGCGACCGTCGTCATGCCGGCACCGCCTCCTTGCGCAGCAGCTCCCACAGCTCGCCCTTGAGGGCGGTGAACTCGGGCGTGGAGCGGATGTCGCCGGTGCGCGGGCGCGGAAACGGCGGGCGGTGCTCGGCGATGATCCGGCCGGGACGGGCGGACATCACCAGGACGCGGTCGCCGAGAACGAGCGCCTCCTCCAGGCTGTGCGTGATGAAGAGGGTGGTCGTGCGGGTGGCCTGGGTGAGGTCGAGGAGCTCGTCCTGGAGGATCGTGCGCAACTGGGCGTCGAGGGCGGCGAAGGGCTCGTCCATCAGGAGGAGCTCGGGTTCGACGGCCAGGGCGCGGGCGATGGCGACCCGTTGGCGCATGCCGCCGGAGAGCGTCGCGGGATAGGCGTGCGTGAAGTCCGCGAGGCCCAGCCGGGCCAGCCAGTCGTCGGCGCGGGCGTTCGCCTCGCGGCGCGGGACGTGCTGGACGTCCAGGCCGAAGCGGACGTTCGCGCGGACCGTCTTCCAGTCGTAGATGCCGTAGTCCTGGAAGATCATGGCGGCCGGGCGGGGGGTCGTGGCGCGGATCAGCAGGGTGCCGGCGCTCGGCCGGAGCAGGCCCGCGGCGATCCGCAGCAGGGTGGACTTGCCGCAGCCCGAGGGGCCGACGACACAGACGAACTCGCCGGGGGCGACGGTGAGATCGAGCGGCCCGAGGGCCTCGACCGTGTGCGGGGCGCGGCCGAACACGCGCGTGAGGCCGTCGGCCTCGAGTTTCGGATACGGCTCTCCCACGGGGTCTCCTCGCGGAGTGCGGAACGGACTGGTGGGCGCCGTCGACGATATGACGGCCCGTCAGATTCGGGAACCCCGCGCGTCGGCGCCCCTGCGCGTCGGCGGCCCTGTGTGTGGGCGCCCCTGCGCGTTGGCGCCCCTGTGTGGGCGCTCACGTGTGCGGGCGCCCCTGTGTGGGCGCCCCTGTGCGTAGGCGGCCCCGCGCGTCGGCACCCCGCGTGCGCGGCACGAAGTCCGGGCCCCTGGGTGCAGCAAGAAGCCCCGGCTCCCTGGGGGATGCCGGGGCTTGCGGGGGGTGTGGCTTACGCCGCCGCGCAGCTCGGGCAGATGCCGCGGTAGGTCACCTCGACGTCCGAGACCGTGAAGCCGAAGCGCTCGGAGTCGGGGAGGTCGGCGAGCGGGTTGCCGCTCGGGTGCACGTCGCGGATGGCGCCGCACCGGGCGCAGACCAGGTGGTGGTGCGGGCGGTGGGCGTTGGGGTCGTACCGCTTGGCGCGCTTGTCGGTCGCGACCTCGAGCACCTCGCCGAGCGAGACCAGCTCGCCCAGCGTGTTGTAGACGGTCGCACGGGAGATCTCGGGCAGCTTGGCGACGGCGCGGGCATGCACCTCGTCGGCCGTCAGGTGGACGTGATCGCCGTCGAGGACCTCGGCCACGACACGCCGCTGCGCGGTCATCCGCCATCCGCGACCGCGCAGCCGTTCCAGAAGGTCACTCATACAGATCAGCCTAACAGCAGGGGGACCAGGTCCCGAACGGGTGTGACTTTGGAGTCTCACTTGACTTAGACATTGTCCATTGTAGGATCGATCTCGGCTTCGGCCAAGTGACAGGAACAGACAGAAGTGACCTTTGGTACGTGAGTGAGTCCCAGACTCCGGCCACCGCCGAGAAGCCGTGCGGTGCCGGTCTGCGGGTGGCGGCCGCCTCCGGGGTGCGCGACCGCGGGGCCGGGTTTCTCTCACGACGAGGCCGAGGGTCGTCCACCGGGACCCGAGACCCGGACGTACCACCGCTGGCAGTTCCTCGCACTGTGATCCGCCCCGTCCTCCCAAAAGGATTCCCCCATGACTGAGAACCACGACGCGATCGTCACCGACGAGAAGCCGGAGGAGGCAGGTCGCTGCCCGGTCGCGCACGGGCGCGCCCCGCATCCGACTCAGGGCGGCGGAAACCGCCAGTGGTGGCCGGATCGTCTCAATCTGAAGATCCTCGCGAAGAACCCCGCCGTGGCGAACCCGCTCGGTGAGGAGTTCGACTACGCCGAAGCCTTCAAGTCCCTGGACCTGCCCGCCGTGAAGCGGGACATCGCCGAGGTGCTGACCACCTCGCAGGACTGGTGGCCGGCCGACTTCGGTCACTACGGCCCGCTGATGGTCCGCATGGCCTGGCACAGCGCGGGCACCTACCGGATCAGCGACGGCCGCGGTGGCGGCGGCGCCGGCCAGCAGCGCTTCGCCCCCCTGAACAGCTGGCCGGACAACGCCAACCTCGACAAGGCCCGCCGTCTGCTGTGGCCGGTCAAGAAGAAGTACGGCCAGAGCCTGTCCTGGGCCGACCTGATGATCCTCGCGGGCAACGTCGCGCTGGAGTCGATGGGCTTCGAGACCTTCGGCTTCGGCGGCGGCCGCGCGGACGTCTGGGAGCCCGACGAGGACGTCTACTGGGGTCCCGAGACCACCTGGCTCGACGACCAGCGCTACACGGGCGACCGTGAGCTGGAGGAGCCCCTCGGCGCGGTCCAGATGGGCCTCATCTACGTCAACCCCGAGGGCCCGAACGGCAACCCGGACCCGATCGCCGCGGCCCGCGACATCCGCGAGACGTTCCGCCGCATGGCGATGAACGACGAGGAGACGGTCGCCCTGATCGCGGGCGGTCACACCTTCGGCAAGACCCACGGCGCGGGCCCGGCCGACCACGTCGGCAACGACCCCGAGGCCGCCTCGCTCGAGGAGCAGGGCCTGGGCTGGAAGAGCACCTACGGCACCGGCAAGGGCGGCGACACCATCACCAGTGGCCTCGAGGTCACCTGGACCGCCACGCCGACCCAGTGGAGCAACGGCTTCTTCAAGAACCTCTTCGAGTTCGAGTACGAGCTGTCCGAGTCCCCGGCCGGCGCCAAGCAGTGGGTGGCCAAGGACGCCGAGGCCATCATCCCCGACGCGCACGACTCGTCGAAGAAGCACCTCCCGACGATGCTCACCACGGACCTGGCGCTGCGCTTCGACCCGGTCTACGAGCAGATCTCGCGTCGCTTCTACGAGAACCCCGACCAGTTCGCGGACGCCTTCGCCCGTGCCTGGTACAAGCTGACCCACCGTGACATGGGCCCGAAGTCGCTGTACCTCGGCCCGGAGGTCCCGGAGGAGACGCTGGTGTGGCAGGACCCGCTGCCGGAGCGCACCCACGAGCTGATCGACGCCGCGGACGTCGCCTCCCTCAAGGCGAAGCTCCTCGAGTCGGGCCTGTCGGTGTCCGAGCTGGTGTCCACCGCGTGGGCGGCGGCCGCCTCCTTCCGCGGCAGCGACAAGCGCGGCGGCGCCAACGGCGCCCGCATCCGCCTCCAGCCGCAGCTCGACTGGGAGGTCAACGAGCCCGACCGTCTGCGCTCGGTGCTGCGCACCCTGGAGGGCGTCCAGGAGTCCTTCAACGCCGCCCAGGCCGGTGGCAAGCAGGTCTCGCTGGCCGACCTGATCGTGCTCGCCGGTGCGGCGGGCGTCGAGAAGGCCGCCAAGGACGCCGGCTTCGACGTCGAGGTGCCGTTCACGCCGGGCCGGGTGGACGCCTCGCAGGAGCAGACGGACGTGGAGTCCTTCGCCGCGCTCGAGCCGAAGGCCGACGGGTTCCGCAACTACGTCGGCAAGGGCCAGCGCCTGCCCGCCGAGTACCTGCTGATCGACAAGGCGAACCTGCTGAACCTCAGCGCGCCCGAGCTGACGGTCCTCGTCGGCGGCCTGCGCGTCCTGGGCGCCAACTACCAGCAGTCGAAGCACGGCGTCCTCACCGAGACGCCGGGCGTCCTGACGAACGACTTCTTCGTCAACCTGCTCGACCTGGGCACGACGTGGAAGTCGACGTCCGAGGACCAGACCACGTTCGAGGGCCGCGACGCGGCCACGGGCGAGGTCAAGTGGACCGGCACCCGTGCCGACCTGGTCTTCGGCTCGAACTCCGAGCTGCGCGCGCTCGCGGAGGTCTACGCGAGCGACGACGCCAAGGAGAAGTTCGTGAAGGACTTCGTCGCGGCGTGGGTCAAGGTGTCGAACCTGGACCGGTTCGACCTGGTCTGAGACTGATCCGAGCGGCGGGCCGGATTTCCCCTCGGGGAAGTCCGGCCCGTCCGTTCGTGCGTGCGGAGGGCCCCGGACCGGTCAGGCCGGGATCTGCTGCCGTGCCGGTACCCAGCAGCGGATGATGTCGCGGACCGAGACGATGCCGGCCGGCTCGCCCCGGTCGAGGACGACGAGGTGCCGGAAGCCGCCGTGGGTCATCGCGTGGGCCGCCTCCTCCAGGGTCCAGGTCGGGGCGGCGAAGACGACGTCGGTGGTGGTGTGGGCGTGGGTGTGTTCCGTGTCCGGGTCCTGCCCCAGGCCGACGGAGTTGAGGATGTCCCGTTCGGTGAGGATGCCGAGGCCGCCGGCGTCCGGGTCGAGGACCACGGCCGCGCCGACGCGGCGTGCGGACATCAGGGCGGCGGCCTGGCGGAGGGTGTGGGCGGGGCCGATGGTGAGGACCAGCGTGCTCATGGCGTCGCGGACGAGCATGGGTTCCGAGTCACCTCCTGGGAATCACCGGGACCACCGGGGTGGTTCGGTGATTCACAAGTTCACAAATTGAGGGTGCTCTCAGCGTCCCAGGTAAAGCGAGGGTCAACAAGAGGGCGCGCGCGGCCAATTGAGGGCGTGCGCGCTCATCTGTGTCGATCAGTCGCGCTGGTTGAGATACCCCAGCAGCTCGTCGTGGAGCAGACCGTTGGACGCGGCCGCGTTGCCGCTGTGCGGGCCCGGACGGCCGTCGAGACCGGTGAAGGTGCCGCCGGCCTCCGTCACGACGATGGCGTTGGCAGCCATGTCCCAGAGGGAGAGCTCCGGTTCGGCGCACAGGTCCACCGAACCCTCGGCGACCATCATGTACGGCCAGAAGTCGCCGTACGCGCGCGTGCGCCACACCTCGCGGGTGAGGTCGAGGAAGCCGTCGAGCCTGCCCTGCTCCTCCCAGCCGCTCAGCGAGGAGTACGCGAAGGAGGCGTCGGAGAGCCGGGAGACGCGGGAGACGTGCAGGCGGGTGGCCGAGGACAGGCTGCGGCCGGTGTAGGCGCCGTGGCCCTTCGCGGCCCACCAGCGTCGGCCCAGGGCGGGGGCGGAGACGACGCCGACGACGGGCTGGTAGCCGCCCTCCGCCGCTTCCATGAGCGAGATGAGGGTGGCCCAGACGGGGACGCCGCGTACGTAGTTCTTCGTGCCGTCGATCGGGTCGATCACCCAGCGGCGGGGGCCGGTGCCCTCGATGCCGTACTCCTCGCCGAGGATCGCGTCGCGGGGGCGGGCGCGCTGGAGCTGGCCGCGGATGAGTTCCTCGGCCGCCTTGTCGGCCTCGCTCACCGGGGTCATGTCCGGTTTGGTCTCGACCTTGAGGTCGAGGGCCTTGAAGCGGTCCATGGTCGCGGCGTCGGCGGCGTCCGCGAGGACGTGCGCGAGGCGGAGGTCGTCGAGGTAGTCCGGCATGGAAGGAACGGTATCCGCCGAGATGGGGGTGGGGCCACAGGGGATCGGGGAGTGGACGTGGGGGTGGTGGAGGCGGGTTGTGCGGGTGGGGTCGTGGGTCGGGGCCGGCCGGTGCGGGATGGGGACGACGTGCGGGTCGGTCGGTGCTGGGGGGTCCGGCGCTGCGGGGTGGGCGCTGCCCTGGGTGGTACGCGTGGGTGCCCGGAGCTCGGCGGTGTGCGTGTTCGCCGAGTCAAGGGAGGCGGGTCGGGGCTTGGGTCCGCTGTTGTCGGGCACCCTGTGTTTGTCGGGTGGGCCGGCTCGGTCGGATCTCGTCCCACCCGACGGCACCCCTGTCGTCGACCCTCACCGTTCCATGGCAAACAGCCGCCCCCACTCCTCCCGCGAACCCTTGACAGTGCATCCGGTCGCGTCAAATCTGGGCGCAGAGTCGGTCGCCCCAGGGAGGCGATGATGCCTGCTGCCCGGGAATCCCTACTGGACGCCGCCTTCACGGCGCTTGTGCGTCGGCCGTGGGCCGCGGTGCGCATGGTGGACGTCGCCGCGGCGGCCGGGGTGTCCCGGCAGACCCTGTACAACGAGTTCGGCAGCAAGGAAGGGCTGGCCCGGGCGCTCGTCAGGCGGGAGGCCGACGCGTATCTCGCCGGCGTCGAGCGGGCGCTGGCGGTGCACGGGGACGCCCGGGAGAGGCTCACCGCGGCCGCCGAGTGGACGACGTCGGCCGCCCGGGGCAACGTGCTCGTACGCGCCATACTCACCGGCTTCTGGAGCGAGCGCCTGCCGTCGCCGACGCTCTCGGCGGTGCCGTCCTCCTCGTCCGTGCCGGCGCAGCGGCGGGCCGACGGGCCGCTGCCCTCACCCGGCGATCTCGTGGCGACCGTCCGCGACCGGGCCGTGGCCGCGCTCACCGGTCCCGGCGCGACGCCCGACACCACCGAACTGGCCCGGTCCTGCGAACTGGCCGTCCGGCTCGCCCTGTCCTGCGTGGCCGCGCCGCCCGAGGAGGGCGGCGTCGCGGAACTGGTGCGCGGCGCCCTGCACCGGCAAGTCGCCGGTTAGCTGTATCAATCACGAGCGTTGTTGACACTGGTGGGTCTTGAACATGGCGACGTTCGAACAACCCCGCCCGGGGCACCCCCGTCGCCCCCGCTCACCCGCGCTGACGAGACGAGCCGCCGTCACTTCCTGCGGCCTGATCCGCCGGGCAGGCCCAGTAGGGCGTGTTTCTAAAGTCCCGTCTGCCCGGCGACGCCTGGCACGCACGCTCGCCCCGATACAACCAGTATCGGGGCGACCCTCCGCCTTGCGATCGCACGCACCAGACGCCGCCGGGCCTGCCCTTCGGGCAGACGACGCTACTTTCGAAACACGCCCTAATGCGCCGACCCCGACAGCTGCAAGCCGATCACCCCGATGATCACCAGGCTGATCGAGACGATCTTCAGGGTCGACACCAGGTCGCCGAGGAAGATCATTCCGTAGATCGCGGTGCCCGCCGCGCCGATGCCGGTCCACACGGCGTACGCCGGGCCGACGTCGAGCTTTCTCAGCGCCAGGGTCAGCAGGCCGAAGCTGCCGAGGGCGAACACACAGAAGGCGATCGTCGGCCACAACCGGGTGAAACCGTGCGACAGCTTCAGGCAGACGGCGAAGCCGGTCTCGAGCAGTCCCGCGACGATGACCAGCAGCCACGCCATGTGCTGTCCTCCCGTGTGTGCGGCTCGGTGCGATTATGCACTTACCGGGCTCACGCACCGACAAACAACGCGGAGGTCAGTCGCCCTCCGTGCGCTCCCGCGTGGACAGCAGCCGCCGCAGCGAGTACAGCCGCGCCGGGTCCGCGTGGCCCTCCGCCACCCAGGCGTCCAGCGCGCAGTCCGGCTCGTCGTGACTGCAGGCGCGCGGGCAGCCGACCGTGCCCGGCTCGAGGTCGGGGAAGGCGTGGATCACCCGGGACGGGTCGATGTGGGCGAGGCCGAAGGACCGTACGCCCGGGGTGTCGATGACCCAGTCGTCCGTGCCCTCCAGGGGGAGGGCGAGGGCCGACGTGGTCGTGTGGCGGCCGCGGCCCGTCACCGCGTTGACGTGGCCGGTCAGCCGCCGCCGTTCCTCCGGGACCAGCGCGTTGACGAGGGTCGTCTTGCCGACGCCGGAGTGGCCGACGAACGCCGTGATCCGCCCGGTCAGATGCTCGCGCACCCGGTCCGCCGCGCCGCCGTTCTCCAACTCCTCGCGGCTGGTGACGACGTACGGGATGTCAAGGTTGCCGTACAGCTCCAGCAGCTTGTCCGGCGACGCCAGGTCCGACTTCGTCATGACCAGCAGGGGAGTGAGGCCGCCGTCGAAGGCGGCCACCAGGCAGCGGTCGATCAGGCGGGGGCGGGGCTCGGGGTCGGCGAGCGCCGTGACGATCGCCAGCTGGTCGGCGTTGGCGACCACCACCCGCTCGTACGGGTCGTCGTCGTCCGCCGTGCGCCGCAGCACCGACGTGCGTTCCTCGATGCGGACGATGCGCGCGAGGGTGTCCTTCTGCCCGGACAGATCGCCGACCAGGGCGACCCGGTCGCCCACGATCGCCGCCTTGCGGCCGAGTTCGCGGGCCTTCATCGCCAGCACGATCCGGTTGTCGACCAGGCACGTCAGACGGCCGCGGTCGACGGTGAGGACCATGCCCTCGGCGGCGTCCTCGTGCTTGGGCCGGATGTTCGTACGCGGTCGGTTGCCCCTGCGGTTCGGGCGGGAGCGGATGTCGTCCTCGTCGGTGTGCTTGCCGTAGCGGCGCATGGCTGTTTCCTGCCGTCCCTATCCCGCGAGCATCCCGGCCCACAGCTCCGGGAAGTCCGGCAGGGTCTTCGCCGTCGTCGCCACGTTCTCGATCCGCACGCCGTCCACCGCCAGGCCGATGACCGCGCCGGCCGTGGCCATGCGGTGGTCGTCGTAGGTGTGGAAGGTCCCGCCGTGCAGGGGGCGCGGGCGGATGTGCAGGCCGTCGGCGGTCTCCGTCACGTCCCCGCCGAGCTCGTTGATCTCCTTCGTGAGCGCGGCCAGCCGGTCCGTCTCGTGCAGGCGCAGATGGGCCACGCCCCGCAGGGTGGAGGGGGAGTCCGCGAGGGCGGCGACCGCGGCGACGCCCGGGGTCAGCTCGCCGACGTCACCGAGGTCGACGTCGATGCCGTGGATCGAGCCCGAACCGGTGAAGACCAGGCCGTACTCGGTCAGCTCGCAGGATCCGCCCATCTCGGTGAAGATCTCGCGCAGCCGGTCGCCCGGTTGGGTGGTGCGGGCCGGCCAGTCCGGGATGACGACCCGGCCGCCGGTGACCAGCGCCGCCGCCAGGAACGGCTGGGCGTTGGACAGGTCCGGCTCGATCGTCAGGTCCCGGCCGAGCAGGGCGCCCGGCGTGACCCGCCAGACGTTGGGCTCGCCGCCCGACTCGGGGGTGTCCACCTGGGCGCCGACCGCGCGCAGCATGTCCACCGTCATACGGATGTGCGGCAGGGAGGGAAGCGTCGAGCCGATGTGGCGGACCTCGACGCCCTGGTTGAAGCGCGGGCCGGAGAGGAGGAGCGCCGAGACGAACTGGGACGAGGAGGACGCGTCGATCTCCACCGGGCCGCCCTCCAGAGCGCCCCCGCCGTGCACCGTCAGCGGCAGCGCGCCCCGGCCGTCGTCGTCGATCCGGGCGCCGAGAACCCGCAGCGCGTCGATGACGCCGTTCAGGGGACGCTCGTAGGACCGGGGGTCGCCGTCGAAGCGGACGGGGCCGTCGGCGAGCGCGGCCACCGGCGGCAGGAACCGCATCACCGTGCCGGCGTTGCCGACGTCGACCGTGGCCGGGCCGCGGAAGCCCGCCGGCAGCACGCGCCAGGCCTCGCCGGTGCCCTCGGGGCCGCCCGCGACGGAGGAACTGGACGACACCGTCTCCTCGATGCCGACGCCCATCGCGCGCAGCGCCTCGGCCATCAACAGGGTGTCGCGGGACCGGAGGGGGCGGCGCAGCCAGCCCGGTTCCGAGGCCAGGGCGGCCAGCACGAGGGCGCGGTTGGTGACCGACTTGGACCCCGGCACGTGGACCGTCGCGTCGACGGCTCCGCTCGCGTGGGGGGCGGGCCAGAGGGCGGTGTGGGCGGGGGTTTCGGGCATGCGCCCACTTTAGTCTCCGACGGGGTGGGCCGACGTTCGGGTGCGGCGCCGTCGGGGCTGGTCGCTCCCCCGCTCCCGGCGTTGTCCGAGCCGGGGGGACCTCAGCGCGGCGCAGCCGCACACCGACGCGCCGAGCGCCCCGGAGCAGGGCGTTTCACGTCTCCAGCAGCCAGCGGCCGCCACCCATCAGTGAGCACAGCGACACCGCGTGGAACAGGAACAGCCACAAGCCCGCCGGCACATGCGTCAGCCGCGACAACTGGTCCGCGTCCGAGTCCCCGGCGCCGCCGCGCGCCCTCTTCGCCTGGAGCTCGAACGCCGGCCGCACCCCGCCCAGCAGCAGGAACCACACCACCGCGTACGCGAACGCCGCCTGCACCTGGGGGCCCGCCAGCCAGGACACCAGCAGGAAGGTGCCGCCCGTGAGGACCACCGTCAGCGCCCCGTACGCGTTGCGGATCATCACCAGCATCGCCACCAGCAGGACCGTCGCCAGCCACAGCAGCAGCGTGATGCGGCCGGCGCCCAGCAACGCGGCGCCGCCCAGGCCCAGCAGCGGGGGAGCGGTGTAGCCGGCGGCCGCGGTGAGGATCATCCCGAGGCCGTGCGGCTTGCCGCGGCTCAGGGTCAGGCCGCTGGTGTCGGAGTGCAGGCGTATCCCGGTGAGCTGCCGGCCGGTCAACAGCGCGACCAGGCCGTGGCCGCCCTCATGGGCGATGGTGATCGCGTTGCGCGACACGCGCCACAGGTTGTGCGGCACGACGACGGCGAGGGCGGCGGCCGCGGTGGCGATCACCACCCACAGGTCGGGGTCGGGCTGGGTGCCGACGAGCCGGTCCCAGAGGTCGGGCAGCGCGGTGGATGCGGTGCTGTCCATGTTTCCTGGTGGCTCCCTCTGCTCTCGGTCAACAGGCGTCGGCGCGTAGCGCCGTCGTCGGGGGGTGGTGGTCGGGTGGCGGGTGGGCCTGGCAGTGTGGCACGTATGTGCGGACGGTATGCAGCGAGTCGCAGGCCCGAGGATCTCGCAGGAATCTTTGAAATCGAGAAGTGGGAGCCCGAGGAGACCCTCGCGCCCGACTACAACGTGGCCCCGACCAAGGAGGTCCACGTCGTACTGGACCGTCCCTTGAAGGACGCGGAGACCGCGTCCACCAGTTCCTCCGTCACGGGGCGCCCGGTTCGTCAGCTGCGCACGCTGAAGTGGGGACTGGTCCCGTCCTGGGCGAAGACCCCCGAGGGCGGCGCCCGGATGATCAACGCGCGCGCGGAGACCGTCCACGAGAAGCCGTCCTACCGCCGCGCCTTCGCCGCCCGGCGCTGCATCATCCCCGCCGACGGCTACTACGAGTGGGTCACCGGGCAGCAGGAGCGCGAGCTGGAGGTCGAGGGCAGGAAGAAGCGGCCCCGCAAGCAGCCCTACTTCGTCCTCCCGGCCGACGGCTCGGTCTTCGCGATGGCCGGGCTGTACGAGTTCTGGCGGGACCGGACACTGCCGGACGACCACCCGCGGTCGTGGTGGGTGACCTGCTCGGTCATCACGACGGAGGCCGAGAGCACCCCGCTGGCCGTGGCCCCCGCCGACGGCCCGCGCACCCTGGCCGACATCCACCCCCGGATGCCCCTGATGCTCACCCCCGACCGCTGGGACGCCTGGCTCGACCCCTCCCGCACCGACGTCGAGGACCTGCGCCCGCTTCTCGAACCGCCGCCCGCCGGCCTGATGCGCGCCTACCCGGTCTCCACGGCCGTCAGCAACGTCCGCAACAACGGCCCGGAGCTGCTGAAGGAGCTGGAGGGGCCCGAAGAGGGCACACTCTTCTGACGTGACCACCGAGATCATCGCCACGGAGGCGGGGGACGCCCGCATCACCTGGCACAGGGCGAAGAAGCCGGAACTGACCCTCGCCGTCAGCCACGGCGCCGGAGGCGGCGTCGAGGCGCGCGACCTCCAGGCGCTGGCGCGCGTCCTGCCGGAACACGGCGTGACCGTCGCCCTCGTCGAGCAGCCCTGGCGGGTGGCCGGGAAGAAGGTGGCGCCGGCGCCGAAGACGCTCGACGTCGGCTGGCGCGGGATCTGGCCGGCCCTGGCGAAGGCCGGGCCGCCGGTGATCTCCGGCGGGCGCAGCGCGGGTGCGCGCGTGGCCTGCCGTACGGCCACCGAGCTCGGCGCCCACGCCGTCCTCGCGCTCGCCTTCCCGCTCCACCCGCCGGGCAAGCCCGAGCGGTCCCGCGCCGACGAGCTGCTCGGCGCCGGGGTGCCCACGCTCGTCGTACAGGGCGGCAACGATCCCTGGGGGCGGCCGGAGGAGTTCCCCGATTTCAGGAGGGGCCGCGCGAAGCGCGTCGGTGCAAGGGCGGTGGTGGGAGACGGGTGGGCGTATGAACTCGTGGAGGTGCCGTACGGCGATCATGGCCTCGCCGTGCCCAAGCGGGCCACGATCAGCCAGGAGCAGGCCCTGGAGGTCGTGACCGCCGGTGTCGTGCGGTGGGTCGCGTCACTGAGGTAAAGGGCGGGGAATGTTGCGGGGCGGGTCGCTGTTGAGGCGGACAGAAGTGCTGAACCACCAGCACCGACGTCGTAGGAGAGGAAGTCCGCCGCATGGGTTCGACCATATGCCCGAGCCGCAGCAGCCGCACTGACCTGGACTGGACGGTGCTGCACGCGGCCAGGACCGCTTCTTTTGGAGCGGCGGGAGGCACCGGTCGTCGTCTATCCTCCGATGCGAGTGGGACCGGTTTCGGTCCTGCCCGCAATCTTGAGGAGGTGGGTCCGGTCACCGGTACCGACGCAGGGACCGACAACGGCCAGGCGGAGCTGCCCGAGGGCCAGGGCATGGGCGCGGAGACGGGCAACGAGTCCTCCGCCGAGCGCAGCGCGCGCTTCGAGCGGGACGCGCTCGAGTTCCTCGACCAGATGTACTCGGCGGCGCTGCGCATGACGCGCAACCCGGCCGACGCCGAGGACCTCGTGCAGGAGACGTACGCCAAGGCGTACGCGTCCTTCCACCAGTTCCGTGAGGGCACCAACCTCAAGGCCTGGCTGTACCGGATCCTCACCAACACCTTCATCAACTCGTACCGCAAGAAGCAGCGCGAACCCCAGCGCAGCGCGGCCGAGGAGATCGAGGACTGGCAGCTCGCGCGCGCCGAGTCGCACATGTCGACGGGGCTGCGCTCGGCCGAGTCCCAGGCGCTGGACCACCTGCCCGACTCGGACGTGAAGGAAGCGCTTCAGGCCATTCCCGAGGAGTTCCGCATCGCCGTGTACCTCGCGGACGTCGAGGGCTTTGCGTACAAGGAGATCGCGGACATCATGGGGACACCCATCGGTACGGTGATGTCCCGGCTGCACCGGGGCCGCCGTCAACTGCGCGGCATGCTCGAGGACTACGCCCGTGAGCGCGGGCTCGTCCCGGCCGGCGCCGGAGAGTCGGACGAGAAAGGCTCGGGCTCATGAGCTGCGGAGACCCGCACGAGACGGACTGCAGTGAGGTCCTCGATCATCTCTACGAGTTCCTCGACAGTGAGATGCCGGACGTCGATCGCGACAAGTTCAAGCAGCACTTCAGCGAGTGCTCGCCGTGCCTGGAGAAGTACGGACTCGAAGAGGCCGTGAAGAAGCTGGTCAAGCGGTGCTGCGGCCATGACGAGGTGCCGACCGACCTGCGGGCCAAGGTGCTGGGGCGGCTCGACCTGATCCGCTCCGGAGGAGCCGTGCCCGAGCACGACGTGACAGCCACCCCTCAGGAATCCTGACACCGCAGCTGTCACCCGAATGTGCTAATCCGCGGGTGATGCCCGCGCCGCCACCCCTCGCCACCCTAGGCTCCGGAGCCTGAACCGGAGCCTGGAGAAGGCGTGGTCGGGGGAGGCGACATGGAGGGGATCCCGACGCGGGCGCGCGCGTACCTCGTCTGTGTCGTCCTCGGCGCGCTGCTCTGTCTGTCCCCGCTGCCGTCCGTGCGCGCGCCCTGGTGGGCGGTCCTGCTGCTCGCCGCGCTGTACGCCGGCGGTGAGCGGATCGCCCGTCGCCGGTTCGCCGGCACCTGCTACCCCGTGCTGCTCGCCGGGGCCTTCCTGCTGCCGCCGTCCGCCGCCGCGCTCGTCCCGCTGCCCGGCGCGTTGTTCTCCCTGGTCGAGCAGCGGCCCTTCCTGCTGCGGCGCATCTGGCGCGCCGCCCATCTGGTGATCGGCGTCTGGGCCGCCTCCCGGGTGCACGAGGCGCTGGACGGGCAGGACGCCGTCGAGGCCTCGGACGTCCCCTACGCGCTGCTGCCCGCCGGGACCGCCGTGCTGGTGTTCTGCCTGGTCTTCGCCGCGCTGGACGGCGGGATCCTCGCGCTGGCCGAGGGGCTGCCGCCGCTGCGGTGCTGGCGCGGGCTCTTCCTGCGCTCGCTCGCACCCGTAGGGGTGCACGGGCTCGCCGGGCTGATGATGGCCGTCCTGTGGCGCAGCCCCTACGGGCCGGTCGCCGCGCTGCTGGTGCTGTTCCCGATGGGCGTCTCCTGGTGGGTGTTCGCGCAGTACCACCGGGAGCGGGCCGCCCACCAGGCCACCATCCGCGCGCTGGTGCAGGCCGTCGACATCAAGGACGGCTACACCCGCGGCCACAGCGAGCGCGTCGGACAGGCCTCGATGCTGATCGCTCGCGAGCTCGGGATGGACGAGGGGCGGATCGAGGTGCTCCGCTTCGCCGGGATCCTGCACGACGTCGGCAAGCTCGGCGTGCCCACCCGGCTGTTGCGCAAGGACGGGCCGCTGACCCCCGAGGAACGGCGCGTGATCGAACTGCACCCCGAGTACGGGCACGAGATCACCCGGGGCATCTCCTTCCTCGGCGAGGCCCGCTCGGCGATCCTCCACCACCACGAGCGGATCGACGGCAGCGGCTACCCCTACGGGCTGGCGGGGAGCCAGATCCCGGAGTGCGCACGGGTGGTGGCGGTCGCGGACGCCTTCGACGCGATGACCTCCACCCGGTCCTACAGCAGGGCCCGTCCGGTGGAGGTGGCCCTGGAGGAGCTCCAGCGGTGCGCAGGGGCCCAGTTCGACCCCCGGATGGTCACCGCGCTGGTCCGGGTCATCGCCCGGGACGGATGGCATCCCGTGGTGACCGCCGACGAGACACGGCCCACCGTGCCGCCCCCGGCCCACGTCCCCGACCGGCCCGGAGCACGCCGATGACCTCCCGCCGCCCCCTGCTCGCCCTCCTCCACACCGCCGCCGCCCTGCTCGTCGCCGTCTCCCTCCTCGTCACCCTCCGCACGGGCGTCGAGGAGCGGCCCCTCGCCCTCGCCTTCGGCGCACTGATCGCCGTCGGCGAGCTGACCCTTCCCCGCTGCCGGCTTCAGGAGCGCTCCCGACCACGCCCGAGCGGCGGGACCTCCCTGAGCGGGAGCACCCCCCTGAGCGGCCCGGGCCTGCGCGAGGCCGCGCCGCTCGGGACCGCCGGGTCGCTGTCGTACGCGCTGCTCGGGGAGCACGCCGGGCAGGCCACGCACCACGGGGTCACGCAGGTCGTGTCGGTCGTGGCCGCCGCCTCCCTGCTCGGCAGCGTGCCGCAGCTGGCGCGCGGGCAGGGGCCCGTCCTGGACCACCTGGTGAGGCGGGTGCTGGCCGTCGGCTTCACCGCCGTGTGCTTCCAGCCCCTCTACAACCACGGCGTGTTCGACCACTGGAGCGGCCTCGCGTACGCGCTGCTGCTGCTCGCGCTGCTCGTCCTGACCGTGCTGTGCGACGCCGTGGTCGCCGCCGCGCTCGCGCACTCCCGCACCTGCTGGCCGTTCACCCCGCTGCTCCGCGACGAGCTGCGGTGCGCGCCCGGGATCGGGTCGGCCGTGTGCGCGACGGGCGCGGTGATGGCGCTCGCGGTGGCCGTCGTCGGGCTGTGGGCGCTGCCCGTGTTCTCGGTGCCGCTGCTGCTGACCCAGCACTCCCTGCGCCGGTACGCCGCCGTCCGTGCCACCTACCGGCAGACCATCGCCTCCCTCGCCCGCGCCACCGAGATCGCCGGGTACACCCCCGCCGGGCACGCCCGCCGGGTCGCCGCCCTCAGCCAGGACGTGGGACGCGACCTGGGCCTCACGGAGCCCGAGCTGACCGTGCTGGAGTACGCGGCCCTGATGCACGACATCGGGCAGCTCAGTCTCGTCGACCCGGTCCCGGCCGGTGCCACGTCCGGGCTGCCGCTCGCGGAACAGCGGCGGATCGCGCTGCTCGGTGGGGCCGTCGTCCGCCAGACCGGGGCGAGCGCCCAGGTCGCCACCGTCGTGGAGCGCCAGGCCGACCCCTACCCCGAGCAGCCGGTGGCCGCCCGGATCGTGCGGGTGGTCAACGCCTACGAGGAGAAGGTGCGCGACGCCGGTCCCGGCGGGCCGCTCACCGCCCTGGAGGAGCTGCGGCTGGGGACGGGCGGGGAGTACGCGCCGGACGTGGTGGAAGCGCTGGCCAGAGTGCTGTCGAATCAAAGGTGCGGCGCGGTGGCGGCGCCCCCGGGCGTTCGGCTCCGGGGGAGGCTCGGATGAGGGTGGTGGCGGGCCGGCGGGACTGTCTGACCCTCCCTGCCGGTGGGTAACCCATGGGTAATGAGCGCTGTTCCAGCCACACGTGGTTGGATGCGAGGGAGAGAGTCCGGGGGCACGGCCAGCCCACGTCACGGAACTGGCAGGCGGGAATCGTGAGGATCTTCGGCAAGGGACGGCACCGGCCCTCCGCCTCCTGGCGGCAGGCCACCGACCGCGCGTTCACGTTGATCGGCGACGGCCGGTACGAGGACGCGGGCGCGCTGCTGACACGTGCCGCCGATCTGGAGCCCTGGCTGTCGGAGTCCTGGTTCAACCTCGCCCTGCTGCACAAGTTCCGGCACGACTGGGAGCAGGCCCGTGCCGCGGGTCTGCGCGCGGTCGCCCTGCTCGACCGGGAGACCGGCGCCCCCGACTGGTGGAACGTCGGCATCGCCGCCACCGCCCTGCAGGACTGGCCGCTGGCCCGGCGCGCCTGGCAGGCCTACGGGCTGTACGTGCCGGGCGGCGCGACCGCCTCCGGCGAGCCCCTCGGCATGGAGCTGGGCAGCGCGGCCGTACGGCTGTCGCCCGAGGGGGAGGCCGAGGTGGTGTGGGGGCGGCGGCTGGACCCCGCCCGGACAGAGGTGCTGTCGATTCCGCTGCCGTCCTCGGGGCGGCGCTGGGGCGAGGTCGTGCTGCACGACGGGGTGCCGCACGGCGAGCGGACCACGTCCGCCGGGCACGCCTACCCCGTCTTCGACGAGATCGAGCTGTGGGCGCCGTCGCCCGTGCCGACCTGGGTGGTCCTGCTGGAGGCCGCGACGGAGGCCGACCGGGACGCGCTGGAGCAGCTCGCCGCCGACGCGGGGTTCGCCGCCGAGGACTGGTCGTCCTCCGTGCGGCTGCTGTGCCGGATGTGCTCGGAGTCGCGGATGCCGGCCGACGAGGGCGACGGCGAGCATCTCGACCCGCACGACCACAGTGAGCCGGGGCATCCCGGGCCGCTCGGTCACCGGACGGACGGGCAGTTGTGGGTGCCGGAACGGGAGTGCGGGGTGGCCGCGCCCGCTTCGCTGGTGAGGGGGTTGCTGGACGGGTGGGTCGCCGACAGCCCCGACTCCAGGGACTGGCGGGATCTCGAGGAGGTCTGCTGACGTCCTCCGGCTGCGGGTTCGTCGCCGCTGGTGGCTCCCCCGTCGCGGCGGAGCCGCACATCGATGCAGCGCCGCGCGCTGAAGGGGCGCGTTCCCCGTACCCTGTATCGAGCATTCATCCCCTGTTTTTCTGAGGAAGGCATACGTCGGTCATGGCGCAGCAGGACACCGATCAGCAGCACGCGGGCGTGCTCCCCGTGGACGACGAGGGCTTCGTCATCGACACCGAGGAGACGGAGGAGCGGGAGCAGGCCTGGCGGGACGCCGGGACCTCGCGGCCGATCACCGTCGTCGGCAACCCGGTGCTGCACAAGGAGTGCAAGGACGTCACCGAGTTCGGCGAGGAGCTCCAGCAGCTGGTCGCGGACATGTTCGCCTCGCAGCGCACCGCCGAGGGCGTGGGCCTGGCCGCCAACCAGATCGGCGTCGACCTGAAGGTGTTCGTCTACGACTGCCCCGACGACGAGGGCGTGCGGCACGTCGGTGTGGTCTGCAACCCGAAGCTGGTGGAACTGCCCGCCGAGAAGCGCCGGCTGGACGACAGCAACGAGGGCTGCCTGTCGGTGCCGACCGCGTACGCGCCGCTCGCGCGGCCGGACTACGCCGAGGTGACCGGGCAGGACGAGAAGGGCAACCCGATCAAGGTGCGCGGCACCGGCTACTTCGCTCGGTGTTTGCAGCACGAGACCGACCACCTGTACGGGTACCTCTACATCGACCGCCTCTCCAAGCGCGAACGCAAGGAAGCCCTGCGGCAGATGGCCGAGAACGAACCGCGCTACCCCGTGGTCGCGAACGACTGAACCACCTCCCTTTCCCAAGAGGCCTGGCCGGGATCGCTCCCGGCCAGGCCTCGTTCGTGTGTCCGACGCACGTTCGATCGCTTATGTGCAGCCGCTGAGCCATAACCAGTCATCCCAGGGGTGGATTCTCGGCATCTCGGGATGACGAATACAGCAAATCCGTTCCCAGAGCGGTCAGTTGTAGTGCTGAATGGGAAGTGCGGGGATACGCGACGGCGCACGCCCGGCACGGCGGGAGGGGCGTGCGACCACTGGCGGCTGAGAGGGGTTGTTCGTGCCAGCTTTCCCATACAGCACCACATACCGCACCACAGCGACGGTGACCGCGGTCGCGGTTCCTCCCTCGCTCTCTCTCCCGGTCATCGAGGCGGCCTTTCCCCGGCAACTGCATCCATATTGGCCGCGGTTGCAGGAGAAGACGCGCTCATGGCTGCTGGAAAAGCGGCTCATGCCGGCGGACAAGGTCGCGGAATATGCCGACGGACTGTGCTACACCGATCTGATGGCGGGCTACTACCTCGGCGCATCCGACGAGGTGCTCCAGGCGATCGCCGACTACAGTGCCTGGTTCTTCGTCTGGGACGACCGGCACGACCGTGACGTCGTGCACGATCGGGCCGCCGCCTGGCGGCAGTTGAGGTTCCGCTTGCATGCCGCGCTGGACGCGCCGACGGCTCATCTGCACCACGAGGACCCACTGGTCGCGGGACTCGCGGACAGTGTGGGCCGGCTGTACTCCTTCCTTCCCGGAACGTGGAACGCGCGGTTCGCCCGGCACTTCCACGAGGTGATCGAGGCGTACGACCGGGAATTCCGCAATCGTGTCGAGGGACGGATCCCGACCGTCGCCGAGTATCTCGCGCTGCGTCGGCTGACCTTCGCGCACTGGATCTGGACGGACCTGCTGGAACAAAGCGCGGGATGCGAACTCCCGGACGCGGTACGGAAACACCCGGCCTATCGGCGGGCGGCCCTGCTCAGCCAGGAATTCGCCGCCTGGTACAACGACCTCTGCTCGCTTCCCAAGGAAATAGCGGGCGACGAGGTCCACAATCTCGGAATCAGTCTCGTCACCCATGAGGGGCTGACCCTGGAAGAAGCTGTCGACGAGGTCCGGCGGCGCGTCGAGGAATGCATATCCGAGTTCCTCGCCGTGGAAAAGGACGTCCTGCGGCTGGCCGATCGGCTCGACGACGGGACGGTCCACGGAAAGCAGTTGGGCACCGCCGTACGTGACTGCGTGGAGAACATGCGGAACTGGTTCAGCTCGGTCTACTGGTTCCATCACGAATCCGGCCGCTACATGGTCGACAGCTGGGACGACCGGTCCACCCCTCCGTACGTCAACAACGAAGCGGCAGGTGAGAAATGACCATCGAGTCGGTGAAACCAGAGACCCCCGGGTCGGCGGAATTACGTGAGCCGCCCCTGGCCGGTGGCGGGGTTCCGCTCCTCGGCCACGGCCTGCGGCTCGCCCGCGATCCGCTGGCCTTCATGGCCCGGCTGAGCGACCACGGCGACGTCGTCCGCATCAAGCTCGGCCCGAAGACGGTGTACGCCGTCACCCACCCGGATCTCACCGGGGCCCTCGCCCTCAGCCCCGACTACATCATCGCCGGACCCCTGTGGGAGTCCCTGGAAGGCCTGCTGGGCAAGGAGGGCGTGGCCACCGCCAACGGCCCGCTGCACCGCCGGCAGCGGCGCACCATCCAGCCCGCGTTCCGGCTCGACGCCATCCCCGCCTACGGGCCGATCATGGAGGAGGAGACGCACGCGCTCACCGAGCGCTGGAAGTCCCGGGAGACGATCGACTGCACCTCGGAGTCGTTCCGCATCGCGGTGCGCGTCGCCGCCCGCTGTCTGCTGCGCGGGCAGTACATGGACGAGCGGGCCGAGCGGCTGTGCATCGCGCTCGCCAGCGTGTTCCAAGGTATGTACCACCGCATGGTGGTGCCGCTCGGACCCCTGTACAAGCTGCCGCTTCCGGCCAACCGCGAATTCAACCGGGCCTTGGCCGATTTGCATCTCCTGGTCGACGAGATCATCGCCGAACGCCGGTCGTCCGGTCAAAGGCCGGACGATTTGCTGACGGCATTGCTGGAAGCGAAGGACGACAATGGCGACCCGATCGGGGAACAGGAGATCCACGACCAGGTCGTCGCGATACTCACCCCCGGCAGCGAAACCATCGCGTCCACGATCATGTCCCTGCTGCTGGTGCTCGCCGACCATCCCGAACAGGCGGACAAAGTGTGCGCCGAGGTCGACGCCGTAACCGGAGGTAAGCCCGTCGCATTCGAGCACGTACGCCGGCTGACGCACACCAACAACGTCGTCATGGAAGCGATGCGGTTGCTCCCCGCCGTATGGATATTGACGCGGCGGGCGGTCGCCGACACCGAACTCGGCGGGTATCGCATTCCCGCCGGTGCCGACATCGTGTACAGCCCGTACGCGATCCAGCGCGATGCGCGTTCCTACGAACGCCACCTCGAGTTCGACCCGGACCGGTGGCATCCGCAGCGGTCGAAGGACATCCCCAAGTACGCCATGCGGCCGTTCGGCGTGGGCAACCGCAAGTGTCCCAGTGACCACTTCTCGATGGCCCTGCTCACGTTGGTCACGGCGGTGCTCGCCGGGTCGTTCCGCTTCGAGCAGGTCCCGGGCTCCGACGACGCCACCCGGGTGGGCATCACCCTGCACCCGAAGCAGCTGCTGCTGAAGCCGCTGCCCCGATGAGAGGTCCGCTCCCGGCGTGCGTTCAGGCGGCCTCCGGGCCCCGGAACGTACGCCGGTAGGCGTTCGGGGTGGTGCCCAGCGCCCGCACGAACTGGTGCCGCAGCGCCGCCGCCGTACCGAAGCCGGTGCGCCCGGCGATCGCGTCGACCGTCTCGTCCGTCGCCTCCAGCAGATGCTGGGCCAGCAGGACGCGCTGGCGCAGGATCCAGCGGTAGGGGGTCGTGCCGGTCTCCTGCTGGAAGCGGCGGGCGAAGGTGCGCGGCGACATGTGGGCGCGGGCCGCGAGCTGCTCGACGGTCACCTCCTGGTCGAGGTGCTGCTCCATCCACGCGAGCACCTCACCGACGGTGTCGCAGGGCGACCGGGGCAGCGGCCGCTCGATGTACTGCGCCTGACCGCCGTCCCGGTGCGGCGGTACGACCATCCGCCGGGCGATCCTGTTGGCGACCTCGGGCCCCTGCTCCTTGCGGACGAGGTGCAGACAGGCGTCGATGCCGGCCGCCGTCCCCGCAGAGGTGATCACGGGATCGTCGTCGACGTAGAGCACGTCGGGCTCGACGGTCGTCCGCGGATACCGCCGGGCCAGCTGCTCGGCGTGCCGCCAGTGCACCGAGCAACGCCGCCCGTCCAGGAGTCCCGCCGCGCCCAGCACGAACGCCCCGGAACAGACGCTGAGCACCCGCGTCCCCCGGTCCACGGCCCGGCGCAGCGCGTCGAGCAGCTCGGGCGGGTACTCCCGCTCCGCGTACGTCTGTCCGGCCGGTACGGCGATCAGGTCGGCGCTCTCCAGCCGCTCCAGCCCGTGTTCCGTACGCAGGCTGAAGCCCGCGTGGGTGGTCAGCGTCGGCCCCTCCGCCGAGGCGACCGCGAAGTCGTAGACCGGCAGCCCCTCGTCGCTGCGGTCGATGCCGAACACCTCGCAGACGACGCCGAGTTCGAAGGGGTGCACGCCGTCGAGGAGGATGACGGCCACGTTCTGCAGCATGCCGCCAGTGTGCCGCCGAGTGGCAGGAAATTGAAGGTGTGCGGCAGTCCTGCCACTGTCAGGAGTCATGCGGGCGCATGATGCTTACCTCATGAACGCACTCACCGCATACATCCCGGTCCTGGTCATGTTCCTGCTCCTCGCGGGTCCGGCGCTCGTGGGGCTGGCCCACGAACGCCGGATCGACCGTCAGTTGCGGGAGGCGGGGACTCAGAAGTCCTCGTCCAGGTCGACCGTGCCCTCCACCGCGACCTGGTACGCCGACGGCCGGCGCTCGAAGAAGTTGGTCAGCTCCTGAACACCCTGCAGCTCCATGAAGGAGAAGGGGTTCTCCGAGCCGTACACCGGGGCGAAACCGAGCCGCGTGAGGCGCTGGTCGGCGACGCACTCCAGGTACTGCCGCATCGAGTCGGTGTTCATGCCCGGCAGGCCGTCACCGCACAGGTCGCGCGCGAACTGCAGCTCGGCCTCGACGGCCTCCCGCAGCATGTCGGTGACCTGCCGCTGGAGCTCGTCGTCGAAGAGGTCCGGCTCCTCCTTGCGGACGGTGTCGACGACGTCGAACGCGAAGCTCATGTGCATGGTCTCGTCGCGGAACACCCAGTTGGTGCCGGTGGCGAGGCCGTGCAGCAGACCCCGGCTGCGGAACCAGTAGACGTACGCGAAGGCGCCGTAGAAGAACAGCCCCTCGATGCACGCGGCGAAGCAGACGAGGTTGAGCAGGAAGCGGCGGCGGTCGGCCTTCGTCTCCAGGCGGTCCAGCTTCTCGACCTCGTTGATCCACTTGAAGCAGAACTCGGCCTTCTCGCGGATGGAGGGGATGTTCTCGACGGCGGCGAAGGCGGCCGCGCGGTCGTCCGGGTCGGGCAGGTAGGTGTCCAGCAGGGTCAGATAGAACTGGACGTGGACGGCCTCCTCGAAGAGCTGGCGCGACAGGTACAGGCGCGCTTCCGGGGAGTTGATGTGCTTGTACAGCGTCAGCACCAGGTTGTTCGCGACGATCGAGTCGCCCGTCGCGAAGAAGGCGACCAGACGGCCGATGAGGTGCTGCTCCGCCGGCGTGAGCTTCGCGAGGTCGGCGACGTCCGAGTGGAGGTCGACCTCCTCCACGGTCCAGGTGTTCTTGATGGCGTCCCGGTAGCGCTCGTAGAAGTCCGGATAGCGCATGGGACGCAGCGTCAGCTCGAAGCCCGGGTCGAGCAGGTTGGCGTTACGGGTCATCACTGGCAGGCCTCGCAGGACTCGGGGTTTTCCAGGGAGCAGGCGACGGCCTCGGGGTCCGGGGTCGCCTGGACGGGGATGGCGGCCTGGGCCGCGCGGGCGATGCGGGTCGCCGGACGCGAGCGCAGGTAGTACGTCGTCTTCAGGCCCGACTTCCAGGCGTACGCGTACATCGAGGAGAGCTTGCCGATGGTCGGCGTCTCCATGAACAGGTTCAGGGACTGGGACTGGTCCAGGAACGGCGTCCGGGCGGCGGCCATGTCGATCAGGCCGCGCTGCGGAATCTCCCAGGCCGTGCGGTACAGGGCGCGGACGTCGGCCGGGATCCAGGCGAAGTCCTGCACCGAGCCGTTCGAGTCGCGCAGCGCCTCACGGGTGCGGGCGTCCCACACGCCCAGCTCCTTCAGGTCCCGCACCAGGTACGAGTTCACCTGGAGGAACTCACCGGACAGCGTCTCGCGCTTGAACAGGTTGGACACCTGCGGCTCGATGCACTCGTACACGCCCGCGATGGACGCGATGGTCGCGGTCGGCGCGATGGCGAGGAGCAGGGAGTTGCGCAGGCCGACGGCCGCGATCCGCTCGCGCAGGGCCGCCCAGCGCTCCGGCCAGGTGAACTCGACGCCGTAGTGGTCGGGGTGGAGGACACCCCGGGCCGTACGGGTCTTGTCCCAGGCCGGCAGCGGGCCGCTGCGCTCGGCGAGGTCGGCGGAGGCCTCGTACGCGGCGAGCATGACGCGCTCGGCGATCCGGGTGGAGAGGGCCTTGGCCTCGGGCGAGTCGAAGGGCAGGCGCAGCTTGAAGAAGACGTCCTGGAGGCCCATCGCGCCGAGACCGACCGGGCGCCAGCGGGCGTTGGAGCGGCCCGCCTGCTCGGTCGGGTAGAAGTTGATGTCGACGACGCGGTCGAGGAAGGTGACGGCGGTGCGGACGGTCTCGTCCAGCCGCTCCCAGTCGATGTCCCCGGTCGCCGTGTCGACGAACGCGCCGAGGTTGACCGACCCCAGGTTGCAGACCGCCGTCTCCCCGTCGTCCGTGACCTCCAGGATCTCCGTGCAGAGGTTGGAGGAGTGGACGACACGGCCCGGCTCGGCCGTCTGGTTGGCGGTGCGGTTGGCGGCGTCCTTGAAGGTCATCCAGCCGTTGCCGGTCTGCGCGAGGGTGCGCATCATGCGGCCGTACAGGTCACGGGCGGGGACGGTCTTCTTCGCGAGCCCCGCCTCCTCGGCCCTGCGGTAGGCGGCGTCGAACTCCTCGCCCCACAGGTCGACCAGCTCGGGCACGTCGGCCGGGGAGAACAGCGACCACGGCCCGTCGGCGTTGACCCGGCGCATGAACTCGTCCGGGATCCAGTGCGCGAGGTTCAGGTTGTGCGTACGGCGGGCGTCCTCACCCGTGTTGTCGCGCAGCTCCAGGAACTCCTCGATGTCGGAGTGCCATGTCTCCAGGTAGACCGCGGCGGCGCCCTTGCGCCGGCCGCCCTGGTTCACGGCGGCGACCGAGGCGTCGAGGGTCTTCAGGAACGGGACGATGCCGTTGGAGTGCCCGTTGGTGCCGCGGATCAGCGAACCGCGCGAGCGGATCCGGGAGTACGACAGCCCGATGCCGCCGGCGTGCTTCGAGAGGCGGGCGACCTGGTGGTAGCGGTCGTAGATGGAGTCCAGCTCGTCCTTGGGGGAGTCGAGGAGGTAGCAGGACGACATCTGGGGGTGCCGGGTGCCGGAGTTGAAGAGCGTGGGGGAGGAGGGGAGGTAGTCGAGGCGGCTCATCAGCCCGTAGAGCGAGGCGACTTCGTCGACGGAGCGGGCCCCCGTCTTCGCGTTGAGCGCGGTGTCCTCGGCGAGACCGGCGGCGACCCGCAGCAGGAAGTGCTGGGGCGTCTCGATCACCTTGCGGGTGATGGGGTGGCGCAGGAGGTAGCGGCTGTGGAGCGTGCGCAGGCCGAAGTAGCCGAAGCGGTCGTCGGCGTGCGGGTCGATCAGGGCGTCGAGGCGGGCCGCGTGCAGGCGGACGAACTCGGCGGTGCGGTCGGCGATCAGCCCCTCGCGGTGGCCGACGGCGATCGACTCCGTGAAGGAGGTGACGCCCTGTGAGGCGGCCTCGGCGCGGATTCCGACGGTCAGCAGACGCGCGGCCAGCCGGGAGTAGGCGGGGTCCTCGGAGATGAGGCCGGCGGCCGCCTCCGTGGCCAGTTCGCGCAGCTCTGCGGTGACCTCGTCGAAGGTCCCCCGAGCGGACCGGCCGCGCAGGGCGGCGGCGGCGACCCGGCCGGGGTCGGCGTCGGGGAGGTCGGCGGTCAGCTCGGTCAGGGTCCGCAGCAGCGCGGCTCCGGGACCGTCGGTCTCCGGGACTGCTGAAGCCGGGTCGGCTGGCGCGATGGTCACGTGGAGGCTCTCCCTCGCTCGGCGGGGGCCTTGCGGAGGGCAGGGGGCAGCACACGAGCGCACGGCGCTTCGCGTCCACCGGCCCATTCCACGAGGCCCGGACGTCAGGCACCCGAACCGGACGGACCGGGTGCGCTGTCGGCAGGTCCTCGGACTGAACAGGCGTGCGGAAACACGCAAGTACACCGTTGCGGGACAGTTCCGGATTCACACCGGATTCCCCTGCGGCGACAGCGAGCATGAGCATACATCTTGTGCCCGCCCGTCACGCCACCCCCAGATGTTGTGTCGAGCTGGTTTCAGAGCGTCAACCGGTAGGTGAGGAGAGTGATGTCGTCCAGCTGCGGGACGGGGTTCCAGTCCCGCTCGGGTGTGCGGACGAAGCCGAGGCGTTCGTAGAGGCGGTGGGCGGTGTGCATGGCCCGCTGACTCGACAGCACGACGGCTGTGCAGCCCTCCGTGGCCCGCGCGCGGTCGAGGCAGGCCCGTACGAGGGCCTCCCCGGCGCCCCGGCCGCGGGCCTCGTGCGCGACCGCGAGCGCCCTGATCTCGGCCTCGCCGGGGCGGGCGATGTCGGCCACGGGGCCGCCGGCGGGGACGAAGGTGACTCCTCCGAGCAGTCTGTCGCCCTCCACGGCGACGAGGACCTCGGCGGCGGCCGCCCGCGCGGCCACGTCCTTCAGCACCGGCAGGTACGGGTCGCTCTCGCCGAAGTCGAGGAGACCGTCGTCGAGGTAGGCGCGGGCGGTGAGGTCGCCGAGGGCGGTGTGTTCGGTGGGGTTCGCTTCCCTGATCCGGATGTCCATGCGGCGCAGTGTGCCCCACCCGCACGGCAACGGGCCGCCGGATTTCTCCGACGGCCCGCCGATGCCCGTGTCGAACCGAGGCCCGTGTCGCCTAGTGGGACGTGCCCGCCGTCGCCGGCGGCAGCTCCACCTGGACGCCCGGGTCGCCGGCGTCCGCCGTGTAGTCCTCCGGGCTCGTCTCGTCGATGCCCTCGGGAGCCTTGACCGCCTTCAGGACGAAGGTCAGGACCACCGTCACCGCCAGGTTCAGGACGAACGCCGTCAGGCCGATGTAGCCGATCTCGCCGATGCCGGGGATCTCCTTCGACGAGCCGCCGAAGTGCTTCTGCGTCGGGGAGGCGACGCCGTACGCGGCGACCGTGCCGTACACCATGCCGACCGCCCAGCCGGCGAGCAGCGCCCAGCGGTGGAACCAGCGGGTGAACAGACCGCCGACCAGGGCCGGGAAGGTCTGCAGGATCCAGATGCCGCCCAGCAGCTGGAAGTTGATCGCGACGGTCTTGTCCATCGTCAGGACGAAGGCCAGCGCGCCGACCTTCACCAGCAGCGAGACCAGCTTGGAGACGCGGGTCTCGTCCTTGGGCGTGGCGTGCGGCTTGATGAAGTCCTTGTAGATGTTGCGGGTGAAGAGGTTCGCGGCCGCGATGGACATGATCGCCGCCGGGACGAGCGCGCCGATGCCGATCGCCGCGAAGGCCACGCCCGCGAACCAGTCCGGGAACATGTCCTCGAAGAGCTGCGGGATCGCCAGCTGCCCGTTGGTGACCTTGACGCCGGCCGCGATCGCCATGAAGCCCAGCAGGGCCAGCAGGCCGAGCATGAGGGAGTACAGCGGCAGGATCGTGGTGTTGCGGCGGATCACCTCACGGCTGCGCGAGGACAGCGTCGCGGTGATGGAGTGCGGGTACATGAACAGCGCCAGCGCGGAGCCAAGCGCCAGCGTGGCGTAGGTCCACTGGTTCGCCTCCGGCGGCACCAGGGCGCCGCGCGGCTTCTCCGTCGCCGGGTTGATCTGCGCGTAGGCGTCACCCGCCTTGGCGAAGATGTCGTCGAACCCGCCCAGCTTGATCGGGATGTAGATGATGGCCACCGCGATCACGATGTAGATCAGGGTGTCCTTCACGAACGCGATCAGCGCGGGGGCGCGCAGACCCGACGAGTACGTGTACGCGGCCAGCACGCCGAAGGCGATCAGCAGCGGCAGGTCCTTGACGAACCAGTTCGTGTTCTCGCCGCCGCCGACGCCCATCACGTCCAGCACGGCCTGGATGCCGACGAGTTGGAGCGCGATG
Organism: Streptomyces aurantiaciflavus; assembly: GCF_049808595.1. NCBI lineage: Bacteria > Bacillati > Actinomycetota > Actinomycetes > Kitasatosporales > Streptomycetaceae > Streptomyces > Streptomyces aurantiaciflavus. The sequence goes on along the minus strand of NZ_JBNCAQ010000004.1, from coordinate 19,044 downwards.
TACGGCATGGTCGCGAGGATGCCGGTGAGGGCCACGGCCAGGGACAGGCCCTTGGAGCCGAAGCGGCCGCGCACGAAGTCCGAGGTCGTCACGTATCCGTGCTTGTGCGAGACCGACCACAGGCGCGGCAGGAACGTGAAGATGAGCGGGTAGACGAGGATCGTGTAGGGCACCGCGAAGAAGCCCGCCGCGCCCGCCGCGTAGATCGCCGCCGGGACGGCGACGAAGGTGTACGCCGTGTAGAGGTCGCCGCCCAGCAGGAACCAGGTGATCCAGGTGCCGAACGACCGGCCGCCCAGGCCCCATTCGTCGAGGCTGTGCTCGTTCTCGGCCCTGCGCCAGCGCGCGGCCAGGAAGCCCATGACCGTGACGGCCAGGAAGAAGAAGATGAAGACGGCGAGTGCGACGCCGTTCACGCCGTCGTTCACTTCGACGCACCCCCGTTCGCGGCCTCGCGGGCGCGCTGGTCACGCTGCCACAGCTTGTAGGCGACCATCGTGAGCGCGGTGGAGATCAGCACCCACGCCATCTGGTACCAGTAGAAGAAGGGGATGCCGATGAACTTCGGGTCCACCTTGGCGTACGAACCCACCCACAACATCGCCACGAAGGGCGCGAACAGGCAGAGGGCGATGACGACGCGTACCGGCGTCACCACCGGTCCTCTGGTCACTTCTGGGGCATCTGACATCGAACGGCTCCGTCCCCTCACTGATCAACGTGTAGTGCGCACGAAATCTAAGCGACGGTTCCGTCCCGGGAAACCCCTTGCGGAGCGAGGGTTCCGGCGCGCTTCGCTTCCTTGGCGACGCGCACCGGGAGCCCTCCCGTCCCTCAAGAGTTGCCCACTCACCGCCATCGGTTGACAGCGAGTTTCGAGCCGCTGCGCGACCCGGCGGGGTTCACTCCCCCTGGGGCCGCTTCAGCCGCGCGACGAACTTGTACCGGTCCCCCCGGTAGACCGACCGCACCCACTCCACCGGCTTGCCCTCCTTGTCCAGGGAGTGCCGGGAGAGCATCAGCATCGGCAGGCCCACGTCGGTGCCGAGCAGGCCCGCCTCGCGCGGGGTGGCCAGCGAGGTCTCGATGGTCTCCTCGGCCTCCGCGAGGTGGACGTCGTAGACCTCGGCGAGCGCGGTGTAGAGGGACGTGTACTTGACCAGGCTGCGCCGCAGGGCGGGGAAGCGCTTCGCGCTCAGGTGGGTCGTCTCGATCGCCATCGGCTCGCCGTTGGCCATGCGCAGCCGCTCGATGCGCAGCACGCGCCCGCCGGGGGCGATGTCGAGCAGACCGGCGAGGGTGTCGTCGGCGGTGATGTAGCCGATGTCGAGGAGCTGCGAGGTGGGTTCGAGGCCCTGGGCACGCATGTCCTCGGTGTACGAGGTGAGTTGGAGCGCCTGGGAGACCTTCGGCTTGGCGACGAAGGTGCCCTTGCCCTGGATGCGCTCCAGCCGGCCCTCGACGACCAGTTCCTGCAGGGCCTGACGCACGGTCGTGCGCGAGGTGTCGAACTCGGCCGCCAGCGTCCGCTCGGGCGGCACCGGCGTACCGGGCGCCTGCGTCTGCGTCATGTCGAGCAGGTGCTTCTTCAGGCGGTAGTACTTGGGCACACGCGCGGTACGGACGGTCGCCCCACCCTCGTTCTCCGCACTGCTGACGTCGGTGCTCATGGCCTGCCTTCCCGGCTCCGGGTGCCGATACGACCGACATCCCCATCGGCCGCGGCTCACATCGTGGCACGGACGCGGCAAGGACTGCCCCGCCGTTCCGTGATCCCCTCTGTATACCGTCGCAGCTTTTGCTGGTCTAGTCCAACACGGTAAGTGGTCTACCGGGCTCTCGCCGCCCAGGGTCGATGTTTTCGACGGCTTCTTACTTAAAGGTTCCTGCATATGTAGGTCCCATAACGGCTGGTCAAAGCGCATTCGACCACCCTTGACAGCCGTATTGGTCTGAGCCAAGCTCTGCGCACTGGTCTACACCATTGGTCCAGGTCCCGGTATGTGGGCGGGGGGTGTGGGCATCCCTGAGGAGGGTGGCGTGAAGCGCAAGCTGACAGCCGCGATCGGTATCGCGGGCATGATGGTCTCCATCGCGGCGTGCGGGGGCGACAAGGACAGCGGGGACGCGAAGGGTTCCGACGCCAAGGAACTCACGGTCTGGCTCACCGTCGACGCGCAGAACAACTGGCCCGACCTGGTGAAGGCCGCCGACGCGGCGGTGCAGAAGAAGCACCCCGGCCTCAAGATCAACCACGAGTACTACGGCTGGCCCGACAAGAACACCAAGCTCGACGCCGTCCTCGCCACCGACAAGGCCCCCGACGTCGTCGAGATGGGCAACACCGAGATGCTCGGCTACATGGTCAAGGGCGCCTTCGCCCCCCTCGACGCCTCCAAGTTCGACAACTCCTCCGCCTGGCTGGACGGCCTCAAGGCCTCGGTGACCTACGAGGGCAAGACCTACGGCGTCCCGTACTACGCGGGCGGCCGCGTCGGCAACTGGCGCAAGGACCTCTTCGCCTCCGTCGGTGCGAAGACCGCCCCGACCACGTACGCGGAGCTGACCGCCGCCCTGGACAAGGTCCAGAAGAAGGAGGGCGACAAGTTCAGCGCCTGGTACCAGCCCACCCGCGACTGGTACGCGGCCATGTCCTTCGTCTACGACGCCGGCGGCTCCATCGCGAAGGAGGAGGGCGGCCAGTGGAAGGCCAACCTCTCCTCGCCGGAGTCCGTCAAGGGCCTCAACGAGTTCAAGAACGTCGTCGACAAGTACATGCACGGCGACAAGACCAAGGACGAGTCCGACCGCTACATCGTCTACGGCCAGGGCAAGTCCGGCATGATCTTCGGCGCCGCCTGGGAGGGCGCGACCGCCGAGGACCCGAAGAACGACAAGACCGGCAAGCTCAAGGGCAACCTCGAGAACTTCGTGATGCCCGGCCCGTCGGGCAAGAACCTCCCCGTCTTCCTGGGCGGCTCCGACCTCGCCGTGCCGGTGAAGTCCGGCGCGCAGGCCCTCGCCGCCGAGTGGATCAACGCGTTCACCGGCTCCTCCGGTCAGAAGGGCCTGATGGCCAAGGGCAACCTGCCCAACAACAAGACCGACCTCGCGACCCTGAAGAGCGACCCCAAGACGGCCGTGCCGGCCACCGCCGCCGAGTCCAACTGGTTCGTCCCCATGGCCCCCGGCTGGGGCCAGGTCGAGAAGGCCCAGGTCCTGCAGACCATGCTGCAGAACATCGGCACCGGCAAGAAGACGGTCGAGGAAGCCGCGAAGGAAGCGGACGCCGCGATCGACAAGGTGATCAACACCAAGTGAGGCGCAGCGGGGCTCCGCCGCGGCGGAGCCCCGCTGTCCGCAGACCTACGGGTCTTTGCCTTCGTACGACCTGAGGGACCGCTGAGGAGCGCGCGATGAGTGCCGCAGACACGACCATCCCTGCCAAGGTGCCGCCGCCGCGGTCGGCACCGCCACCGCCCGCACCGCCGCGGCCCCCCGCGAAGCGGCCCTCCGGCGCCGCCGGCACCCCGTGGCTGCTGCTCGCCCCCTGCCTGCTGGTCCTCCTGCTGGTGATGGGCTATCCGCTGGTCCGCCTGGTCACCCTCTCCTTCCAGAAGTTCGGGCAGTCCCAGCTGTGGGGCTTCCAGCCGGCCGAGTCGGTCGGCTTCGAGAACTTCACCAACGTGCTGGGCGACGGCGAGTTCTGGGCGGTCGTGCTGCGCACGATCGTCTTCGCGGCCGGCTGCGTGATCTTCACGATGGTCCTCGGCATGCTGATCGCGCTGCTGCTCCAGCGGGTCTCCGGCTGGGTGAGGACACTGGTCAACGTCGCCCTGGTGGCCAGCTGGGGCATGCCGGTCATCGTCGCCACCACCGTCTTCAAATGGCTGTTCGACGCCGACTACGGCATCCTCAACGCGGTCCTGAGCAAGCTGCCCGGCGTCGAACTGATCGGCCACAACTGGTTCGCGAGCGGACCGCAGGGCCTCGCCGTGATCATGCTCCTGGTGGTCTGGGGAGCCGTCCCCTTCGTCGTGATCACCCTCAGCGCCGGCCTCACCCAGGTCCCCAAGGAACTGGAGGAGGCCGCCCGCCTCGACGGCGCCGGCGCCTGGGGCGTCTTCCGGTACGTCACCCTGCCCATCCTCAAGCCGATCATCGTGATGCTCACGACCCTGTCGGTCATCTGGGACATGGGTGTCTTCCCGCAGGTCTTCGTGATGCGAAACGGGCACCCGGAGGCCGAGTTCCAGCTCCTGACGACGTACTCCTACGACCGCGCCTTCGTCGTCAACGACTACGGCCAGGGCTCGGCGATCGCCCTGATCACCGTGCTGCTCCTGCTCGGTGTGGTCGCCGTCTACATGCGTCAGATGCTGAAGATCGGAGACGTGGAATGACCAGCACGATCACCGTCGCCGAAGCGAGCGACCCGGGACGCCGGACGTCCAGGCTCGGCTGGAACCTGCTCGGCCTCCTCGTCTTCCTCATCGCCGGCTTCCCCGTCTACTGGATGCTCAACACGGCGTTCAAGCCGGCGAAGGACGCCATCGACCCGGACCCGAGCCTGCTCCCCACGGGTCTCACCCTGTCCAACTTCAGCCGCGCACTGGACATCGCCGACTTCTGGGGCCCGGTCGGCCGCAGCCTCGTCGTCTCCCTCGCGGTCGTCGCGATCGGCATCGTCGTCGGCATGCTGGCCGCCCTCGCCATCTCCCGGTTCGCCTTCCGCGGCCGCAAGATCGTGATCGTCGGCATCCTGGCCGTCCAGATGGTCCCGCTGGTCGCGATGATCATCCCGGTCTTCCTGCTCCTGAACGACCTGGGCCAGTACGACCGGCTGACCGGCCTGATCATCACGTACCTGACCTTCATCCTCCCCTTCACGGTGTGGACGCTGCGCGGCTTCATCGTCAACATCCCGAAGGAACTGGAGGAGGCCGCGATGGTCGACGGCTGCTCCCGCACGGGCGCCTTCCTGCGGATCGTGTTCCCGCTCCTCGCCCCCGGCATGGTCGCCACCTCGGTCTACGGCTTCATCCAGGCCTGGAACGAGTACCTCTACGCCCTGATGCTGCTCAGCCAGAAGAACCAGACCGCGACCGTCTGGCTCGGCAACTTCACCACCAAGCACGGCACCGAGTACGCCCCGATGATGGCCGGCGCCACCATGATGGCCGTACCGATCGTCGTCCTCTTCCTCCTCGTCCAGCGCAAGATGGCCGCGGGTCTGACCGCGGGCGCCGTGAAGGGATAACGCCCTCCGATGACGACAATCGCCAGCGGCACCGACACTCTGACGCGCGACGTCCTGACGGTGCTCCAGCCCGGTTTTCCCGGCACCACCGCCCCCGACTGGCTGCTGCGCCGCCTCGGTGAGGGCCTCGCGTCGGTCGGCCTGTTCGGCCGCAACATCGCCTCGCCCGAGCAACTGGCCTCGCTGACCGCCCAGTTGCGCGCCGAACGCGAGGACGTGCTCGTCGCGATCGACGAGGAGGGCGGCGACGTGACCCGCCTGGAGGTGCGCACCGGTTCCAGCTTCCCCGGCAACCTCGCGCTGGGCGCGGTGGACGACGTGGAGCTGACCCGAGAGGTCGCCTTCGAGCTGGGCCGCCGGCTCGCGGCCTGCGGGGTCGACTTCAACTGGGCCCCGTCGGCCGACGTGAACTCCAATCCGGGCAACCCGGTGATCGGCGTACGCTCCTTCGGCGCCGACCCCGACCTGGTCGCCCGCCACACCGCGGCCTACGTCACCGGCCTGCAGTCGGCGGGAGTGGCGGCCTGCACCAAGCACTTCCCCGGCCATGGGGACACGGCCGTCGACTCCCACCTCGCCCTGCCCCGCATCGACGCGAACCCGGCGGTGCTGGCCGAGCGGGAACTGGCCCCCTTCCGCGCGGCCATCGCCGCCGGCACGCGCGCGGTGATGAGCGCCCACATCCTCGTCCCCGCCCTGGACCCCGACCGCCCGGCAACGTTGTCCCGCCCCGTCCTGACCGACGTCCTGCGCGGCGACCTCGGCTACGACGGCCTGATCGTCACCGACGGCATGGAGATGCAGGCCATCGCCGCGACCTACGGCATCGAACGGGGGAGCGTCCTCGCCATCGCGGCAGGCGCGGACGCGATCTGCGTGGGCGGCGGCCTCGCCGACGACGAGACGGTACGCCGTCTGCGCGACGCCCTCGTCGCCGCCGTCCGCGCGGGCGAACTGTCGGAGGAACGCCTGGCGGACGCGGCGGAACGGGTCCGGGCGCTGGCCCGCTGGACCGGCTCGGCGAAGGCTTCCCCCTCCGCGGCGGATGTGACGCGCGTCGACATCGGCCTCCTCGCCGCCCGCCGCGCCCTGCGTCTCACCGGCGCCGACCGCTTCACCCCGCTCACCGAGGCCCCGTACGTCGCCGCCCTCACCCCGGTCGCCAACATCGCCGTCGGCGACGAGACCCCGTGGGGCATCACCGCGGAGCTCACCCGGCTGCTGCCCGGCACGGAGACGGGCAGCTTCGCCGGCGAGGAGGCGGGGCACGCGGCGCTGGCCGCGGCGGGGGAGCGCAGGATCGTCGCCGTGGTCCGCGACGAGCACCGCCACCCCTGGATGGCGTCGGCCCTGGACACCCTCCTCGCCGCCCGCCCCGACACCCTCGTCGTCGAGATGGGCGTCCCCCAGGCCCCGCCCCGTGGCGCCCTCCACCTCGCCACCCACGGCGCGGCCCGCGTCTGCGGCCGGGCGGCGGCGGAGGTCATCGCGGGCGTGCGGTAGTCCCTACGACGCCGAAGGCGCCGGGCTCCCTCCTGGGAACCCGGCGCCTTCGTGTCGTCCGGGGTGTGCGCGGCCGGTGCTCAGATCCCCTGCCACCGCGGCTTGTTGGCGTAGGTGTGCCGGAAGTAGTCCGCGAGCTTCAGCTTGGACGCGGCACCCTCGTCGACGACGACCGTCGCATGCCGGTGCAGCTGGAGCGCGGAGGCGGGGCACACCGCGGCAACCGGCCCTTCGACCGTCGCCGCGACCGCGTCCGCCTTCCCCTCGCCCGTCGCCAGCAGCACCAGATGCCGCGCCTCCAGGATCGTCCCGATGCCCTGCGTGATGACGTGGTGCGGGACCTGCTCGATGTCCCCGTCGAAGAAGCGCGCGTTGTCGACCCGGGTCTGCTCGGTCAGCGTCTTGATCCGCGTCCGCGAGGCCAGCGAGGAGCACGGCTCGTTGAACCCGATGTGCCCGTCGGTCCCGATCCCGAGCAACTGCAGGTCCACCCCGCCGGCCTGTGCCAGCGCCCTGTCGTACGCCTCGCACGCCGCCTGGACGTCCTCGGCGGTGCCGTCCGGGCCCAGGAACGCCTCCATGCCGATGCCGAGCGGCTCCAGCACCTCCCGCCGCAGGACCGAGCGGTAGGACTCGGGGTGGTCGGCGGGCAGCCCCACGTACTCGTCGAGCTGGGCGATCCGCGCCCGTGAGGTGTCCACGGCGCCGGAGCGCGCCTTGGCCGCGAGCGCCTGGTAGATGGGCAGCGGGGTGGAACCGGTGGCCACGCCGAGCAGGGCGTCGGGCTTGCGCCGCAGGAGCTGCGCCATGGCCTCGGCGATGAGCTCGCCGCCCGACCTGGCGTCCGGAACGATGACAACTTCCACGCTGGCCTGCCGTTCTGAGAAGGGGAGGGAGAAGGAGGGAAGGGGGGTCCGCGGCTATGTGGTTTAGACCAATCTAACAGAGTCGGCCCCCTCCGGCCGGGCGCCGCCCCTCGGAATTCCCGCCCCCGCCGCCCACTCTTCACCTCGCACGCGAACCTCGCCGAAATTGGCCTCCCATCCGGTCCCGCACAGGAACCCACACAGGCTAGGCTGCGTTGTGAATGTCAGGGCCTTCGACCAGTCCGCCCGGGCCGGGCGACCGGCTCGCGAACTGACAGCAACAAACAACCTCCGACGCATGGACACACGCAAGTGGTCTAGTCCACAATCTCAAAGGACTTCCGTCTTCCCCGCACAGGAAGGCGGACCGAGGATCCGGAGCTCTCTGCCCTGACTGCCCCGGTTCCTCACCTTCGGCCGACCGGGACCGCACACCCCGCGGCCGATATTGCTCCGGGCTGCGGTGCCGGGAGGGTTGAGGGTCCCTCTCAGGCGCCGCGGCCCGCGGGTGTTTCCGGGGGCGGCCACAGGCGCTTTTCGGACAGCTCCGACCGCCCGGGTACGCTCGCAGACGTGCCCTCCATGAACGAACTCGTACGCCAGCACACCGCACTCGGCGACTCCGACCTCGAGTGGCTCCATCTGCTGGTCTCGGAGTGGCAGCTGCTCTCCGACCTCTCCTTCGCCGACCTGGTCCTGTGGGTCCCCACCCGCGACGGCACCCGCTATGTCTCCGTCGCCCAGATGCGCCCCAACACCGGCCCCACCTCCTATCAGGACGACATGGTCGGCCACCTCGTCCCCCGCGGCCGCCGCCCCCTGCTGGACGCCGCGCTGGACGAGGGCCGGATCGTGCGCGAGGGCGACCCGGAGTGGCGCGAAGAGGTCCCCGTCCGGGTCGAGTCGATCCCCGTACGGCGCGAGGGCCGCGTCCTGGGCGTCATCGCCCGCAACACCAACCTGCTCACCGTGCGCACCCCGAGCCGTCTGGAGCTGACCTACCTCCAGAGCGCCTCCGACCTCGCGCAGATGATCGCGGCCGGCTCCTTCCCCTTCCCCGACCAGCAGATGGACATGGACGCGGCGCCCCGGGTCGGTGACGGTCTGATCCGCCTCGACGCGGACGGCATCGTCCAGTACGCCTCCCCGAACGCGCTCTCCGCCTACCACCGCATGGGCCTCGCCTCCGACCTGGTCGGCCAGCACCTCGGCCAGACCACCGCCGAACTCGCCCCGACCCGGGGGCCGGTGGACGAGGCGCTCGCCAAGGTCGCCAGCGGCTGGGCGCCCCGCGAGTTCGAGATCGAGGCCAACGACGGGGTCATCCAGTTCCGGGCGATTCCGCTCAAGCCCAAGGGCACCCGTATCGGCTCGCTCGTCCTGCTCCGGGACGTCACCGAACTGCGGCGCCGCGAACGCGAGTTGATCACCAAGGACGCGACCATCCGGGAGATCCACCACCGGGTGAAGAACAACCTCCAGACGGTGGCCGCCCTGCTGCGCCTTCAGGCCCGCCGTATCGAGTCCGAGCGGGGCAGGGAGGCCCTGGAGGAGGCGGTCCGCCGCGTCGGCTCCATCGCCATCGTCCATGAGACGCTGTCCCAGAACCTGGACGAGCGGGTGGAGTTCGACGAGATCGCCGACCGGGTCCTCGCGATGGTCGCCGAGATCTCCCCGGGCAAGGTCACCGGCCGGCGCACCGGGCGTTTCGGCATCCTGGACGCCGAGGTCGCCACCCCGCTGTCCATGGTGCTGACCGAGATCCTCCAGAACGCCCTGGAACACGGCTTCCGTGAGGGCGACACCGGCACGGTCGAGGTCTCCGCGGTGCGTGGCGGCACCACCAAGGAGGCCCGCCTGCTGGTCACCGTCCAGGACGACGGTGTCGGCCTGCCCGCCGGCTTCGACCCGCACACCTCCGGCAACCTCGGCCTGCAGATCGTAAGGACGCTGGTGGAGGGGGAGTTGGGGGGGACCTTCGACATGGTCCCGGCGCCGGAGCGCGGCACGCAGGTGATCCTGGACCTCCCGGTGCGCGCGCAGAAGTAGGCCCGGTTGCGGGCGGTGGGGCGAGTGCCGGGGCGGCGCCGGCGGTCGCGCACAGCAAGAAGCCCCGGACCGTTCAGGGGTCCGGGGCTCAACATGCTCGTTGCCAGCAATTGCTGCGCATCGGGGGTACTGCGCGCTGCGGCTCGGGGGCGGGAGATGCGTACTCGCTGTACGCGCCGCCAAGCTCAGGCTGTGTGCGGGGCGGGTGTTGTCAGGCGGAGGCCTGACGGGCCCGGTTGCGGGCGGCGCGGCGCTTCATGGCGCGGCGCTCGTCCTCGCTGAGACCACCCCAGACGCCGGAGTCCTGGCCGGACTCGAGCGCCCACTGCAGACACTGCTCCATAACCGGGCAGCGACGGCAGACGGCCTTGGCTTCCTCGATCTGCAGCAGCGCAGGACCGGTGTTGCCGATGGGGAAGAAGAGCTCGGGGTCTTCCTCGCGGCAAACGGCGTTGTGACGCCAGTCCATGGCTGCTACCTCTCCTTGGTATTACGTGCAGGTTGCTTGTGAATGTGAACGCTTTCACGAATCCCTCAACAAGTGAAGGGTCACCAGCCAGGTTTCCTGGCGCGGTCCTGGTGTTTGAAGAGGGGTTCCGGTGATCAGCGGATGCCGGTGTTGCGGGCTGTCCCGATCGCCACGTAGAGACTCGCAAACCTCAGCGGCGGATACAACCCCTTCCGGAAAGTTTTTTCTGATTCCTCGGTGTCGACTAGGTCACAGCCGTACTTCCATGGGGTGGATCCTGGCCTAAACGTTCGAGTGAAAGGACTTTAGCCCCTTCTGCTCACACAATCACACGCAGTGCACGGCGTACGCCTGTGAACGTCACGCTGGTACGCAGCCCCAGGTGGTCACCGTCCATCTGGAGGGGCAAGGGGACCTTCGAATGCAAGGTGAACTGGTCCAGGTCGTGCAGTGAGACGGCGTGCTTGCCGTGGGGGCCCCGCTCGGGGGACGAAGTGAGCAACTGGGTGCCATACCGGACAACCGCGGCCGTGGACAGGCGGCTCAGACCGAATACGTCGAGCGCGGTATCGAACGACGCCTTAGGCGACGCGTACACCGGGCGATTGCCCAGATAGGTCCACGGAGCCGTGTTGCAGACGATGGACAGCACCAAATCGGTCACCGGCTCGGCCTCCGGCCGCTCCAGGGTGATCGACCCGTGCCGGCGCTGCGGCTCACCGAGCAGCTGGCGCACGGCCTGGCGGACGTAAAGAGCGTGTGTGGATTTCTTGCCCCGCTCGCGGTGCTGCTCGACCCGGCCGACCACGCCCGCGTCGAAGCCGAGCCCGGCGTTGAAGGTGAACCACCGCGAGGGAACGGCCTCGTCCTCCGTGCCCGGGGTGCCCGAGGTCAGGCCGAGCCCGACCGTACGCTCACTGCCCTCACGCAGCGCGTCCAGCAGGGCGCCGGTGGCCTCGACGGGGTCGTTGGGCAGGCCCAGGGCGCGGGCGAAGACGTTGGTGGAGCCGCCGGGGACCACGGCGAGACCGGGCAGGCGCTCGGGGTCGGGCCCGGCGTGCAGCAGCCCGTTGACGACCTCGTTGATCGTCCCGTCGCCGCCGAGGGCGACGACCAGGTCTATGTCCTCGCTCTGCGCCGCCTGCCGCCCCAGATCACGCGCGTGCCCCCGGTACTCGGTGGTGACCGCCTCGAGCTTCATCTCACTCGCGAGCGCGTGGATGAGCACGTCACGCGTCCGTGCACTCGTAGTGGTTGCTGCCGGATTGACCACGAGAAGTGCACGCATGCATGGCAGCGTACCTACTGGGTGGTACCAGGGCACAGGCCGAGTAGGGATCAGGTAAGACATCGCCCCGTGAGCCTCGCCACGGCGCCTGTGCGCCGCCGCTCGCACGCCCCTGCGGGTGCCCGGAAGCGGGCCCGGTGCGAGGGCTACCCTTCAGGGGTGAGCAGTGAGCAGAACCCCGTCGCCCAGGAAACCGCAGGCCCGCGCCCGCGTCGTCTGACGTACGCCGCCGGGCTCACCGCCCTGGAGGGGCTGGCGCTGCTCGTCGGCGGGGTGTGGGTGCTCGTGCTCGGGATCACCGGCGACCCCGACGACCGGCAGCAGGCCATCACCGGCGGGGTGACGCTGATGGTGCTCGCGCTGCTCCCGCTGCTGGCCGCCCGCGGACTCCTGGGCCGCCGCGGCTGGAGCCGGGGCCCGGCCGTCATCACCCAGATCCTGGCGCTGCCCGTCGCCTACAACCTGCTGCAGGCCGACAGCATGGCGATCCCGGCCGGGATCGCGCTCGCGGTCGTCGCCGTCACCGCGCTGGTCCTGCTCGTCAACGCCGAGACGACCCGCGCCCTCGGGATCCGGGGGCCCGCAAACCCCGACCCCGGCGCCAAGATGTTGTGGGCGCTCCCGGACACGCCCCCACTGCCCGAACGTAGCCCTTACTGCCCGACGCAGCCCTCACTGCCAGAACGCAGCCATCGCTCTCGGACGTAGCCGTCGCCACCCGAAGGTGATCGTCACTCCTCGACGAGCAGCTTCTCCCGCAGCTGTGCCAGCGTCCGCGCCAGCAGGCGCGAGACGTGCATCTGTGAGATGCCGACCTCCTGCGCGATCTGCGACTGGGTCATGTTGCCGAAGAACCGCAGCAGCAGGATCCGCTTCTCGCGCGGCGGGAGGTCCTCGAGCAGCGGCTTGAGGGACTCGCGGTACTCCACGCCCTCCAGCGCCTCGTCCTCGGCGCCGAGGGTGTCCGCCACGGCCGGCGACTCGTCGTCGGTGTCGGGGACGTCCAGCGACAGCGTGGAGTACGCGTTGGCCGACTCCAGGCCCTCCAGGACCTCCTCCTCCGAGATCGACAGCTTCTCGGCGAGCTCATGGACGGTGGGGGAGCGGCCGTGCAGCTGCGACAGCTCGGCCGTCGCCGTCGTCAGCGCCAGCCGCAGCTCCTGCAGTCTGCGCGGCACCCGCACCGCCCAGCCCTTGTCGCGGAAGTGCCGCTTGATCTCGCCGACGACCGTCGGAGTCGCGTACGTGGAGAACTCCACCCCGCGGTCCGGGTCGAAGCGGTCGACGGACTTGATCAGGCCGATGGTGGCGACCTGGGTCAGGTCGTCCAGCGGCTCGCCACGGTTGCGGAAGCGGCGCGCGAGGTGCTCGACGAGCGGCAGATGCATCCGGACGAGCTTGTTGCGCAGCTCCGCGTACTCCGGGCTGCCCTCCTGCAGCGTGCGCAGCTCGACGAACATCGCCCGCGCCCCGCTGCGGTCCTGCGGCTCGCGGTCGCGAGGCGCGCGGTCCTGAGGCTCGTGCCGCGTGCCCGGCACGCCCTGGTCGTCGTCTCGCTCGTGCTCGCTCATCGTCCCGCCCGTCGCCCTCTGTCGAGCCTTCACCTCAGCCCGGCCGGGGGTACCCCCGATCCGCCTCTCCCGAGGCGAGTCCTGCGCGGCACTGTCCGGCAAGCCGGCCTCCACGGAGGCCGAGTCGTCCTCCGGATGCGGCCGAGCCTGCTCGGGAATGCCGTCGATGCCGTCCGCCATGTGTCGGGAACCGCCCGGAGAGACTGGATTCCCGGCGCCCTCGGCCGACAGCTCTCGTGTGCCGCGCTCTTCGTCCCGCACCGGCCCGTCCCCGTTCCTCACGCCGGCCCGGGTCCCGCGCCGCGCTGTTTGTAGAGGCTGATCGAAACGGTTTTGTCCTTGTCCACGGCGGAGGAGACCTTGCCCGCGAGGGCGGACAGCACGGTCCAGGCGAAGGTGTCCCGCGAGGGTGCGTGGCCGTCCGTGGTCGGCGCCGAGACGGTGACCTCCAGCGAGTCGTCGACCAGGCGGAAGACACAGCTGAGCACCGAGCCCGGCACGGCCTGCTGGAGCAGGATCGCGCAGGCCTCGTCCACCGCGATGCGCAGGTCCTCGATCTCGTCCAGGGTGAAGTCCAAACGGGCCGCGAGGCCGGCCGTGGCCGTCCGCAGCACCGACAGGTAGGCACCCGCAGCCGGCAGCCGGACTTCCACGAAGTCCTGGGTCGCGGGCTCGCCTGCGATCTGGGACACCCTCACCTCCAAGGTGGTACAAGCTTTTCGGGGCCGAGGGTCGCCCCCCGGGGTAACGCGTGTGTGGTGCAGCGGTGACGCTATCGCGCTCTCAAGTGTCCTGTCCCCGGGACCCCAACCCCCTGGCGTCACTCACAGTAAAACTGTGAATACGCTCCGTGTCTAGGGGTTTGCGAGCCTCAAAAGGAACAGGGCGCGCCGGGTTGACGTACCCAGGCGCCAGATGCTCGAACCGTACCCGCTGGACGAGCGGCCCGTCCTCGGACCTCCTCATACGAGGACGTGGTCGACGAAGCACCAGCGCCAGCTCTCCCCGGGTTCGAAGGTCCGCATGACAGGGTGGCCCGAGTTCTTGTGGTGCTCCGTGGCGTGCCGTCCCGGCGAGGAGTCGCAGCAGCCGACGTGGCCGCACGTCAGACACAACCGCAGCTGCACCGGGTGGGTGCCGTCCCGAAGGCATTCCGTACAGGTCTCGCTGAGCGGATCCGGATCGGGGTGCGGCAGCGCGTCGGCGTGCGTGCACTGTTTCATGATGGCCAGGTTACGACGGGCGTGCGGACGCCCGCGCGGAAAAACGAGGGCGGGCGGGACATGGACGTGATGCCACTGCTGTTGCTGGTGGCGGGCAGTGCGGCGATAGCGGCGGCCGCCCGGCGCACCCCGGTGCCCGCCCCGCTGCTCCTGGTCGCCGTCGGCCTGGCCGTCTCGTACGTCCCCGGCGTCCCGGACTACACCCTCGACCCCGACGTCGTCCTGCCCCTCCTGCTGCCCCCGCTGCTGTACACGTCGGCCACCGACAGCTCCTACCTCGACCTGCGCGCCCAGGTGCGGCCCGTGGCGCTGCTGTCGGTCGGGTACGTGCTCTTCGCGACCGTCGTCGTCGGCTGGGCCGCCTACCTGCTCGTTCCCGGACTCCCGCTGACCGCGGCGCTGGTGCTGGGCGCGGTGGTGGCGCCGCCGGACGCGGTCGCGGCGACGGCGGTGGCACGCCGGGTCGGACTGCCGTCGAGGATCACCACGATCCTCCAGGGCGAGTCCCTCCTGAACGACGCCACCGCGATCACCGCCTACAAGGTGGCCCTCGCGGTCGTGGTCGGCGAGGGCGCGTCCTGGGCGGGCGGCATAGAGGAGTTCCTGCTGGCGGCGGTGGGCGGCGTGGCCGTCGGTCTGATCCTCATGGCCCCGCTCCACTGGCTGCGCACGCATCTCAAGGAGCCCCTGCTCCAGAACACGCTCTCCCTGCTCATCCCGTTCGTCGCCTACTCGGCCGCCGAACAGTTCCACGCCTCCGGCGTCATCGCCGTGGTCGTCGTCGCCCTCTACCTCGGCCACCGCGCGTGGGAGGTCGACTTCGCCACCCGTCTCCAGGAGGAGGCAGTGTGGAAGATGGTCGCCTTCGTCCTGGAGTCGGCGGTCTTCGCCCTGATCGGCCTGCAACTCCCGGTCGTCCTGAAGGGCCTCGGCGCCTACGAGGGCGCGGCGGCCGCCTGGTACGCCGTCGCCCTCTTCCTCGTGGTCGTCGCGGCCCGCTTCCTGTGGGTGTACCCGGCGACCTTCCTGCCGCGGCTGCTGTGGGCCCGCATCCGTGAGCGCGAGGACAACCCGACCTGGCGGGGGCCGATCGTCATCGCCTGGGCCGGCATGCGGGGCGTGGTCTCGCTCGCCATCGCCTTCTCCATCCCGCTCACCGCCGACCACGGCGACGCGCCCTTCCCGCACCGCAACCTCATCCTCTTCCTCACCTTCACCACGGTCATCGGCACGCTGGTCGTCCAGGGCCTGACCCTGCCCCCGCTGATCCGCCTGCTGAAGTTCCCCGGCCCCGACCCGCAGGCCGCGACGCTCGCCGAGGCCAACGCCCAGGCGCAGGCCTCCCGGGTCGCCGAGGAGCGCCTCGACGCCCTCCTCGCCGACGAACGCAACGCCCTGCCCCCACCCCTCGCCGACCGCCTCCGCGACGTCCTGGAGCGCCGCCGCAACGCCGTCTGGGAACGCCTCGGCCAGACCAACCCGGTCACCGGGGAAACCGTCGACGACACCTACCGCCGCCTGTCCCGCGAGATGATCGGCGCCGAACGCGAGGTCTTCGTCCGCCTGCGCGACGGCCGCTACATCGACGACGAAATGCTCCGCGTACTGCTGCGCAGACTGGACCTGGAGGAGGCGGCGGCCTACCGGGAGGCGGGGTAGGGGCACCGGCGACCGGCCGCCGGGCCGACGCGGCTCGGGGCGCACGCGCCGTTGTTCCACACGCGCGCGTGCGTGCCGGGCCAGACGTTGGCGAGGTCCGCTGTTCCGCACGCGCGCGTGCGGCAGCCTCCGCCGTGCGGCGTCCGCTGCACGCGCACCGCGACGGCCCCGTGCGCGCCGGTGCTCGTCGAGCACCTCGCCACGACCCTTCGCCGACGAGCCTCAGCCGACGAACGGCGCCCCCGTCACCACCGCCGCGAGGCGCGTGCCGCACGGGAAGGCGCCCTCGTCGGCGAGAGCGACAAGTGCGTACAGCAACTTGGCGACATAGAGACGCTCGACGGGCAGTCCGTGGCGCTTCCCGAAGTCCTCGGCGAAGGCGTCGAGGGCGGGGGTAGTGCGGGCGTAGCCGCCGAAGTGGAAGCGTTCGTCGAGGTGCCAGTCGCCGCGAGGGCCGCCGAAGGCCTCCGTCTGCAGTGCCCGTGTCTCGGCGGTCAGGAACCCGCCCTTCAGGACCGGTATCCCGAGAGCCCGCCGGCCGGGGCCCAGGCCGGCGGCGAGGCCCGCGAGGGTGCCGCCGGTGCCGCAGGCGAGGGCGACGACGTCGGCATGGTCGCGGAGCTCCTCGCCGAGCGCCCGGCAGCCGCGCACGGCCACCGCGTTGCTGCCGCCCTCGGGGACGACGTACGCGTCCTCGGCGCCGGCCGCGCGCAGGACGGCCGCGAGGGTGTCGGGGTGGGTCTTGCCGCGGTAGGTCGACCGGTCGACGAAGTGCAGCCGCATCCCGTCGGCCGCACAACGGGCCAGGGAGGGGTTCAGCGGCCGGTCGGCGAGCTCGTCGCCGCGCACCACGCCCACGGTGGTGAGGCCGAGGAGGCGCCCGGCGGCGGCCGTGGCCCGCAGATGGTTGGAGTAGGCGCCGCCGAAGGTCACGACCGGCCGGCCGGCCGCCGCCTCCAGGTTCGGCACCAGCTTGCGCCACTTGTTGCCGATCAGGTCCGGGTGGATCAGGTCGTCCCGCTTCAGCAGCAGCCGAACGCCGTGCCGGGCGAACCGGTCGTCGGACACCTCCTGGAGAGGGGAGGGGAGCCGGGGGCGCAGGGCGGCGGGATCGAAGCGGGCGGGGCCGGTCACCAGGCCATTGTCGAACACCGTTCGGTGCGAAAGCACGCTCTGCCCAGACCGGCGATGATCCATTCCCGCTCGTTCGTGTAATGGTGCGAGCACGTTGAGTGATGGAAGGCTTGTCCGCGAGAACAGTGCGTCGGCGCAGTACGGCGCCTGTGCATGACTGGGAGGGCAATTCTCTATGTCGGTAGGCGAAGAGGTCCGCACCGGGCAGGTCAAGCCGCAGCAGAGTCTCGGCACCGCGGCCGCGCGGAACCTGGCCACCACGACCAAGTCCGCACCGCAGATGCAGGAGATCAGCTCCCGCTGGCTGCTGCGGATGCTGCCCTGGGTGGACGTGCAGGGCGGCACGTACCGGGTGAACCGGCGGCTGACGTACGCGATCGGCGACGGCCGGATCACGTTCGTCAAGACCGGTGACCGCGTCGAGGTCATCCCCGCCGAGCTGGGCGAACTGCCCGCGCTGCGCTCGTACGACGACGAGGAGGTGCTCTCCGAGCTGGCCCAGCGCTGCAGCCAGCGGGAGTACGCCCCGGGCGAGGTCATCGCCTCCTTCGGCAGCCGGACCGACTCGGTCTACCTGCTGGCGCACGGCAGGGTCGAGAAGGTCGGCACCGGCCCCTACGGCGACGACCAGGTCCTCGGGGTCCTCGCCGACGGCGCCTACTTCGGCGACCAGGCGCTCCTCGACGGGGACTGCATCTGGGAGTACACCGCCCGCGCCCACACGGCCAGCACGGTGCTGATCCTGTCCCGCCAGGACTTCGAACAGGTCGCGGAACGCGCCGACTCCCTGCGCGCGCACATCCAGCGCCAGCGCGCCATTCCCCACCAGCGCACCAACAAGTACGGCGAGAAGGCCGTCGACCTGGCCGCGGGCCACGCCGGCGAGCCGGACATCCCGCACACGTTCGTCGACTACGACGCGCGGCCGCGCGAGTACGAACTGAGCATCGCCCAGACCGTGTTGCGCATCCACACGCGGGTGGCCGACCTCTACAACCAGCCGATGAACCAGACCGAGCAGCAGCTGCGGCTGACGGTCGAGGCGCTGAAGGAGCGCCAGGAGCACGAGCTGGTCAACAACCGCGAGTTCGGACTCCTCCACAACTGCGAGTACGACCAGCGGATCCAGCCGCACGACGGCGTGCCCAGCCCCGACGACATGGACGAGCTGCTCAGCAGGCGCCGCGGCACCAAGCTGTTCCTCGCCCACCCGCGCGCGATCTCCGCGTTCGGCCGCGAGCTCAACAAGCGCGGGCTCGTCCCCGAGACGATCGACGTCGGCGGCAACCGGATCCCCACCTGGCGCGGAGTGCCGATCTACCCGTGCAACAAGATCCCGGTCACCGAGGCCCGCACCAGCTCGATCATCGCGATGCGTCTCGGCGAGCAGGACCAGGGCGTCATCGGCCTGCGCCAGTCCGGCATCCCGGACGAGATCGAGCCGAGTCTGTCCGTGCGGTTCATGGGCATCAACGAACAAGCCATCATCAAGTACCTGGTCACGGCCTACTACTCGGCCGCCGTGCTGGTACCGGACGCGCTGGGCGTCCTGGAGAACGTCGAGATCGGCCGCTGGCGGTGACCTCGCCCGTGCGCACGCCGTGTCCCCGCCCGCCGGAGCGGGTACAGCCAGGGCGTACGCGCCGGGTGGCAGCGCATCCGCCACCGCCCGCGGACCCTGCGAGGGGGACTCCATGACCGATTTCGTGGCGGAGACCAGGCCGCACTCCGCGAAGACCCGCGACAGGCGGGGGCCCGTGGGGGCCCGAAGCGGGCCGGGAGCGTTCGACGGGCAGGAGGCGGCGGCGATCCTGGAGGACGCCCGCGCGTCGGTGGACCCGGCGCTGCGCGCGGCCCTCGACTCGCTGCCCGGCTCGATGCGCCGGATCGCGCTCTACCACTTCGGCTGGGAGCACGCGGACGGCACACCGGCCGCGGGCAACGCGGGCAAGGCGATCCGGCCCGCCCTCGTCCTCGCCGCGGCCGCCGCCCTCGGCGGCCCGGCGGCCCGCGCGGCGGCCG